>NZ_JAGHRL010000019.1:0-1123 GCF_017743815.1 Ruegeria sp. R8_1 | reverse complement strand
TAGCTGTGAGCGGTGAAGTTGAGGGTCGGACGTTATTGTCTGGATTTTTGCGTGAACATTTGGGGATGACCGGGACGCATGTTGGGTGTGACACGGCGCAATGTGGTGCGTGTGTTGTGCATGTGGATGGTCAGGCCGTGAAGTCATGCAACATGCTTGCGCTTGAGGCGGACGGGTCTGAGGTTGGCACGATTGAAGGTCAGGCGACTGCGGATGGGTCTTTGAACGTGATCCAGCAGGCGTTTCAGGACCATCACGGTCTTCAGTGCGGGTTCTGCACGCCGGGCATGGTGATGAGTGCGGCGGCGTTGCTGAAGGAGAACCCGCGCCCGACCGAGGCCGAGATCCGGCATTATCTGGAAGGCAACCTGTGCCGGTGCACGGGCTATCATAACATCGTCAAGGCGATCATGGCCGCATCGGGTCAGGACGTCGGCAGCATCGCTGCGGAATAAACGCCACTGCGGGCCTTTAGCGCCCGTGGAAGGACAAGGATGCGTTAGCATCCGTTTATGGGAGGAGAACAAGCAATGCCCAAAGACAGTGGCATCGGAGCCAGTTCCAAGCGGCGCGAGGACGTGCGCTTTCTGACCGGAGCAGGCAATTATACCGACGACATCAACGTGGCCGGACAGGCCTATGTGTATTTCCTGCGCTCGGATATCGCGCATGGCCGGATCACCAGCATCGACACTTCGGCGGCCGAGGCCATGCCCGGTGTGGTCAAAGTGTTCACCGGCAAGGATTTCGAAGGGGTGGGCGGCATCCCCTGCGGCTGGGAGGTGACCGACAAGCACGGTGCGCCCATGCAGGAACCGGCGCATCCCATTCTGGCCCAAGGCAAGGTGCGCCATGTGGGTGATCCGATTGCGGCCGTTGTGGCCGACAGCCTGGAACAGGCGCGCGACGCGGCCGAGGCGATCGATCTGGATATCGAAGAACTGCCCGCCGTGATCGACATGAAGGCCGCCGCCCAGGAGGGCGCGACGCTGGTCCATGACGATCTGAAGAACAACATCTGCTATGACTGGCAGCTGGGTGAGACCGATGATGCCAAGGTCAATGAGGTGTTTGCCAATGCGGCCCATGTGACCACGCTGGATCTGGTGAACAACCGTCTGGT
>NZ_JAGHRL010000018.1:429-1315 GCF_017743815.1 Ruegeria sp. R8_1 | reverse complement strand
CTGCTCCACATAATTTGTCACTGAGAATTGACCCATGTGAACACACTTCCCCGACGGTTTTGGTTGGGGGGATTTGGAGTGATCGACATGGGATTTTTGAGTGTCATTCGACGCTGGGCATTGCGTGACAAGATGCCAATCAGGGAGATTGCCCGGCGGACGGGTTTGTCTCGGAACACGATAAAGAAGTATCTGCGTGAAGGTGCGGTGGAACCGCAGTTCAAGACGCCCAAGCGTCCAAGCAAGCTGGATCCCTATTCGGATCGGCTGTCAGCCTGGCTTTTAATCCAGACGCGGAAGTCACGCAAAGAGCGGCGGACAGTGAAGCAAATGCATGCTGATCTGGTGAAGCTGGGATATGATGGCTCCTATGAACGCGTAGCAGCTTTCGCCCGGGCATGGCGTGAAGATCGGCATCGAGCGGAACAGACGACGGGGCGCGGCACCTACGTGCCTTTGGTGTTCGCGCCCGGCGAAGCCTTCCAATTCGATTGGAGCGAGGACTGGGCCAACATTGGCGGTGAGCGCGCCAAACTTCAGGTCGCGCATATCAAACTGTCACACAGCCGCGCTTTCTTGGTGCGGGCCTACCCGCTGCAAACGCACGAGATGCTGTTTGACGCCCACTGGCATGCATTCCGCGTCTTCGGCGGCGTGCCTGGTCGCGGGATCTATGACAATATGAAGACCGCCGTTGATCGTGTGGGCAGAGGCAAGCAGCGGGACGTCAATGCACGCTTCAAGGCTATGGCCAGCCACTACGTGTTTGAGCCCGAGTTCTGCAATCCAGCCGCAGGTTGGGAGAAAGGCCAGGTTGAGAAGAACGTGCAGGATGCGCGCAACCGCATGTGGCAAGTCATGCCGGTCTTTGCCGATCTGGACGAGC
>NZ_JAGHRL010000018.1:0-419 GCF_017743815.1 Ruegeria sp. R8_1 | reverse complement strand
GACGAGCTGAACCAATGGCTTGAAGATCGCTGTATCGCCCTTTGGGCAGAGACACCGCACAAGGCTTTGCCGGGGTCCATCGCTGACGTGTGGGAGGCCGAGAAGCCCACGCTGATGGCACTGCCGCCGGCATTCGATGGCTTTATCGAACACAGTAAGCGTGTGTCACCCACATGCCTGATCACGTTCGAACGCAATCGCTACAGCGTTCCCGCCAGCTTCGCGAACCGACGTGTCAGTTTGCATGTTTATCCCGAACGGCTGGTCGTGGTCGCTGAAGGGCAAACGGTTTGCGAGCATGCGCGGATCATCGAGCGATCTCATCGCAAGCCCGGCAAGGTCATCTATGAGTGGCGTCACTATCTCGCTGTCATCCAACGCAAACCAGGTGCCTTACGCAATGGTGCGCCGTTCACGGA
>NZ_JAGHRL010000017.1:0-1339 GCF_017743815.1 Ruegeria sp. R8_1 | reverse complement strand
CTTGTTAAACAGGTTGACATCCTCCCCGCCGTGAACGACGGGGATTCCTGGTTCGTCACCAAACCAGATTCCTGTTTCAACACGCCTTCCCTAGATGATTGCTTACGCAGCCACCCCCGTTCCAGTCGCTCCACAGGCTAACCCCGCCAGCCCGGCGGTTTTAATATTAATGGCTGCATTAATATCTCTGTCGTGATGGGTATTGCACTCAGGGCAGTCCCATTCACGAACAGACAACGGCAGACTTTCATGGACAAACCCGCAACCTGAGCAACGCTTTGAGCTTGGAAAGAATCGGTCGATCTGAACGACCTGTCTTTCAGCCCACTCTGCCTTGTACTGCAACTGTCGGACAAATTCTCCCCAGTTTGCGTCGGCTATGTGTTTTGCCAGTTTTGGATTCTTAATCATGTTCTTCACTGCAAGGTCTTCACAAACTACGACTTGGTTCTCGTTAATGAGTTTGCGGGATGCTTTGTGGGTAGCATCCATCCGGCAATCAGCGATCTTGGCATGAGTACGTGCAACCTTGAGCTTTGCTTTGGCTCTGTTACTACTGCCTTTCTGCTTTTTTGACAACTGACGCTGAAGGTAGGCGAGCTTTTCCTCGTAGCGTTTGGTGTGTCTTGGATTGCCGGATTTTTCACCGTCTGAAGTGATGAACAGATCATTCAAACCTAAATCAATGCCCACTGTCTTGTGACTAATAGGCATTGGTTTAGCTTCAAATTCGCACAGCATGGAAACAAAGTACCGACCTGCACGATCTTTGCTGATAGTGACACTGGAGGGCTCGGAAGGCAGTTCTCGACTCCAGCGAATATTCAGAGCCTCTTTGCTTTTAGCAATGAAGAGCTGACCATCTTTGTACTTGAAAGCAGACGAAGCAAAAGTTGCACTCTGTTTTGCGTGTCTCTTCTTGAAAGTCGGGTACTTAGCCCTACCTTCCCAAAAGTTCTTGAAGGCGGTTTGTTGATGGCGTAGTGATTGCTGAATGGGTACTGAAGAAACATCGTTCAGCCACTGATATTCAGGGTTCTTTTTCAGTTCGGTAAGCTGCTTTGATGCTGCGTTGTAATTAACACTGTTGCCGTTCTTGTAGTACTCGTCGGTACGCCAGCGAAGGATATGGTTGTAGACAAAACGTACGCAGCCGAAAGTTTGGGCAAGTAGCTTTTCTTGCTCAGACGTTGGATAGAATCGGTATTTGTAAGCTCGTTTAGTCATAATTACAAGAATAACTATTTTTGTGTAAATTGCAATCTTTACCAGCCCTGTTGGGCTGGGAGCTTACATCCCCGCACTAGAAGTACGGGGTTTTACGCTCATTCGATAAGGA
>NZ_JAGHRL010000016.1:0-2229 GCF_017743815.1 Ruegeria sp. R8_1 | reverse complement strand
CAGGCTTGGACGGCGCGTTTGGTCATGACGCTGACCAGATGTGCGCGGTAGTCTTTGCTGCCATGGAGGTCGCCGATCATGTTCATTGGGTTCACCTTCAGGCCCATCAGGGCGTCGGCGCGGAACTCTTTGGTCAGGGCCTCCTCGGCCTCGGACCAGCGGAACACGCCGTCTTCGCTGGCACCGGTGACGGCGACGCGGACGCCATCCGCGAACCGCGCCAGGTAGACACCCACCAACGCAAAGCGCGAGGCAGGCTGCAGGAACTTCTGATAGCTTGCGGCCTGCGGCACCGGGAAGCGGATCTGGGTGATGATCTCACCCTCGTCCAGCGCGGTGGTGAACATGCCCTGAAAGAAATCATCCGCTGCGATCTGCCGCGTATTGGTCACAACGGTCGCGCCGGACCCCAGCACCCCTGCCGGATAACAGGCCGCCGGATCATTGTTGGCCACCGAGCCACCAATGGTGCCGCGATTGCGCACCGCCGGATCGCCGATCTGGCCGGCCAATGCCGCCAGCGCCGGATAGCTTGCCGCCGCTTCGCGCGCCACCGTGGCGTGGGTCGTCGCCCCACCGATAGCGACCGAGCCATCATCCTCGATGCAAACCCCCTGCATCTCGGCAATCCCGCTCAGCGACACCAGCGCCGAGGGCGCCGCCAACCGCTGCTTCAACGTCGGGATCAGCGTCTGGCCACCCCCCAACGCCTGCGCATCCTCAGCCCCCAACGCAGCCACCGCATCGGCGATGCTCGAGGGCTTCTCAAACTCGAAATTATACATTCCGCTTTTCCTTTCCGAAGAACACAGATCCGCTCTTCATCTGGCTATAAATATCCCGGGGAGCGCGAGGGGCTGGCCCCTCGCACCCCAACCTCTCCAACTCAGCTGTTCATCGCCGCCCAAACGCGCGACGGGCTGACCGGCATGTCGATGTGATCCACCGCTTTTCCGCCCGAGTTCATCGCATCCAGAACCGCATTGACCACAGCCGGCGGTGAGCCAATGGCTCCGGCCTCACCACAGCCCTTCACACCCAGCGGGTTATGCGTGCACGGCGTCTGGCTGGAATGATCGACGCCGTAGAACGGCACATCATCGGCGCGCGGCATGGCGTAATCCATGAAGGACGCGCTCAGCAGCTGGCCATTCTCGTCATAGGCGCAGTTCTCCAACAGAGCCTGACCGATACCCTGACCGATACCGCCATGCACCTGGCCATCCACGATCATCGGGTTGACGATATTGCCAAAGTCATCGGCGGCGGTGAAGGCCTCGATACTGACCTTGCCGGTCTCGGGGTCCAGCTCGACCTCGCAGGCATAGGCGCCCGAGGGGAAGGTAAAGTTGGCCGGGTCGTAAAACGCGGTCTCCTCCAGCCCCGGCTCGACCTCCAGCGGGTAGTTATGCGGCACATAGGCCGTCAGGGTCACATCGCCCCAGGCCACCGACTTGTCGGTGCCTGCGACGCTGAACTGACCGTCCTTCAGCTCGATATCGGCCTCCGACGCCTCCAGCAGGTGCGCGGCGATCTTCTTGGCCTTGTCGATCACCTTCTCGGTGGCCTTCACCATGGCCGAGCCACAGACCGCCAGCGAGCGTGAGCCATAGGTGCCCATGCCAAACGGGATCTTCGAGGTGTCGCCATGCACGATCTCGACCATCGATTCATCGATGCCGATCATGTCGGCCACAACCTGCGGGAAGGCAGTCTCATGCCCCTGACCGTGGCTATGCGCGCCAACCATGACGCTGATGGATCCGGTGGCATTCACCCGCACAGTTGCCGCGTCATACAGACCCGCGCGCGCGCCCAGCATGCCAACGATGTTCGACGGCGCGATGCCGCAAGCCTCGATATAACAGTTGATGCCCAGACCGCGCAGCTTGCCCTTGGCCTCGCTTTCCGCACGCCGCGCGGCAAAGCCCGCCAGATCGGCGGCGGCCTCAAGCTTGTCCATGGTCCCGTTGTAATCCCCGGTGTCATAGGTCAGCGCCACCGGCGTGTCATAGGGGAACTGGGTGATGAAGTTCTGACGCCGCAGCGCAATCGGATCGACCCCCAGCTCGCGCGCGGCTTTGTCGACGACGCGCTCCAGCTGATAGGTCGCCTCGGGCCGGCCGGCACCGCGATAGGCATCCACCGGCACCGTGTTGGTGAACATTGCCTTCACGTTCACCTGAATGACCGGCGTCTTGTAATTGCCCGCCATCAGCGTGCCGTGCA
>NZ_JAGHRL010000015.1:0-2581 GCF_017743815.1 Ruegeria sp. R8_1 | reverse complement strand
AAAGGCGCCCGTTTGGGCGCCTTTTTGTGTTTTATGTGCTTTGGATCAGTCGATCATGGGCAGGAGCTTGTCCAGCGACTGCTTGGCGTCGCCATAGAACATGCGGGTGTTTTCCTTGAAGAACAGCGGGTTTTCGATGCCCGAATAGCCGGTGCCCTGACCTCGCTTGGACACAAACACCTGCTTTGCCTTCCAGCATTCCAGAACCGGCATCCCGGCGATGGGGCTGTTGGGATCTTCCTGCGCCGCAGGGTTCACGATGTCGTTCGACCCAATCACGATGGCCACATCCGTTTCCGGGAAGTCATCGTTGATCTCGTCCATCTCCAGCACGATGTCATAAGGCACCTTCGCCTCGGCCAGCAGCACGTTCATATGACCCGGCAGACGACCGGCAACGGGGTGGATCGCGAAGCGCACCTCTTTGCCCTTGGCGCGCAGTTTGCGGACCAGTTCGGAAACCGACTGCTGTGCCTGCGCAACCGCCATACCGTAGCCCGGAATAATGATCACACTGTCGGCGTCATTCAAAGCAGCCGCAACGCCATCGGCGTCAATCGCCACCTGCTCACCCTCAACTTCCATCTGCGGACCCGAGGTGCCGCCAAAGCCGCCCAGGATCACGCTGACAAAGTGACGGTTCATCGCCTTACACATGATGTAGGACAGGATCGCCCCCGACGAGCCAACCAGCGCACCCACAACGATCAGCAGGTCGTTGCCAAGGCTGAAGCCAATGGCCGCCGCAGCCCAACCCGAATACGAGTTCAGCATCGACACAACCACCGGCATGTCCGCGCCACCGATGCCCATGATCAGGTGATAGCCGATGAACAGCGCCGCCAGTGTCATCAGGATCAGCGGGAACAGACCACCCGACGCGGAGTACCAGATCAGACAGATCAGCGAGAGGCCAGCCGCCGCCGCGTTCAGCGCATGACCGCCGGGCAGCTTGGTCGCCGCAGACGTCACTTTGCCCGCCAGCTTGCCGTAAGCCACGACCGAACCGGTAAAGGTGATCGCACCGATGAAGATGCCCAGGAACAGTTCCACATGCAGGATCGTCAGCTCGGCCGCCGTCTTCTTGGCGATCAGCTTGGCAAAGGCGCCCAGATCCGACAGGTCCGCCTGGTTCGCCGCATCCGCAATCGCCATGACCTGCGCGACGTTGCCGATCTCAAAATGCGCGTTGAAGCCCACGAACACAGCCGCCAGACCCACGAGGCTGTGCATCGCGGCCACAAGCTGCGGCATCTCGGTCATCTGCACGCGTTTGGCGACATAGGACCCGATCAGACCGCCACCTGCGACCAGCAGCAGCGACAGCAGCCACAGGCCCGAACCGGGACCCACAAGCGTGGCAAAGACCGCCAGCGCCATACCGACAATACCGTACCAGACGGCGCGCTTGGCGCTTTCCTGGTTCGACAACCCGCCCAGAGACAGGATAAATAGGACAGCCGCAACAACATAAGCGGCAGTGGTGAAGCCAATCATCTACCCGGCCTCCTTAAGATTTCTGGAACATGGCGAGCATGCGCCGGGTGACAAGGAAACCGCCGAAGATGTTGATCCCGGCCATAAAGACCGACAGCGCCGCCAGCAGGATCACAAGGAACGAACCCGATCCGATCTGCATAAGTGCCCCAACAATGATGATCGACGAGATCGCGTTGGTGATCGCCATCAGCGGGGTGTGCAAGCTGTGCGCCACGCCCCAGATCACCTGGAAGCCCACAAACACGGCCAGCACGAACACGATGAAGTGCTGCATGAAGCTGGCCGGAGCGACCAGACCCACCAACAGCATCAGCGCGCCGCCGACACCCAGCAGGGTGAACTGCTGCTTGGTCTGCGCCTTGAACGCAGCAATCTCCTGCGCCTTTTTCTCTTCCGGGGTCAGTTCCTTGACCTCGGGCTTCTTCTGCGCCGCGATGGCCTGCACTTTCGGCGGCGGCGGCGGGAAGGTGATCTCACCCTCAAAGGTCACGGTCGAGCCGCGGATCACGTCATCTTCCATGTCGTGGTTGATCTGACCGTCCTTCTCGGGCGTCAGGTCAGACATCATGTGACGGATGTTGGTCGCGTACAGCGACGAGGACTGCGCCGCCATCCGGCTGGGGAAGTCGGTATAGCCGATGATGGTCACGCCATTGTCGGTCACGATCTTCTCATCCGCGACGGTCAGCTTGCAGTTGCCGCCTTTTTCCGCCGCAAGGTCCACGATGACCGAACCCGGCTTCATCGCCTCGACCATATCCTTGGTCCAAAGCTCAGGAGCCTCGCGGTTCGGGATCAGCGCGGTGGTGATGACGATGTCCATCTCGGGCGCCAGTTCGCGGAACTTGGCCAGCTGCGCTTCGCGGAATTCTTCGGACTGAACCGACGCATACCCGCCGGTGGCCGCGCCATCCTGCTGGTCTTCTTCAAAGTCCAGATAAACGAACTCGGCCCCCATCGACTCGACCTGTTCGGCCACTTCGGGGCGCACGTCGAACGCATAGGTGATCGCCCCCAGTGAGGTCGAGGTCCCGATCGCCGCCAGACCGGCCACGCCGGCCCCCACGATCAGAACTTTCGC
>NZ_JAGHRL010000014.1:0-2500 GCF_017743815.1 Ruegeria sp. R8_1 | reverse complement strand
CCACAGGCTTACTGATCCTAACCAAACTCCGAATACCCGGGAGTACTAGATGGCAGACACACTGCGGATGCTAACGTCCGTAGTGGAGAGGGAAACAACCCTGACCTACGACTAAGGCCCCCAATTCATGGCTAAGTGGGAAAGCAGGTGGGACGACCAAAACAACCAGGAGGTTGGCTTAGAAGCAGCCATCCTTTAAAGATAGCGTAACAGCTCACTGGTCTAAATAAGTTGTCCTGCGGCGAAGATGTAACGGGGCTCAAGCCATGAGCCGAAGTCTAGGGATGCGTAAGCATCGGTAGCAGAGCGTAGTGTGACATAGTCTCATTCCTCCTTCATGCCTTCGGGCAGATTGGAGGAGAGAGGCTTTCGATGAAGCGGGCGCGTGAGCGATCCCGTGGAGAGATCACTAGTGAGAATGATGACATGAGTAGCGACAAAGAGTGTGAGAGACACTCTCGCCGAAAGTCCAAGGGTTCCTGCTTAAAGCTAATCTGAGCAGGGTAAGCCGGCCCCTAAGCCGAGGCCGAAAGGCGTAGGCGATGGGAACTAGGTTAATATTCCTAGGCCAGGAGGATGTGACGGATCACGGATGTAGTTCAATCTTATCGGATTGATTGGGCTGCTGAGTGGTTCCTGGAAATAGCCCTCCATCAGACCGTACCCTAAACCGACACAGGTGGACTGGTAGAGCATACCAAGGCGCTTGAGAGAACGATGTTGAAGGAACTCGGCAAAATACCTCCGTAAGTTCGCGAGAAGGAGGCCCGGTTCCTAGGCAACTAGGGGCTGGGGGCACAAACCAGGGGGTGGCGACTGTTTATTAAAAACACAGGGCTCTGCGAAGTCGCAAGACGACGTATAGGGTCTGACGCCTGCCCGGTGCCTGAAGGTTAAAAGGAGAGGTGAGAGCCTTGAATTGAAGCCCAGGTAAACGGCGGCCGTAACTATAACGGTCCTAAGGTAGCGAAATTCCTTGTCGGGTAAGTTCCGACCTGCACGAATGGCGTAACGACTTCCCCGCTGTCTCCAACATCGACTCAGCGAAATTGAATTGCCTGTCAAGATGCAGGCTTCCCGCGGTTAGACGGAAAGACCCCGTGCACCTTTACTACAGCTTCGCACTGGCATCAGGATTGTGATGTGCAGGATAGGTGGTAGGCTTTGAAGCAGGAACGCAAGTACCTGTGGAGCCTCCCTTGAGATACCACCCTTCGCACTCTTGATGTCTAACCGCGGTCCGTTATCCGGATCCGGGACCCTGCGTGGCGGGTAGTTTGACTGGGGCGGTCGCCTCCTAAAGCGTAACGGAGGCGCGCGAAGGTTGGCTCAGAGCGGTCGGAAATCGCTCGTTGAGTGCAATGGCAGAAGCCAGCCTGACTGCAAGACTGACAAGTCGAGCAGAGTCGAAAGACGGCCATAGTGATCCGGTGGTCCCGAGTGGAAGGGCCATCGCTCAACGGATAAAAGGTACGCCGGGGATAACAGGCTGATACTGCCCAAGAGTCCATATCGACGGCAGTGTTTGGCACCTCGATGTCGGCTCATCTCATCCTGGGGCTGGAGCAGGTCCCAAGGGTACGGCTGTTCGCCGTTTAAAGAGGTACGTGAGCTGGGTTTAGAACGTCGTGAGACAGTTCGGTCCCTATCTGCCGTGGGTGTAGGAGACTTGAGAGGAGTTGCCCCTAGTACGAGAGGACCGGGGTGAACGATCCACTGGTGGACCAGTTGTCGTGCCAACGGCAGTGCTGGGTAGCTATGATCGGACAGGATAACCGCTGAAGGCATCTAAGCGGGAAGCCCCCCTCAAAACAAGGTCTCCCTGAGGGCCGTGGAAGACCACCACGTCAATAGGCCGGAGATGTAAGCGCAGTAATGCGTTCAGTTGACCGGTACTAATCGCCCGATAGGCTTGATTTGATCCAGTAATGGAAAGATAACCCACCGCCTCAAGTAGCGAAGCGGTAGGAGATCAAACAAGACCAAAAACATACACACCTTGAATTGGATAACGTCGTAGCGCCAAGCCGCGATGTTGATTGATACAACAACCGTGCAGGAACGCGCATTCGCAAGCGAATACGCTGCCTCCTGCGCGTCGCGCTTTTGCTCCGCAAAAGTCGCGACGGGGGCTTTTCCTCGGTTTGGTGGTCATAGCGCAAGTGAAACACCCGGTCCCATCCCGAACCCGGAAGTTAAGCACTGCCGCGCCAATGGTACTTGGGCTTAAGCCCCGGGAGAGTAGGTCACCGCCAAACCTAGAAAAAGCCCTCAAACCTCTCTAAACGATGAAATAAATTCCGACCCTGACGCGGGATGGAGCAGCCCGGTAGCTCGTCAGGCTCATAACCTGAAGGTCGTAGGTTCAAATCCTACTCCCGCAACCAGTGTCGGAAAACCCAAAGCAGCCCGTTCAGACTACAATTGATCCACTGGATCAAGTGCTTTACGTCTTCACCTCGTCAGGCTCATAACCTGAAGGTCGTAGATCCAAATCCTA
>NZ_JAGHRL010000013.1:0-58216 GCF_017743815.1 Ruegeria sp. R8_1 | reverse complement strand
GCTGTTCTTCAAGGAAAACACCCGCATGTTCTATGGCGACGCCAAGCAGTCGCTGGACAAGCTCCTGCCCATGATCGACTGATCCAAAGCACATAAAACACAAAAAGGCGCCCAAACGGGCGCCTTTCCGCGTTTAAGGGTAGGTTGAACAGCAGGAGGTGCCCTATGGAGACTGTAAATGGAATTGGCGGTGTGTTTTTTCGTGCCGAAAACCCCAAAGCTTTGGCCGCATGGTACGAAAAGCATCTGGGCGTAAACCAGCTTAACCCTCTGCCGTGGAAACAGCGTGAAGGCTATACTGTTTTTGCGCCATTCGCGCAGGAAACTGAGTATTTTGGCAGGCTTGAGCAACAATGGATGATCAACTTTAGGGTCGATGATCTGGCCGCAATGACGGCCCAGTTGGAGGGCGCGGGAATCGCAGTTGAGACCAACCCGGAATGGAACAGTGAGGTGGGGCTGTTTGCCCGGATCCACGATCCTGAAGGCAATCCCGTCGAGCTGTGGCAACCAAATCAATGAGATAGGTCCAGTGTATACCATTGCATTCACGTAAGTATATGAAATAAAAAGATAATTGATGTTGGGAAATTGTGTCGTATAGTGCGTCGGATGAGACGGAGCCCTAAATGACACCGATTGACGACCATCCACTGCGATACGCATTGGCCAATGAGCTGCACGCCCGACCATTTCCTGTGGCGAACAGTCCGTGCACGGTCGCGTTTCTGGCGATCAAGAAATCGGAAGTCGCTGTCGGGCGGGATCGCCAAGAGGATATGGCGCATCTTGTGAATTTGCTGGACCGCCACGGTGCACAGCACCCGCAGCCCGCTGCCACTCATTTTGCCGGGCAAATCGGCCGCCATTGGCTGAAGTGGGAGCAGCACACGGAATTCGTTACCTATACTGCGATCACGCAAAATGTCAGTGACCGCCCGTTTAACCCCGCTGATTTTGAAGTATTCCCGCAGGACTGGCTGGCCGCCAGCCCCGGTCAGCGTGTGACGTCGGCGATGATCCGTGTGATTGACCGTGCGGATGATGGTGCGGTGAAATCTGCTTTGGCGGATTGGTTCGAGCCCGAGAGCCTTGCGGTATCTCGTATGCTGGATAATACCGCCATTTGCGCCAGCGATTTTCGCATCGACCCAGCCGGGCATATGAGATTCGCGTTGTTTATCTCGAAAGGTACAGGCCAACGCAGGATAGGGCGCATCATTCAGCGTATGTGTGAGATCGAGACCTACAAGGCAATGTCGATGTTGGGATTTGCCCGGGTCAAGGAACTGACGCCCCGCATTGGCGAACTGGACGGGAAACTGACAACGTTGATGCGGCAAATGACAGGCAACTCGGCCCATCCGGATGAGTTGTTGCCCGATCTGCTGCACACCTCGACCCAGCTTGAAACTCTTTCGGCGCAATGTTCGTTTCGGTTTGGTGCGACTGGCGCATATGAGGCCATTGTAAACCAGCGGATCGAGGTTTTGCGCGAGGAACGGTTCGAGGGCCGCCAGAGCTTTGCCGATTTCATGATGCGTCGCTACGATCCCGCAATGCGTACGGTGAAGTCCACGGAACGTCGTCTGCAAGCTCTGTCCGATCGGGCCATTCGTGCAGGAGAGTTGTTGCGAACCCGTGTGGATGTCGAACGAAGCGCGCAGAATCAGGCGTTGCTGGAAAGCATGGACCGCCGCGCCGATCTGGCCCTGCGGTTACAACACACGGTCGAGGGCTTGTCGGTTGTTGCCATCAGTTATTACGCCGTGTCCCTGGCCAGCTATCTTTTGTACCCATTGACCAAGGCCGGGATCAGCAAGGGGATGCTGACAGCTGCAGTGACCGTTCCTGTTGTTCTGGCAGTCTGGGTGGCTGTGCGAAGGATCCGCAAGCGGTTGGAATAGTCGCCGATTGCCAATCCGTCCCACGCCTGTAGTACTGGCGGGGTTGAACTGCGGAAAGGGGATTGCGTGATTGGCATCGTAACCGCTTGGCGAGCCGTTGCCGCCATGTTCATACTGAACGGTGCTTTGTTTGGCATCTGGGCCTCTCGTATTCCTGCCGTGCGGGACCGGCTGGACCTCACGCATGAGGCATTGGGGCTTGGCCTGTTATTCATGGCTGCGGGGGCGGTGTGTTCCTTTCCCGTGACAGGCCGACTGACCGACAGGTTCGGTGCGGTGGCCATCACGAGGGTGATTGCCGTTTTGTATACGCTGTCGCTGATCCTGTTGGCCTTTGCGAATGGGTTCTGGTCACTGGCGGCATTTCTGTTTGTCTTCGGCGCATTTCACGGGTCGATGGATGTTGCCATGAACGCCTGGGCCGCCGAGGTCGAGCAGGCTTACGACAAACCTGTGATGTCTTCGTTTCACGCGATGTGGAGTCTGGGCGCAGGTCTTGGTGCGCTCAGCGGCTACGGAGCGGTTCAACTTGAGTTGACGGTTATGCAGCACTTTCTATTGGCGGGGGGTGTTGTTGTGGGGTTGGCTTTGGCGTTGTCCATGGTGCGTTGGACCTCACGTCGTACTGAAAGCTCAAGTGGTAAGGTCTTTGCGCTGCCATCCGGGGCATTGGTTCTGGTCGGCTTTACGGCGTTGTGTGGCGCATTGGGCGAAGGAGCAGTGGCGGATTGGAGCGCGATATTCCTACGGGATGTGACAGGCGCTACCGAAAGCGTCGCGGCACTGGGATACGCCGTGTTCTCGGTGACGATGGTCGCCTTTCGTCTGGCCGGAGGGGTCGTCATTTCACGTTTTGGTCCAGCCGCTACAGCTCGATTTGGCGGGATATGTGCGGCACTAGGGGTGCTGGGAGTTGTGACCGCCTCCGAGGCTGCAATAGCGCTGTCTGGATTCGCCTTGATGGGGGTTGGATATGCGGTGATCATGCCACTTGCTTTCAGTCGGGCGGCCAACGACCCTGATGTGCCGCCCGGGCAAGCCATCGCAAGTGTGGCAACGCTGGGCTATGGTGGGCTGCTCATTGGCCCTCCGCTTATTGGGTTTCTGGCAGAGATGCTTACATTGCGTCTGGCGTTTACTGCTCTGCTACCGTTGGCGGTGCTGATCGTCTTGTTGTCAGGGGCCCTGCGTCCCGCCAGCACAAAAAATAACTGAACCGGGAGAAACATATGCCGATCAAAAACCGCTTCGCTGAATTGCAAAGTGAAATCACCGAATGGCGGCGGGATATCCACCAGCATCCTGAAATCCTGTTCGAAACTCATAGGACCAGTGCATTGGTCGCTGAAAAACTGGCTGAATTCGGGTGCGATGAGGTTGTGACCGGGATCGGCCGGACCGGTGTTGTCGGTGTGATCAAGGGCAAAGCGGATACCAAGGGCAAGGTCATCGGGTTGCGGGCTGACATGGACGCGCTGCCGATCCTTGAGGCAACCGGGCTGGACTATGCCTCGAAGACCGAGGGCGCAATGCATGCCTGTGGTCATGATGGGCATACGGCGATGCTGTTGGGCGCGGCCAAGTACCTGTCCGAAACGCGCAATTTCGATGGTACTGTCGTGGTGATCTTCCAGCCCGCTGAAGAGGGCGGCGGCGGCGGCCGTGAGATGTGCGAAGACGGGATGATGGACCGTTGGGGCATTCAAGAGGTCTATGGGATGCACAACTGGCCCGGTCGCCCTGTGGGCAGCTTCTCCATTCGCCCGGGCGCATTTTTTGCAGCGACGGATCAGTTCGATATCGTTTTTGAAGGCAAGGGTGGCCACGCAGCGAAACCGCATGAGACCGTGGACACGACTGTTATGGCCGCGCAGGCGGTCTTGGCGCTGCAGACGATTGCGGCGCGCAATGCAGATCCGGTCGATCAGGTGGTGGTGTCGGTTACCTCGTTTGAAACTTCTTCGACCGCCTTCAACGTGATCCCGCAAACGGTCAAACTGCGCGGTACAGTCCGCACGATGAGTGCTGACATGCGCGATCTGGCGGAAAAGCGGATTGGCGAGATTTGCAACGGGGTAGCTGCGACCTTTGGCGGGGCTGTAGACGTGACCTATTACCGGGGATACCCGGTGATGGTGAACAGTGATGAGCAGACGGATTTTGCTGCCCAGGTCGCACGGTCGGTTTCTGGCGACTGCGATGACGCGCCCTTGATTATGGGCGGAGAAGACTTCGCCTTCATGCTCGAAGAGCGTCCGGGGGCGTATATTCTGGTGGGCAACGGCGATACTGCTGCGGTGCACCACCCGGAATACAACTTCAATGACGAGGCGATCCCAGCCGGATGCAGCTGGTGGGCAGAAATTGTTGAACAGAGGATGCCGGCGGCTTGACCGTTTGGGGCAGCGAGGGGCCAGCCCCTCGCGCTCCCCGAGATATTTTTAGCCAGATGAAGAGGGATCCTGCGCGCCCAGTTCAAGTTGATCGCAGAGAGTGTCAACGATAGCGCTCAGCGCATTTTTCTGGGTGTTGACGCAAGATTGCGCGGCCTTGCGGGCGGTGGTCAGTGCCGTCGGATCGGACAGCCATTCGGTGATGGCTGCGGTCAGGTCGGGTGCGGACTGGACCTGTATCGCGCCGCCGGTTTCGATCAGGGGGGCGAAGGTTTCCGCGAAGTTGAAATAGCCAGGGCCGGTGATCACCGCAGCGCCCGCCTGTGCGGGTTCGAACGGGTTGTGGCCTCCGATCTCGCGCAGCGAGCCGCCCAGAAAGACGATGGGGCAGAGCGCGTACCATGTGCCGGTTTCGCCCAACGTGTCGGCCACATAGACCTGAGTTTCGGGGGTGATCTGGTCATTGGCGGACCGAAAGGCGGCTTTTTGTCCGGCCTGGTCGATCAGTTCAGCAACGTCGCCGCGGCGTTCGGGATGGCGGGGAATCAGCAGCAGAAGCAGATCGGGCCAGTGTTTCAACAATTCAGCATGGGCGGCCAGAACGGTCTGTTCTTCGCCGGCATGGGTGGAGCTGGCAATCCAGACGGGGCGGTCAGCGATCTGGGTTTTCATATCGCCGAGGGTTGCTTGATCCACTGGCAGCGGGTCGGACATCGCTTTGAGGTTGGTTCCGGGTTGCACACGTGTTTCCGGCGCGCCCATATGGATCAGGTTTTGCGCGGTTCGATCATTCTGGGTCAGGAAAAGGCGGAAGTGATTCAGAATGAAACGCGCTGTTTTAGGCCGTTTTTTCCAACCTGCTACTGATTTGTCTGAAAGACGCGCATTCAGAAGGGCCAGTGGGGTTTCGCGTTTTCCAGCCTCGATGATCAGTTGTGGCCAGATCTCGCTTTCGACAAAGATGCCGGCATCGGGGTGCCAATGGTTAAGAAAACGCTTCACTGGGCCGCCAGCGTCAAGCGGGGGGTATTGGTGACGCGTGCGAGGCGGCATCCGCTTTTCAATCAGCGCAGCCGAAGTCGGCGTGCCCGAAGTGATCAGAAACTCGGCGCTTGGCAGTCGTTCGCCTAAGCGTTTTATGAGGCTGACGACCGACAAAGTCTCACCCACACTTGCGGCGTGGAACCAAATGAGTTGCCCCTTTGGCCGTCGCTGGCTGGCATGGCCGAGGCGTTCATGCTGACGAAGTGTTGGAACGTCAGCAGCAAGCAGCTTTTTGCGAACTGCCGGCCAGACAAACGGTGCCGCAACGGCGGTCACGCTGCAATACAGGTGGTAGAGCAGTGTCGGTCGGTCAACAGGGGCAGGCACGTCAGCCGCCGGTATGGCTCATGTGGCGGCTCATCTTGCCGTCCACTGCCTGGCGGGAGTAGTCGAAGTCATGCCCTTTGGGTTTGAGGTTGATCGCTGCACGGATCGCCTCTTCAAGTGGTTGCTCGGTGCCCGGATGGTCACGCAAAGCGCCGCGCAGGTCCGCCATATCTTCTTGTCCAAGGCACATAAACAGCTCGCCGGTACAGGTCAGACGCACGCGGTTGCAGCTTTCGCAGAAGTTATGCGACATGGGCGTGATAAAGCCGATTTTCTGATCCGTTTCTTCCAGCCGGACATAGCGAGCGGGTCCACCGGTGCGTTCGGCAAGATCAGTCACGGTATAGTGGTTCTCGTATTCCTTACGCACGTCTTTCAGCGACCAGTACTGATCCAAGCGGTCTTCGTTGCCGATATCGCCCATCGGCATGACCTCAATCCATGTCAGGTCCATATCGCGCTCGGCGCACCATTTTGTAATGGTCGGCAGTTCTTCCTCGTTGAAGCCCTTCAGGGCCACAGCGTTGATCTTGATCCGCAGCCCGGCCTTTTGCGCAGCATCAATGCCGTTCAGCACCTGTTTGAGGCGTCCCCAGCGTGTGATCTGCGCGAACTTGTCTTCGTCCAGCGTATCCAACGAGATATTCACCCGGCGCACGCCCGCAGCATAGAGGTCTTCCGAGAAGCGATGCAGCTGCGAGCCATTTGTGGTCAGGGTCAGCTCCTTCAGCGCGCCGCTATCCAGATGGCGGGTCATGGCGTTGAAAAACGTCATGATGTTGCGACGTACAAGCGGCTCACCCCCGGTGATGCGCAATTTCTCAACCCCCATGTTCACGAAGGTTGAACACATGCGGTCCAATTCCTCGAGCGTGAGCAAGTCTTTTTTGAGTAGGAATTTCATGTCCTCGGACATGCAGTATACGCAGCGGAAATCACAGCGATCCGTGACGGAAACGCGGAGGTAAGTGATGGCACGAGCGAACGGGTCGATAAGTGGAGCTGTCATGCTTCTTAACTAAAGCGGCGCAAGGCCTGCGGCAAGGGCGAACTGCGCTTTGCGCTGGTGCAGATGCGCGCAGGACGATAGGGTTCAGGGATGAAATATGCACTTTTGGTTTTCTGTGTTTTCCTGGCAGGATGCGAGACGGTTCGTTCGACGTCCGATCGTTTGTTGAAGCGTGGCGATTCCACTGCCCAGCCTGAACCAGTTTCAGCAGATGAAACCCAAGTTGAAGAGGCAGCAGCCGACGACGAGCCTTTGCCCGCGACTGCCGCTGGGTGGCTTGGGGCGAAAACGACCATTGCCAGTTTAGGCGATCCGACCACGCCGGGCCGGTGGTTGCGTACACCTCTGGTTGATACCGAGTTTACCGGACGGGTGGTCGTTCCACGCACCGGGGCACAAGCCTATATCACTCTGGTTCCCGTACCGGGACCGGAAGGAGGGGGCAGCCAGTTGTCTCTGGATGCCATGCGCGCCTTGTTGCTGCCATTTGACGAATTGGTCGAGTTGGAAGTCTATTCCAACTGACCCCTGAGGTATTTTCCAGCTTCGCGACGGGCAAAGGGCTTCATTGTTTTTCCGTGCGCGTCTAGAAAGGCAACGACTCTGGGTGCGTCGTGTTTCGACAGATCACGCAACCACCATGCGATTGCTTTTTGTATGAACCACTCCCGATCCGGGACATAGCCTGCGGCCCATTTCAGAATAAGGTCGCGGCGGTGCAGATCATCGACTTTGGGGTGGTTTTGCTTGGTCCATGGCAAAGTGGCCACTAAAACCGCGCGACGCGTCCACATATGCTCGGAGGTCGTCCATGCCTCGACCTGATCCAGCCGGGATGGCTCTGCGGAGAGGCGTTTTTGCATCGCCATGCAAGCATGGTCGGCGATCGCCCATGCGTCGAAGTCGGGCAACCAGCTTTGCAGCAAGTCCCAAACCGCGCCGTCTGGTCGGATGCGCGCCTGTGTAAGCAATTTCGCGGCAGCAATGCGGGCTTCGTGAATATTCGTCTGCCAAAGCGCATCTGCCAGAGCGACGCGGTCCAACACATCCAGTTCTTGTCGCCAGCTTTTGGTCAGATCATTCAGAACCGGATTGGGCACGCCCAGATATGGACGGTCCGCCTTGTGATAGGCGGCGGCCTGCTGCGCGCGCTCAGTGTCCGCAAATATTTTGATCTGGTCCAGATATGCGGTGGCTTGCATCATTCGACGGTGACGGACTTCGCCAGATTGCGCGGCTGGTCCACATCCGTCCCTTTTGCCACGGCTGTGTGATAGGCCAGCAACTGCGCCGGAACCGAATAGAGGATGGGCGCAAGGCTCGGGTGGATATGCGGCATGCGAATGGTGCTTTGAACCCCGTCCTTGGCCTCGGCGATACCTTCATCGTCGGAAACGAGGATCACCTTGCCTTTACGTGCCATCACCTCTTGCATGTTCGACACCGTCTTATCGAAAACCGCATCGCGTGGGGCCATCACCACCACGGGCATATGCTTGTCGATCAGGGCGATGGGGCCGTGCTTCAGTTCACCTGATGCATAACCTTCGGCGTGTATGTAGCTGATTTCTTTTAGTTTCAGCGCACCTTCCATTGCCAATGGGAACATGAGGCCGCGGCCCAGAAACAGAACGTCGCGCGCCTCGGACAGGCGTTGGGCAGCGGCGCGAATGGCATCGTTTTGCTCCAGCGCGGTGTTCAGCACAGATGGTAGGCCACGCAAGGCGGCGGCGTGATCCGCCAGTTCCTCGGGCGCCAGAGTGCCGCGATCAGCGGCCGCTTTCAGCGCCAGCATCAGCAACACGCTCAGCTGGCAGGTGAAGGCTTTGGTCGAGGCGACGCCGATCTCGACCCCCGCATGGATCGGCAGAGCTAGATCACTTTCCCGGGCGATCGAGCTTTCGGGAACGTTGACCACCGAGACGATCTTGTCGGCCTTGCCCTCGCAATAGCGCAGCGCGGCCAGCGTGTCGGCGGTTTCGCCCGATTGGCTGACGAACAGCGCTGCTGTGCGACCGGGAATGGGCGGTTCGCGATACCGGAACTCGCTGGCGATATCGACCTCGACAGGGATTTTCGCCAGTTGTTCAAACCAGTATTTCGCGGTCAGGCAGGCGTAGAAAGCGGTGCCGCAGGCGACCATGGTCAGACGGTCCAGCTTGGTGAAATCCAGATCGCCGGGCAGGGTGATCTCATCCCCGCCGGTGCGCAGACAGGATCGGATCGCCTCGGCCACGACGACGGGTTGCTCGGCGATTTCTTTGGCCATGAAATGCTTGTGCCCGCCCTTGTCGGCGCGGGATTGGTCGATCTTGATCTGGCGGAGTTCCCGATTGACCAACTCACCGGCTTCGTTGCGGATCTCCAGCGAGGTACGGGTCAGCACGGCGCGGTCGCCCTCTTCAAGATAGGTGATGCGGTCGGTTAGCGGGGCCAATGCGATGGCGTCCGAACCTACAAACATCTCGCCATCCCCGTGCCCGATGGCCAGCGGAGAGCCCTTGCGCGCTGCCACGATCAAATCGTCCTGACCGTCGAACAGGAACGCCAACGCAAAAGCCCCCTCAAGCCGGTCGATGGTCTTGTTCGCCGCTTCAACAGGGGACAGGCCGGATTTCAGGTGGTGTTCGGCCATCAGGGCCACAGTTTCGGTGTCGGTTTCGGTCACGAAATCCACACCATGTTCGGCCAGCTCAGCGCGCAGCTCGCGGTAGTTCTCGACGATCCCATTATGCACCACGGCCACGGGGCCCGCCTGATGCGGGTGCGCATTCGTGACTGAGGGCGCGCCATGGGTGGCCCAGCGGGTATGGCCGATACCCGATTTACCGGGCAGGGGGTCATGGACCAGCAAATCGCTGAGGTTAACCAGCTTGCCCACGGCCCGTCTGCGTCCCAACGCGCCGTTGTTCACGGTCGCAATCCCGGCGCTGTCGTAGCCTCGATATTCAAGACGCTTCAGCGCCTCGACCAGAATGGGGGCGACCTCGTGTTCACCCAATACGCCTACGATACCACACATGGGTCAGGCTCCTTTATCGCGGCGAGCCTTCTTCGCCTTGAGCATGTCAAAAAGTTTGCGCGCATAGCCGGGTTTGTTGTCCTGCTTGGCCCGCGCCACGGCCAGAGCGTCGGGCTCGACGTCGCGCGTGACCACTGTGCCCGTCGCCGTCATCGCACCGTCACCCACGGTCACGGGGGCCACCAGCATGGTGTTCGATCCGATGAAGACATTCTCACCAATCGTGGTTTTGTGCTTCATCACGCCATCATAGTTACAGGTGATCGTGCCCGCTCCGATATTTGTTGCGGCGCCAACCGAGGCATCCCCGATATAGCTGAGGTGGTTGACCTTAGCCCCTTCGGCGACCTCGGCATTCTTGATTTCGACGAAATTCCCGATGCGCGTGTTCTCGGCCAGTTCTGTGCCGGGGCGCAGGCGGGCATAGGGGCCGACGATGGCTCCGCGGCTGACATGGCAGCCTTCCAGATGCGAAAACGCCCGGATCGTCGCGCCACTTTCGACGGTGACGCCGGGGCCGAACACCACGTTGGGCTCGATCACAGTGTCCCGACCGATGATCGTATCGGCGGCCAGATAGACGGTTTCCGGAGCCATCAAGGTTACGCCCAGATCCAGCAGGTCTGCGCGGGCGCGGGCCTGGAATACCGCATCAGCAGCGGCCAGATCCGCACGCGAGTTGACGCCCAGCGTCTGCGCCTCGTCACAGGCAACAGCGGTGACGTTCAGGCCCCGCGCGCGGGCGATCTCGACCACGTCGGTCAGGTAGTATTCCTCGGACGCGTTATCATTGCCTACCGCGTCTATCAGTGAGAACAAGGTCTGCACGTCACAGGCCAAAAGCCCAGAGTTACAGAAACTTATCGCGCGTTCCTCATCTGATGCGTCCTTGTATTCGACGATCCGTTCCAGCGTGTCTCCCTGCATGACCAGACGGCCATAGCGGGCGGGATCGGCGGCCTCGAACCCCAGAATGACCAGATCATTCTGCGCGCGCGCCTCGATCATGCGTTCCAGCGTTTCGGGCTGCAGAAACGGAGTGTCGCCGTATAGGACCACCACATCGCCTTCGAACCCCTCCAACGCGGCGCGGGCCTGGGCGACGGCATGGGCGGTGCCCAACTGTTCCTCTTGGACGGCGATCTGCGCGGTCTCATCCTCGGCTGTGGCGACCTTGGCAACGGCCTCGGACCCGTGGCCGGTGACGATCACGGTGCGTTCGGGCGACAGCACGGCCCCCGCGCGCATGGCGTGGACCAGCATCGGGGTTTGCGCGATGGGATGCAGAACTTTGGGGATATCCGAATTCATCCGTGTGCCTTTCCCGGCGGCAAGGATGACAAGGGCGGTGCTCATGAATTCGTTTTCTCTTTGTGTTTTGTTGGCGACCGTTTTATCCGCTGGGGGCAAAGGCGCAAGCGGTTCGGGCATCAAACTAAATTGCCGTTTGCAACACGACGTGGCGAAAACCCGCCGAGGCAGGAGGCTTTATGCGTACCGTAATCTTCGATCTGGATGGAACTTTGGCGGATACGTCCGGCGATCTGCTGGAGGCCGCGAACCACTGTTTCCGCCATATGGGCCATGGTGATGTGCTGATCCACGGGCAGGATGCGGGCGTCGCGCTGCGGGGTGGCCGGATGATGCTGACCCACGGGCTAAAGCGTGTTGGCGCTTTCGAAGAACAGACCATCGTGGACTATTACCCGATGTTGCTGGCGGCCTATGCGCAGGCCATCGACACCCACACCACCTTTTATCCCGGCGCGTTGGACGCGGTTGAGGCGTTGAAAGTGGCGGGTTATGGCGTGGGCATCTGCACCAACAAGCCCGAGGCGCTGGCGCATCAGTTGCTGTCACAGATGGGAGTGCGGGATCAGTTCGCCGCTCTGGTCGGGGCGGATACGTTGCCTGTGCGCAAACCCGACCCCGAACCGTTGCGAGAGGCAGCGCGGCGGGCAGGTGGCCATCCGGACATGTGCGTGCTGATCGGCGACTCCGATACCGACCGCAATACGGCAAAAGCGGCGGGCGTGCCGTCGGTCCTGGTCACGTTTGGCCCATCGGGCGACGATATGGCGGCGCTGGAGCCCGAGGCGTTGCTGCATCATTTCGACGATCTGCCCCGTGTGGTCCAAGGGTTGATCGGTGCGGCGGCTTAGTCTCTTGACCCAGGCGGGCGTCAGGACCAGAACAGAGCCATGACCGAGATATTCACTGGCAGTTTCACCCAGCAGGAACCCATCCCCGAAGAGGCGGTCGAGGCCGCCTTGGCCGTGCTGCGCCATGGGCGGTTGCACCGATATAACGTGGTGCCCGGAGAGCTGGGCGAAACCGCGCTGCTGGAGCAGGAATTCGCGGCGCAGATGGGGGCGAAATACTGTCTGGCCGTGTCCTCGGGTGGCTACGCGCTGGCTACGGCCCTGCGCGCCGTTGGGGTGCAGCCGGGCGATCCGGTGCTGACCAATGCCTTCACGCTGGCGCCGGTGCCGGGGTCAATCGCCTCGGTCGGGGCGCGTCCGGTGTTCGTGGGCGTGACCGAAGGGTTGGTGATTGATCTGGACGATCTTGAAGCCAAGCTGGATCAGGCGCGAGTGCTGATGCTCAGCCATATGCGTGGGCATCTGTGTGACATGGACCGGCTAATGCAGATGTGCGACGCCGCAGGAGTGATCGTGATCGAGGACTGCGCCCATACGATGGGGGCCGCGTGGCGCGGGCAATTGTCTGGGCGGCAGGGGGCCATCGGATGCTATTCCTGCCAGACCTACAAGCATGTGAACTCTGGTGAGGGCGGCTTGCTGGTCACCGACGATGAGGAACTGGCGGCCAAGGCCACGATGCTGTCGGGATCCTATATGCTGTACGAACGTCATCTGGCCGCGCCGGGGCCCGAGGTGTTCGAGCGGATCAAATATACCACGCCCAACGTGTCCGGGCGGATGGACAATCTGCGGGCGGCGATCCTGCGGCCTCAGTTGCGGAATCTGGACCGGCAGGTGGGGCGCTGGAACGAGCGCTATGCCGAGATTGAGGCCGGTCTGCGCGACACGCCCGGCCTGACGGTTGTGGAACGGCCCGAGGGTGAGACCTATGTGGGCTCGTCCATTCAGTTTCTGCTGCTGGACTGGTCGCCCGAGCGTATCGCCGAGGTCATCCGCCGCTGCGCCGCGCGCGGGGTCGAGTTGAAGTGGTTCGGCGGGGCTGAGCCCACCGGGTTTACCTCGCGCTATGACAGTTGGCGCTATGCGGACAGCGCACCACTGCCCGCCAGTGACCGGGTTCTGGCCGGGATCATGGATATGCGGGTGCCGCTGACATTCTCGCTGGAAGATTGCCGCCTGATCGCGCGGATCATCCGGGCCGAGGTCGGTGCGGTCTATCAGTCGTAATCCAATCGAGTGCGCCTGCAGCGCACGCTCTATGTAAACACAGCGCCGCTCTGACGGGTCGGCGCTGTGTTTGTGTGTGTGCCGTCGTTGACGCTGAAAGGATTCGCTGATATTTATTTGAACAACCGTTCATTAATGCGAGGGGAGGAAATCGCAGATGTTCACGGCCACCATGCAGTTTGACCTGGGCGAGGATGTAAACGCCCTGCGGGAATCGGTGCATCGCTGGGCTCAGGAGCGGGTCAAGCCGATGGCCGCTGAGATTGACGCCGCGAACGCCTTTCCAAATGCGCTATGGCGAGAGATGGGAGATCTGGGCCTGCTGGGAATTACGGTGCCCGAGGAATATGGCGGGGTGGGGATGTCCTATCTGGCGCATACCGTCGCTGTTGAAGAGGTAGCGCGGGCGTCAGCCTCTGTTTCGTTGTCCTACGGGGCGCATTCGAATCTGTGCGTCAATCAGATCAAGCTGAACGGAACCGATGAGCAAAAGGCGAAATACCTGCCGCGTCTGGTTTCCGGCGAGCATGTGGGGGCGCTTGCCATGTCCGAGGCTGGTGCCGGATCGGATGTGGTGTCGATGAAGCTGCGCGCGGAAAAGCGCAACGATCACTACCGGCTGAATGGCAGCAAATACTGGATCACCAACGGGCCGGATGCAGATACGCTGGTCGTCTATGCCAAGACGGACCCCGAGGGTGGGTCGAAGGGGATCACCGCTTTTCTGATCCAGAAGGAAATGGCGGGGTTCTCGACCTCTCCCCATTTCGACAAGCTGGGGATGCGCGGATCGAACACAGCCGAGTTGATCTTTGAAGACGTCGAGGTGCCCTTTGAAAACGTCCTGGGCGAAGAGGGCAAGGGCGTCGCGGTTCTTATGTCGGGTCTGGACTATGAGCGCGTTGTGCTGGCCGGGATCGGGACGGGCATCATGGCGTCCTGCCTGGATGAAATCATGCCCTATCTGTCCGAGCGCAAGCAGTTCGGTAAACCGATTGGGTCGTTCCAGCTGATGCAGGGCAAGATCGCGGATATGTATACGGCGATGAACTCAGCCCGGGCTTATGTCTATGAGGTCGCCAAAGCTTGTGATCGGGGGGATGTGACGCGGCAGGATGCGGCGGCGTGCTGTCTTTATGCGTCTGAGGCGGCGATGACGCAGGCGCATCAGGCGGTGCAGGCGATGGGCGGGGCCGGGTTTCTGTCTGACTCAGCCGTCAGCCGGATTTTCCGCGATGCGAAGCTGATGGAGATCGGTGCAGGCACCAGCGAAATCCGCCGGATGCTGATCGGTCGCGAAATGATGAGCGAAATGCAGTGAAAGAAAACGCCCCGCAACAGGATGCGGGGCGCCGTAGTGTCGGATCAGAAACGATGGACGTAGGAAACGCCAATCAGCCAGGGGTCGATCTCGGCTTCGCCGATATCGGCACCATCAAGCGTGACGTCCGAGTCGATGTCGAACCAGCGCACGTTCAGACGTACGGCACCTTGTTCGGTGATGGCGTAGTCCAGACCGGCTTGCAACGCGATGCCGACCGAGTTGTCCAGCTCCAGATCACCCAAGGCAGAGCTTTCATCAAAGAAGATCGTGTAGTTGATGCCTGCGCCGACGTAAGGTTTCCAGGCAGTGCCTGTGTCGAAGTGGTAGTTCAACGACAAGGTGGGCGGCAGATGCTTGAGGCTGCCTGCGTCGACGCTGCCCCCCAGCGTGACTTCGTGGCTGAATGGGGTTGCAGCCAACAGCTCGATGCCCAGATTGTCGCGGACAAAGTACTCAACGGTGAAGATTGCGCTGACGTCGGAATCGACTTCGGCGTCCAGCCCGGCCAGCGTACCGTTATCGGATTTGGGCTCAAGATACCCCGCACCGATACCAACGGTCCAGTCACCCTGGTTCTGAGCAAGAACAGGAGAAGCAAGCGCCACAAGCGCAGTGGAAAGTGTCAAAGCGGCGAGTTTTTTGGTCATTTTACAGCCTTTGAATTTGTTGATGAGGCGTTCTTGCCTGCCTTTCGGGGCGCAAACTCTGATCTGTGTCAAATTTCTGTGACCCGCGAAAATTCGCGACGCCGGGTAACTTCGTTGAAAACAAAGGATGATGAATATGCGTCCCGCTGAGCGCATACCTGGGTTGCTGACAGAAGGGGGGTGGGACGTGCCTCAGCGCCTCAACATGGCGTTGCAATGCTTGTCGCAACCCGACGACCAAACGGCTATCATCGACCTCACCGCCGCAGAAGGCCAAAGTGTCAGTTTTGGGGCGCTGCGACAGATGACAGATGGTGTGGCCCGGGTTCTTGCGCGGCAAGTACAGCCCGGCGATCGAATAGGTGTTCTGCTGAGCCAATCCCCTTGGTGCGCAGCGGCGCATCTGGCGATTTGGAAGCTGGGCGCGATATCCGTGCCTTTGTTCAAACTTTTCCAGCAGGACGCGTTGGCCTCGCGCATTGGCGACTCGGGCGTGCAGATCGTGCTGACGGATGAGGAGGGCGCGGCGCTGCTGGGCGATCTGGCGCGGCCTGTTCTGGTCGATCAGATTACGCCATCAAACGACCCGCTGCCCTTTGCCGATACCGGCCCCGAAGACCCTGCGGTGCTGATCTATACCTCGGGCACCACCGGCAGCCCCAAGGGCGCGCTGCATGGGCACCGTGTTCTGACCGGCCACCTGCCGGGCGTCTCGATCAGCCACAACCACCTACGGGACGGTGACTGCCTGTGGACACCCGCCGACTGGGCCTGGATCGGAGGGTTGTTCGACGTTCTGATGCCCGGTCTGGCGCTGGGCATCCCTGTGGTCGCCGCGCGGCTGGATAAATTCACCCCCGAGGCCTGCGCCGATGTGGTCGCGCGCGGTGGTGTGCGGAACGTGTTCTTCCCGCCCACCGCGCTGCGAATGCTGAAGGCGGCGGATCAGAATATCCTCGGCCTGCGCTCGGTCGCTTCGGGCGGGGAGCCTCTGGGGGCCGAGATGCTGGCCTGGGGGCAGCAGGCATTCGGTCTGACGATCAACGAATTCTACGGGCAGACCGAATGCAACATGGTCGTGTCCTCCTGCGCGCAGGACTTCCCCGTGCGTCCTGGCTGTATCGGCAAACCGGTGCCGGGGCATGAGGTGGCGGTGATCGACGCGGATGGCAACCGGACTGAGGAAGAGGGCGACGTGGCCATCCGGCGTGGCTCGGCTTCGATGCTGTTGGAATATTGGAACCGGCCCGAGGCCACGGCTGAGAAGTTCCGCGGCGACTGGCTGATCACCGGAGACCGTGGCGTGTGGGAGGGCGAGTACCTGCGCTTCGTGGGCCGCGATGATGATGTGATCACCTCGGCCGGATACCGCATAGGACCCGCCGAGATCGAGGATTGCCTGCTGACCCACCCGGCAGTGGCGACGGTGGGCGTCGTTGGCAAGCCCGATCCGCTACGAACCGAGATCGTGAAGGCGTATGTGGTGCTGAAACCGGGGGACGAGGCTTCGGGTGCGGAGTTGCAGGACTGGGTCAAAAACCGTCTGGCGCAATATTCTTACCCGCGCGAGGTGACGTTTTTGGAGGAGCTGCCGATGACGGTGACGGGGAAGGTGATCCGTAAGGAACTGAAGGCGCGGGCGGCGGGGGAGATTGAAGTGGTGGGAAGGCGATCGTCATGAACGGAATACACTGGCTCGTTTTGGTCACACTCCTCGTTCCGAACGCAAAAGTTTGGGCTGAAGACAGTTCAGGTCAAAACTCGGAGCCGATCTTAGGTGTTGAAGACTGGTTTGACGGTTGTGCGAACCTTGGTCAAGAAACGGTGATGACGGTGCCAAAGATGACTCTGGATGCCGATTGTGTGACGTCGGCTTTAAGCTATTGCACGCAGAAGCATACAAATTCCTATCAGGAAATCTGTCATGAAATTTTAGCGGAACACTTGGATCGGAAGAGCGCCGAGATTTTGCACCTGTTGCCAGTGAGCCCAAACCTCAAGGGGTTCAAACGCTCTTCTTATCAAAATGCACTGCGACGCGCATCGGAAACACTTCAGACACAGTGCTTAGCCGATATGTCTGAGAGCGAGTGCAAGCTAGTAGATGCGACTATGAAATGGCTGGACTTGCGATTTGCTAACCGGCTTCTGGAGGTTGATCGAGAATGAAACTCACATCCAAAGCCATGCCCGCCTCTGAGGGCTTCAAGGCAAACCGCGCGGCTCATCTCGACGCCCTAGCACAAATCTCAACCGCCGCCGAAGTGGCTCGTATGGGCGGTGGTGAGAAATCCCGCGTGCGGCACATCTCTCGGGGCAAGATGCTCCCCCGACGCAGGGTCGCAAACTTGCTGGACGCGGGATCTCCGTTTCTGGAGATCGGCGCGACGGCAGCGCATGGGATGTATGGTGATGCCGCGCCCTGTGCTGGGGTGATCGCAGGAATTGGTCGGGTGCAGGGGCGCGAGGTCATGGTGGTGTGCAACGACGCTACTGTGAAGGGCGGCACTTATTACCCGATGTCGGTCAAAAAACACCTCCGCGCGCAAGAGATCGCCGAGGAAAACCATCTGCCCTGCATTTATCTGGTCGATAGCGGCGGCGCGAACCTGCCCAATCAGGATGAGGTCTTTCCCGACCGCGATCACTTTGGCCGCATCTTCTACAATCAGGCGCGGATGAGCGCCAAGGGGATTGCTCAGATCGCCGTGGTGATGGGGTCGTGTACGGCGGGTGGGGCATACGTTCCGGCAATGTCGGATGTGACGATCATCGTCAAAGAACAGGGCACGATCTTTCTGGCCGGACCGCCTCTGGTCAAGGCCGCGACCGGAGAGGTGGTCAGCGCCGAGGATCTGGGCGGTGGTGACGTGCATACCCGCCTTTCCGGTGTGGCGGATTATCTGGCCGAAGATGACGCGCACGCTTTGGCCTTGGCGCGCCGCGCCGTGGGGTCGCTGAACCTGCGCAAACCGCAGACGGTGGATTGGGCCAGCCCCGAAGACCCGGCATATGACCCCGAGGAAATCCTCGGTGTTGTCCCCGCCGATCTGCGCACGCCCTATGACATTCGCGAGGTAATCGCGCGGCTGGTCGATGGCTCTCGGTTCGATGAGTTCAAGCCGCGCTTCGGTGAGACGCTGGTGACGGGGTTCGCCCATGTCAAAGGCTGCCCGGTTGGGATCGTCGCCAACAACGGCGTGCTGTTTTCCGAGGCCGCGCAAAAGGGCGCGCATTTTGTCGAGCTGTGCTCGCAACGTCGCATCCCATTGGTGTTCCTGCAAAACATCACCGGGTTCATGGTCGGACGCAAATACGAAAACGAGGGCATCGCGCGGCACGGGGCCAAGATGGTGACGGCGGTGGCGACGACCTCTGTGCCGAAGATCACAATGCTGGTGGGTGGATCATTTGGCGCAGGGAACTACGGCATGGCAGGGCGTGCGTATCAGCCGCGGTTCCTGTGGACCTGGCCGAATTCGCGGATTTCGGTGATGGGCGGTGAACAGGCGGCGGGCGTTCTGGCCACCGTCAAACGGGACGGGATCGAGCGGCAGGGCGGCACCTGGTCGCCCGAGGAAGAGGCCGAATTCAAACGCCCGACCTTGGACATGTTCGAAGAGCAATCGCATCCGCTTTATGCCTCGGCGCGGCTTTGGGATGACGGCATCATCGACCCGCGCAAATCGCGTGACGTGCTGGCGCTGTCGCTGAGTGCGGCGTTGAATGCTCCGATCGAGGAGACACGCTTTGGCGTGTTCAGGATGTGAGACATGAATTTACGAAAAAAACTCTTTGATACGATCCCGGATTTCAAGGTCCCTGATCTGACGAAACGGGCCGAAATATCGGTTTACATGGTGCACAACTCTCGTGACCCGGAAGACTATTTCTTTCTCTTTGATTTCGAAGAATTTGTAGATCGTTCTAACGGGGGGTATTTCGTGCGTCCAGTTGTCCGGATTTTTTCAGGCCGGGATGATTTTGGCCGTACGCGTTTTGCTCGGGAGTTCCGGGAAGTATTTGCTCGTGAGTTCGACCGAATGCGAGCTGAGCTTGCCGCTCAGAAAGGCAAACGTGGTTGGTTGAGTTGGAGTTTCGGATTCAACTCGGTCGTTGATGTTTTCGGGGGGCTGGTCGGCAATCTTGTTCTTGCTGCAGCAACTTCGGTTGGGAAACGTGTGCTAGGAGATCTGGCGTTATTTCGTATCTTGGCCGGAAAAAGCGATGAAGCAAAACTGGCAGATGAAATTGATCGCACGAAGGCCAAGGTAGAACGGGCTTTGGCCGAAATAGAGATCACTATTCATCCAGAACTTTACTATCACGCGTATCGCGATGGGCATCTTGGAAAGATCAGCGCTATGGATCGAGATGCGTGGCCATTGCCTGACTATGTCAGGTCTCATCTGAAAGACCGAACAAGCGGCTCATGGTGGTGATGATGCAGGCAGATGAAAGAAGTATTGGCTCGCGCGTTGCTCGGTTTGGCAGATGTTCTCCCAACGAAAAGGCACGGAGGCTGCGATGAAGTTTGACTTAAACGAAATCAAGTCACGCTACCCTGGTGCGCAAACCTTCAAGTTCGGAGACAACGCAAAGCTAAGCGCCGAGTTGTTGGCGTTGGTGCGCGCGGGAAAGAAATCCGCGACCTGCGGTGCGTTGCGAGACTATCCTGAGGGCAGCGCGGACACTCCGGTTGTGGGGCGGCGCGATATCGCTATGGATTGGGAAGATCGCCCAGCTTTGGTCGTCGAAACGGTCGAAGTTTCGATTTGCCGCTATTGCGATGTGACCGAGGAGTTTGCGTTGGCCGAAGGCGAGAATGAGACGCTTGAGGGGTGGCGCGAAGATCACCGCCGGTACTTTGAACGAAATGGCGGGTTCGAGCCGGAAATGGAGTTGCTCTGTGAGCGGTTCCGGTTGGTCGAAGATCTGACGGTCGAGGGGTAAGTCATGTTCAACAAAATCCTGATTGCCAACCGGGGTGAGATTGCTTGCCGGGTGATCGAGACAGCTCAGAAGATGGGTGTGGCCTGCGTTGCGCTCTATTCTGATGTGGACGCCTCGGCCAAGCATGTGCAGATGGCGGATGAGGCCGTGCATATCGGTGGCGCGGCTCCGGTTGAGAGCTACCTGAAAGGCGACACGATCATTCAGGCGGCGCTCGACACCGGAGCGCAGGCGATCCATCCGGGATATGGGTTTCTGTCTGAGAATCCGGATTTTGTCGATGCGGTTGAGGCGGCTGGACTGACCTTCATCGGGCCTTCGGCGGATGCGATCCGCAAGATGGGCCTCAAGGATGCCGCCAAGGTCTTGATGGAACAGGCGGGCGTGCCTGTGGTGCCGGGCTATCATGGCGACAATCAGGACCCCGAGCATTTGGCCGGTGCCGCGGACACTATCGGTTACCCAGTCCTCATCAAAGCTGTTGCAGGTGGCGGCGGAAAGGGTATGCGGCTGGTTGAGGGTGCCGAGGATTTCGCCGAAGCGCTAGACAGTGCGCGGGGCGAGGCGCGCACAGCTTTCGGCAATGACGCCGTTCTGGTCGAGAAATTCGTCTCCAAACCGCGCCATATCGAGGTGCAGGTTTTCGGCGACGGCACCCATGCGGTTCATCTGTTCGAACGCGATTGCTCGTTGCAGCGGCGGCACCAGAAGGTGATCGAAGAGGCTCCGGCCCCCGGTATGACCGCTGAAATGCGCGAAGCGATGGGGCAGGCCGGTGTACGCGCCGCCGAGGCGATTGGCTATAAGGGCGCGGGTACGGTTGAGTTCATCGTTGATGCCTCGGACGGGCTGCGGCCGGATCGGTTTTGGTTCATGGAGATGAACACGCGCCTGCAGGTGGAACATCCCGTGACCGAGGCGATTACCGGGGTTGATCTGGTGGAATGGCAGTTGCGCGTGGCAGCCGGCGAGACGTTGCCCAAGCAGCAGGGTGACCTTTCTATCTCGGGTCACGCATTCGAGGCGCGGCTATATGCCGAGGACGTGCCCAAAGGCTTTCTGCCTGCGACAGGTACGTTGACGCATCTGCACTTCCCGGCGCTCTGCCGGGCCGACAGCGGTGTGCGGGCAGGGGATACGATCAGCCCGTGGTATGACCCTATGATCGCAAAAGTCATCGTCCACGGCCCCACGCGCGAAGTTGCGTTGGAACAGTTACACCGTGCGCTGCGTCAGACCGAGGTCGCGGGCACTGTAACCAACCTTGCCTTTCTGGGCGCGCTGACGCGCCATCGGGGGTTCGCGTCGGGTGACGTGGATACCGGTCTGATCGGGCGTGATCTGGATGGGTTGGTTCAGACCACGGCGACCTCAACCCGTGCGGCTGTCGCGGTGGCCATGACCGCTGCGGGTTTGGTGGACACATCCGAGGAGACTGGGTTCTCGCTGTGGGCGCCTCTGCATCGTGCCGTTCAGCTTATGGCGGATGACGTGATTGATCTGGATGTGCAGGTCGAAGGTCCGAACCGGCAGGTTTGGCACATCGGCGACGAGGCGATTCTGGCCGAACGTAGCACGGGCAACTGGACTATCGGCGGTGCAGCTATGCCGCGCGTTTCTGTCGCTGGTTCCAGGATCACGGTATTCGAGAGTTATGGCCAGGTGTTCGAGATGATCGACCCGCTGGACCGCGATACCAGCGCCATTGGCAATACCAATGTGATCGAGGCCCCGATGCCCGGTCTGGTCAAGGCGGTCTTTGCGCAGGCTGGGCAGGCTGTGGCCGAGGGCGGCCGGTTGGCCATCCTTGAGGCTATGAAGATGGAGCATTCGTTGCTGGCCGCCCGCGACGGCACTGTGGCCGAAGTACTGGTCGAGGCGGGCGCTCAGGTCGAGGCTGGGGCCGCACTGGTCCGGCTGGAGGACGAATGATCTGTTCCTGCCGCCTCAGCCGTGGCACAGTCGGATCAATAGCTTAGCGGAGGAACAAGATGGGCGATCGGGTCGAGATATTCGAAGTGGGGCCGCGCGACGGGCTGCAGAACGAACAGCGGGAAATCCCGGTTGCGGAAAAGATCGCTCTGGTCGATTGCCTGAGCCGCGCCGGGTTCAACCGGATCGAGGTGGCCAGCTTTGTCTCGCCCAAATGGGTGCCGCAGATGGCAGGCAGTGCCGAGGTGCTGGCCGGGATCAATCGGGCCGAAGGTATCCGCTATGCTGCGCTGACACCGAATATGCGTGGATATGAGGACGCACTGGCCGCCAAAGCCGATGAGATTGCGGTGTTTGCCTCGGCGTCCGAGGGGTTCTCGAAGGCCAATATCAACGCGACGATTGCGGAATCCATTGAACGCTTCACACCCATCCTGGAGGCCGCGCGCCATATCGACCTGCCGGTGCGGGGCTATGTGTCGTGCGTGACCGACTGCCCCTATGACGGTCCGACCTCGCCCGAAAAGGTGGCCGAGGTGGCCGACACATTGTTCGCGCTGGGCTGCTATGAGATCTCGCTGGGTGACACGATCGGGCAGGGGACGCCTGACACAATTGCTCATATGCTTTTGGCCGTGCGCGAACGGGTGCCTGTGACGCGTTTGTCCGGGCATTTTCATGACACCACGGGACGTGCCATCGACAATATCGACGCAGCTCTGGCGCTTGGTGTGCGGACATTCGATTCGGCGGTTGGCGGTCTGGGAGGGTGCCCTTATGCGCCGGGGGCGGCAGGGAATGTCGCCACTGAATCTGTAGTCGCCCATCTTGATCGGCTAGGATATCAGACGGGCATTGATGTCGCGATCGTGGAAGAGGCCGCCCAGATGGCGCGCGCTATGCGAGCGGAATAAACGATGTTCGAAACGATTTCGGTCACGAATGATACACGCGGTGTTGCCACTCTGACGCTGAACCGCCCCGACAAACATAACGCCATGTCGGCGCAGATGATCTCCGAACTGACGCTAGCGGCAGGGCAGTTGGGGGCGGACGACTCGGTGCGGGTTGTGGTCCTGACTGGCGCGGGCAAGAGCTTTTGTGCCGGTGGTGATCTGGGCTGGATGCAGGATCAGATGGCAGCCGACCCCGAAAAGCGGTTCACCGAGGCGCGCAAGCTGGCCGAGATGCTGCAGGCGCTGAATACACTGCCGAAACCTCTGATCGGGGCGCTGCAGGGCAATGCGTTCGGGGGCGGTGTTGGGCTGGCCGCGGTCTGTGATGTGGCCATCGGGGTCGACACATTGACCATGGGGCTGACCGAAACGCGGCTTGGGCTGATCCCGGCCACGATTGGTCCGTATGTCATCGCGCGCATGGGCGAGGCCCGGTCGCGGCGGGTTTTTATGTCTGCACGCCTTTTCGATGCCAGTGAAGCGGTTGCGCTTGGTTTGTTGGCGAAAGTGGTTGCAGCCGTTGATTTGCCCGAGGCGGTCGAAGCCGAAGTGACCCCCTATTTGTCCTGCGCGCCGGGTGCTGTCGCTTCGGCCAAGGGATTGGTACGTGATTTGGGGCCAAGAATAGATGACACGGTAATCGACCAGACGATCCGCGCTTTGGTTGGCCGTTGGGAAACCGACGAGGCCAAAGAGGGAATCGCCGCCTTTTTCGAGAAACGAAAACCAACCTGGATTAGTAAGGATTAGACGATAGCCGCCGTGCCGCGGCGATTGGAATCACTCTTCCGGAATAACCTTTGATGGCAAGCAGATATTTCACGCCCTGCGCGTTTGTGTTCGGTTGACCCTCTGACCCGGCAGGGATAGAGAATGTCCAGTCAACACGCCAATTGACGGCGCACCCTTTGGGGGCATGCGCAGGAAAGGAGCTTTACGTGGAAGACCTGCTGCGGGAGTACCTCCCGATTCTGGTGTTTCTGGCCGTTGCCGTGGGCCTTGGAATCGTCCTGATTCTGGCCGCTGTGGTTCTGGCTGTCCGCAATCCCGACCCCGAAAAGGTCAGCGCATATGAATGTGGTTTCAACGCCTTCGACGATGCGCGGATGAAGTTTGATGTCCGGTTCTATCTGGTCTCGATTCTTTTCATCATCTTCGATCTGGAAATCGCGTTCCTTTTCCCATGGGCCGTGGGCTTTAAAGACATCAGCGATGTGGGCTTCTGGTCCATGATGGTGTTCCTGGGCGTTCTGACCATCGGCTTTGCCTATGAATGGAAGAAAGGGGCCTTGGAATGGGAGTGATGACGGGTGCAAACACCGCCGGCGTCGACAAGGAAGTCGCCACTCAGGCCCTGAATGCCGAGTTGCAGGACAAAGGTTTCCTGCTGACCTCGACCGAGGACATCATCAACTGGGCGCGCACCGGCTCGCTGCACTGGATGACCTTCGGTCTGGCCTGTTGTGCTGTTGAGATGATGCACACCTCGATGCCGCGCTATGATGCGGAACGGTTTGGCATCGCGCCGCGTGCCTCCCCGCGTCAGTCGGATGTGATGATCGTGGCCGGGACGCTGACCAACAAGATGGCACCCGCGCTGCGCAAGGTCTATGACCAAATGCCCGAGCCGCGGTATGTGGTCTCGATGGGCTCCTGCGCCAATGGGGGCGGGTATTATCACTATTCTTACTCGGTCGTACGTGGCTGTGATCGGGTTGTGCCCGTGGATATCTATGTGCCCGGCTGCCCTCCGACCGCTGAGGCGTTGCTATATGGCCTGATGCAGTTGCAACGCAAAATCCGCCGCACCGGCACGATTGTGCGCTGAAGGAGAGGGCGAATGAGCGAAGCACTCAAAGAACTCGGCGCACAGCTGGAACTCAAGCGCACTGACTGCGTTCTGTCCTGGGACGTGACTCATGGCGAACTGAACGTGGATGTGGCCCCGTCGAACCTTGTGGAATTCGTCGAATTCCTGAAATCCGACCCGAACTGCAAGTTCTCGTCTCTGGTCGATATCACCGGCGTCGATTACCCGGAACGCGCCAAGCGGTTCGATGTGGTTTATCACTTCCTGTCCATGTACCAGAATCAGCGGATCCGCCTGCGGGTGTCGATCCGCGAGGAAGACATGGTGCCTTCGATTGTCGGTGTTCACCCCTCGGCCAACTGGTTCGAGCGTGAGGTGTTCGACATGTTCGGCATCCTGTTCTCGGGTCACCCCGATTTGCGGCGCATCCTGACAGACTACGGTTTCCGCGGCTATCCGCTGCGCAAGGATTTCCCGACAACGGGCTATACCGAGGTTCGCTATGACGAGGCCGAAAAGCGCGTCGTGTACGAACCGGTAAGTCTGGTGCAGGAATACCGGCAGTTCGATTTCATGTCCCCATGGGAAGGTGCGAATTACATTCTGCCGGGGGATGAAAAACAGGAGTAACCGTCATGTTTGAGTTCCTGATCTGGATAATTCTGGTGGTCGCAACGGTCGTACCGATGATCAAGCTGCTGCCGCATTTCGGGATCAACAAGAACTGGGCGTTTGCCTGCATCATCTCTCCGGCTGTGATTGTCCTGTTGTGGATGATGGCCATGAAGCTGCAAGAGATGGAGCGACGCTGACATGATGGGCGAACTGATCATTTTGGGCGCTTTGGGCGTCTTGCTTGCAGGGGCCGCAGCCAAGGCGGCTGAGGCCGAAAAGGTCCGGGTTCGGGCCGAAGCAAAGAAGAAACGAGGGCGTTGATGGACGGCTCAAGATACGATGACGGCAGCACAGACGCGCTGAGCGGAGAACAGAAGATCCGCAATTTTAACATTAACTTCGGCCCGCAACACCCTGCGGCGCACGGGGTTTTGCGTCTTGTTCTTGAGCTGGACGGCGAGATTGTCGAACGCTGCGACCCGCATATCGGTCTGCTGCACCGTGGCACTGAAAAGCTGATGGAAAGCCGGACGTATCTGCAGAACCTGCCGTATTTCGACCGTCTGGATTACGTGGCGCCGATGAATCAGGAACATGCCTGGTGTCTGGCCATCGAAAAGCTGACTGGTGTGGAAGTGCCGCGCAGGGGTTCGCTGATCCGGGTTCTGTATTCCGAGATCGGGCGCATCCTGAACCACCTGCTGAACGTGACCACGCAGGCGATGGACGTTGGCGCGCTGACGCCGCCGCTCTGGGGCTTTGAGGAACGCGAAAAGCTGATGGTGTTCTATGAGCGTGCCTGTGGCGCCCGCCTGCACGCAGCCTATTTCCGCCCCGGAGGTGTGCATCAGGACCTGCCGCCGGAACTGCTGGACGATATCGAGGCGTGGAGCCACGATTTCCCCGCTGTGCTCGACGACATTGACGGTCTGCTGACCGAAAACCGCATCTTCAAACAGCGCAACGCGGATATTGGCGTTGTGACTGAGGACGACATTCAGAAATATGGCTTCTCGGGCGTGATGGTGCGCGGCTCGGGGCTGGCATGGGATTTGCGCCGCGCGCAGCCCTATGAATGCTATGACGAGTTCGAATTCCAGATCCCTGTCGGTAAGAACGGCGACTGCTATGACCGCTATCTGGTGCGGATGGAAGAGATGCGTCAGTCACTGCTGATTATCCGCCAAGCCATCGCCAAAATCCGCGAATGCCCGGGTGACGTTCTGGCGCGCGGCAAGATCACCCCGCCGAAACGCTCGGACATGAAGACCTCGATGGAAAGCCTGATCCATCACTTCAAACTGTACACCGAAGGCTTCCACGTCCCTGCGGGCGAGGTTTACGCCGCCGTCGAAGCGCCCAAGGGTGAGTTCGGCGTCTATCTGGTCGCCGACGGCACCAACAAACCCTACCGCGCCAAACTGCGCGCGCCGGGCTTCCTGCACCTGCAAGCCATGGACCACGTCGCCGGAGGGCACCAACTGGCCGACGTCGCCGCCATCATCGGTACCATGGATGTCGTATTTGGAGAGATTGACCGCTAATGCTCCGCCGTCTTCACCCCGAACAACCCGATGCTTTCGCCTTCACGGCTGCCAACCAGCAATGGGCCGAAGCACAGATCACCAAATACCCTGAGGGCCGTCAGGCCAGCGCGGTGATTCCGCTGCTGTGGCGCGCGCAAGAGCAGGAGGGGTGGCTGTCCCGCCCGGCGATTGAATCCGTCGCTGACATGCTGGATATGGCCTATATCCGCGTTCTTGAGGTCGCCTCGTTCTACTTCATGTTCCAGCTGCAACCCGTTGGATCGGTAGCGCATATTCAGGTCTGCGGCACGACCTCCTGCATGATCTGCGGGGCCGAGGACCTGATCGCGGTTTGCAAGGAAAAGATCGCCGCCAAGCCGCACGTTTTGTCCGCAGATGGTAAGCTGAGTTGGGAAGAGGTCGAATGCCTCGGCTCTTGCACCAACGCGCCGATGGCGCAGATCGGCAAGGACTATTACGAAGACCTGACTGCCGAGAGCTTTGGCAAGATCATCGACGATCTGGCGGCGGGCAAAGTGCCGACACCGGGCCCGCAGAACGGGCGTTATGCGGCGGAACCGTTGAGCGGTTTAAGCAGCTTGACCGAGTATGAGGCGGGCAAGCCTGAACACAATGCCAGTGTCGAACTGGCTTCTGATCTGGGGGACACTGTCAAACGCATCGACGGAACCGAGGTTCCCATCCTGACCCCTTGGTTAGGTAAGGATGGTAAGGCGGCGGCAACACAGACTGCTCCGAAGCCCCCGAAAGAACCCGAGACACCGAAACCTGCCGTGAAGCAGGTCGAAGAGGCGAAAGCCAAGGCGGAGACGGTTGGCGAGGCACAACCCGAGACATTGACCGAGCCGCGCGGTGGTAAGGCAGATGACCTCAAGCTGCTCAAAGGGGTCGGACCGAAGTTGGAAGAAACGCTGAACGGGCTGGGCTTCTATCACTACGACCAGATCGCAGGCTGGACACCCGAACATGTGGCCTGGGTCGATGCGCGGCTGAAGTTCAAAGGCCGGATCGAACGCGACGGCTGGATCGAGCAGGCGAAAAGTCTGGCCTCGGGCCAAGAGACAGAATTTGCTAAACGTGCCAAGGAAGATGGCACATACGAAGACTAGATGACGGTGCCCATGTGGGCATCAGGGTAAGATGGATAAGGACAAGGAACTGGCCATAGCCCGAAAGGGTCGACATATCGGCATTGTCATTGCGGTGACGATGGTGATTTGGCTTTCCATGAACCTGTTCATCGGTCCCGCGCTGGGTTTGACCGCTCGGTATGCGCTGCTGTTTGATTTCGCCGCACTGGCGGGTTTCATCTATGCGGGCGTCAACATATTTCAACTCTGGCGTATGCGTCAGGACAGCTGAAGGTAACACGCGATGCTGAAGGATCAGGACCGGATCTTTACCAACATCTACGGGATGCATGAGCGCACATTGCGGGGCGCACAGGCGCGCGGGCATTGGGACGGCACGGCTGGCCTGATCGAAAAGGGCCGCGATTGGATCATCCAGACGATGAAGGACTCGGGCCTGCGCGGTCGCGGCGGAGCGGGCTTTCCGACCGGTCTGAAATGGTCGTTCATGCCCAAGGAAAGCGACGGTCGTCCGGCCTATCTGGTTGTGAATGCGGATGAATCCGAGCCCGGAACCTGCAAAGACCGCGAAATCATGCGCCATGATCCGCACACGCTGATCGAAGGTTGCCTGATCGCCTCTTTCGCGATGAATGCGCATACTTGCTACATCTACCTGCGCGGCGAATACATTCGCGAGCGTGAGGCCCTGCAGGCAGCGATTGACGAAGCATATGATGCGGGCCTGTTGGGCAAGAACGCGGCAGGCTCGGGCTGGGATTTCGACCTGTTCCTGCATCACGGTGCCGGAGCCTATATCTGCGGCGAGGAAACCGCCCTGATCGAGAGCCTTGAGGGCAAGAAGGGCATGCCCCGGATGAAGCCTCCGTTCCCGGCGGGCGCTGGCCTCTATGGCTGCCCGACGACCGTGAACAATGTGGAATCGATTGCCGTTGTGCCGACGATCCTGCGCCGAGGCGCGGATTGGTTTGCGGGCTTTGGCCGTCAGAACAACGCGGGCACCAAGCTGTTTGCGATCTCGGGCCATGTGAACAACCCCTGCGTCGTCGAAGAGGCGATGTCGATCTCGTTCGAAGAGCTGATCGAGACCCATTGCGGCGGTATTCGCGGTGGCTGGGACAATTTGCTGGCGGTGATTCCGGGCGGCTCGTCAGTACCATGTGTGCGCGGCGAGAATATGCGCGACGCAATCATGGATTTTGATTACCTACGCAACGATCTTGGTTCGGGACTGGGAACGGCGGCGGTGATCGTGATGGACAAATCCACCGATATCATCAAGGCAATCTGGCGTCTGTCGAAATTCTATAAGCACGAAAGCTGTGGCCAGTGTACGCCGTGCCGCGAAGGTACTGGCTGGATGATGCGCGTCATGGACCGTCTGGTGCGCGGCGAGGCCGAGCTGGAAGAGATCGACATGCTGTTCGATGTGACCAAGCAGGTCGAAGGTCACACTATCTGCGCCTTGGGCGACGCCGCCGCTTGGCCGATCCAGGGCCTTATCCGCAACTTCCGCGAAGAGATCGAGGATCGCATAAAGGCGCAGAAATCCGGTCGCACCGGCGCGATGGCGGCGGAGTAACTTTTGATGGAGACCTTTGCAGAATACGGTCATGCTGTTGCATCGGTGGTGATTTTCACCCTGGTCGTGCTGTTTATGGCTCCGTTCACAGCCCTGGCAAAGCAGGGCAAAGGACTTGCGCCCGGTGCAACGCCTGAACAGGACTACTCGGATAAGGCGTATCGTCTGAACCGTGCCTATCTGAATGGGACCGAAACACTGCCTGCCTATGTGGCCGTAACGTTTGCCGCTATTCTGATGGGTGCCAATCCATTCTGGGTAAACCTGTTGGCTTCGCTTGCCTTGGTTGCACGGCTGGTAATGCTGTTTGTCCATATTCGTGGATTTGGTCGTCCAAACAGTGGCTTAAGGTCCGTTCTCTACGTGATTGGCTGGGCTTGTATGGTCGTAATGGGCATCATTGCACTGGTGGCGGCGTTCTGATGGTGGCAAGGCGGATGCATCGGAACAAGACCCTTGGGGCAGGCGTAGTCCGGTCGGCCGCCCTTGGGGCGTTATTTGCGGTCTCGGCCTGTGGACTGATAACCCCATCTTCGGATCAGGTTAGGTTTGATGGCCAGTATTTCCGCACCAAGGTGAAGCCGGTCGACAAGAAAAGGTCACCTACAGAATTCACAGTGGTGGTCAACGGCGTCTCTGCTTCCTTGGACGGGGCCCGTGAGGCAGGACGCTTCGAAGGAATAAAGTTCTGTATCACCAGTTTTGGGTCCTCTCGCATCGACTGGGCTGTTGGTCCGGACACCGAGCCTGAAAAGTTGCGCGTGGTAGACGACAAATTGACCTTTGCAGGGCGGTGTCGCCGTCCATGATGCAGATGCTGACATATCATGCTGGGTTGCGGCGGGCGTTATTGCATAACGTCCAGTCCGCAGGTCGTCTTGGTGGAACCAAGACGAAAGGATGTGTCATGCAAGGACTAAAAGCTCTGATGGTTTTCGCAGTATTGGGCATGCCTGCCCTGGCTGAGGCGAAACCGCCTTTGCGCGAAGTCAAAGAGATTGACGACGAACTCTATTACATCGCGATCGCAAACGAGATTTCGGAACTCTGCCCATCGATCAGCGGGCGCCGTCTGAAAGCGATTGGTGTGATGTGGGACCTTAGGTCCAAAGCGAACAAACTGGGGTATTCGGACACGGAAATCCGGGCCTATGTGGACTCGGACGCCGAAAAGGACCGTATGCGCGCCAAAGGCGAAGCGTATCTGGCCGCCAATGGCGTATCTTACGACAACCCCACTTCCTTTTGCTCGTTGGGCAAAAAGGAAATCGATAGAAACAGCGCCATTGGCGTGTATTTGAGGGCGAACTGAAAGCCATGTCTGACCTCCGCAAAGTGAATATCGATGGGCAGGAAATCGAAGTTGATGGCTCGATGACCCTGATCCAAGCTTGTGAAGAGGCCGGGGTCGAGGTCCCGCGTTTCTGCTACCACGAGCGTCTTTCTATTGCCGGAAACTGCCGGATGTGTCTGGTCGAAGTCGTCGGGGGACCGCCGAAACCGGCGGCGTCCTGCGCGATGCAGGTGCGCGACCTGCGTCCGGGGCCGGAAGGTCAGGCGCCGGTGGTCAAGACGAACTCGCCCATGGTCAAGAAGGCCCGCGAAGGGGTGATGGAGTTCCTGCTGATCAATCACCCGCTGGATTGCCCCATCTGCGATCAGGGTGGCGAATGTGATCTGCAGGATCAGGCGATGGCCTACGGTGTTTCGGGCTCGCGCTTCAAGGAAGCCAAACGCGCGGTTGATGATCTGGATTTGGGGCCATTGGTCGGCACTGCGATGACGCGCTGCATCAGCTGCACGCGCTGTGTGCGCTTTACTACCGAGGTTGCTGGGATCACCCAGATGGGCCAGACGGGGCGCGGTGAAGATGCCGAGATCACCTCGTATCTGAACGAGACTCTGCAATCGAATCTGCAGGGGAACATCATCGATTTGTGCCCGGTTGGGGCGCTGACCTCGAAGCCTTACGCCTTTACCGCCCGTCCGTGGGAATTGACCAAGACCGAAAGCGTCGATGTCATGGATGCTCTGGGCTCGAACATTCGCGTGGACACCAAGGGACGCGAAGTGATGCGGTTCCTGCCGCGCAACCATGATGGCGTGAACGAGGAATGGATCAGCGACAAGACGCGGTTTGTCTGGGATGGGCTGCGTCGCCAGCGTCTTGACAAGCCTTACGTGCGCGAGAATGGAAAATTGCGCCCGGCGACCTGGCCAGAGGCTTTGACCAAAGCCGCCGAAGCGCTGAAAGGAGCTGAGAAACCCGCCGGTATCGTGGGAGATCTGGCCCCGGTTGAGGCTGCGTTTGCCCTGAAACAGATGATCGAGGGGCAGGGCGGTGTTGTCGAATGCCGTACCGACGGTGCCAAGTTGCCTGCGGGCAATCGTGGGGCTTATGCCGGCACCGCCGCGATCGAAGATATCGACTCGGCGGAACGCATTTTGCTGATCGGCACCAACCCGCGCGACGAAGCGCCGGTTCTGAACGCGCGTATTCGCAAAGCGTGGGCGCATGGGGCCGAGGTGGCCCTGGTCGGGCCCGCCGCCGAACTGACATATCCCTACCACCACATGGGTGACGACCGCGCCGCCCTGCAGGCTGCCGTGGATATGGGCGGTGATGATGAGATCAAGGGCAAGCCGTCACTGGTGATCGTTGGTCAGGGTGCGTTGCAAGAGGCTGACGGGGCCGCCGTTCTGGCCGCAGCGCAAGCCATTGCCGCCAACACCGAAAGCGGCCTGATCGTGCTGCACACCGCAGCTTCGCGTGTCGGCGCAATGGATGTGGACGCGACGAACGACAGCGGCATGGACGCAGTCAGCGCTGCAGACGTGATCTACAACCTCGGCGCGGATGAGGTCGAGATCGGCGAGGGTGCCTTTGTCATCTATCAGGGCAGCCACGGAGATCGGGGTGCACACCGTGCCGACGTGATCCTGCCTGGCGCGGCCTACACCGAGGAAAACGGCCTGTTCGTCAACACCGAAGGCCGCCCGCAACTGGCCATGCGTGCGGGCTTTGCGCCCGGTGAGGCCAAGGAAAACTGGGCGATCCTGCGTGCGCTTTCGGCCGAGCTGGGTGCCACATTGCCTTTCGACTCGCTGGCGCAGTTGCGCACCACTCTGATCGAGGCGGTTCCACATCTGGCCCGCGTTGATGAGGTGATCGAGAACGAGGTGCAAGTGTTGGACGCAGGTCCGCTAGGCAAGGCAACCTTCCGCTATGCCGTCAAGGATTTCTATCTGACCAACCCAATTGCCCGGGCGTCGCAGTTAATGGCCGAGCTCTCGGCGCAGGCGCTGGCTCTTAAATCCGAGAAGATTGCAGCGGAATGAACCAGAACTGTTTCATATCGCAAGGTAAGGCGACTGCCGGGTGGCAGTACGCCGCGCCTGATTTGTGTGTGAAACTCAAGATTAAGGGTGGCGCAATGGCGACAGATGCTGTTTACACCAACGCGCCGACCCAGCCGCTAAATGCGCAGGCATCTGGCCTTCGTATCGCGCGCGTAAAACGGAATACCCACGGTGTGAGGACCAATGGCTGAATTCTTTAACACCCCAGGCGGAATAGCCATCATCATTCTGGCGCAAGTGCTTGCAGTCGTTGCCTTTGTGATGATCTCTCTGTTGTTCCTCGTCTATGGCGACCGCAAGATCTGGGCAGCGGTCCAGATGCGCCGGGGCCCCAACGTGGTGGGTGTCTATGGCTTGCTGCAATCGGTGGCGGATGCGCTGAAATACGTGGTGAAAGAGGTCGTCATTCCGGCAGGTGCCGACCGTACGGTATTCATGCTGGCGCCGCTTACATCCTTCGTGCTGGCGATGATCGCCTGGGCAGTGATCCCGTTCAACGATGGCTGGGTGTTGTCGGACCTGAACGTGGCGATCCTTTATGTCTTTGCCGTATCGTCGTTGGAAGTTTATGGCGTGATTATGGGCGGTTGGGCGTCGAACTCAAAGTACCCGTTCCTTGGATCGCTGCGGTCTGCGGCGCAGATGATTTCTTACGAGGTTTCGCTGGGCCTGATTATCATCGGCGTGATCATCTCGACCGGGTCGATGAATTTTGGACACATCGTCGAGGCGCAGGACGGTCGGTTTGGCTTCTTCAGCTGGTACTGGCTGCCGCATTTCCCGATGGTGTTCCTGTTCTTCATTTCGGCGCTGGCCGAAACCAACCGGCCCCCGTTCGACCTGCCCGAGGCGGAATCGGAACTGGTGGCAGGCTATCAGGTCGAATACTCGGCCACGCCCTTCCTGCTGTTCATGGCGGGTGAATACATCGCCATCTTCCTGATGTGCGCGCTGATCTCGCTGCTGTTCTTTGGTGGTTGGCTGTCGCCAATCCCCGGCCTGCCGGATGGCGTTTTGTGGATGGTCGCCAAGATGGCGTTCTTCTTCTTCCTCTTCGCGATGGTCAAGGCGATCACGCCCCGCTACCGCTATGACCAGCTGATGCGACTGGGGTGGAAGGTGTTCCTGCCATTCTCGCTGGTATGGGTGGTTTTCGTGGCCTTTGCGGCGAAATTCGACTGGTTCTGGGGCGCGTTCGCCCGTTGGAGCGTAGGAGGCTGATATGACCCAAATCGACTATACCCGCGCCGCCAAATACTTTCTGCTGCAGGACTTCTGGGTCGGGATGAAACTGGGTCTGAAGTACTTCTTTGCCCCCAAGGCCACAGTGAATTACCCGCATGAAAAGGGACCGCTGTCCCCTCGTTTTCGTGGCGAACACGCTCTGCGCCGTTATCCAAACGGCGAGGAACGCTGCATCGCCTGTAAACTGTGCGAGGCGATCTGCCCGGCCCAGGCCATCACCATCGACGCCGAACCGCGCGAAGACGGCAGCCGCCGCACCACGCGCTATGACATCGACATGACCAAGTGCATCTATTGCGGCTTCTGCCAAGAGGCCTGCCCGGTCGATGCTATCGTTGAAGGTCCGAATTTCGAATTCGCCACGGAAACCCGCGAAGAGCTGTTCTACGACAAGGAAAAACTGCTCGACAACGGCGAACGCTGGGAAGCCGAGATCGCCCGCAATCTGGAAATGGACGCGCCGTACCGATGAATGACACGCCGACAAATCCGTTTGAGCTGATGATGAAGCAGGCGCAGGACATGGCCAAGGCGATGAACCCGGCGATGGAGAATTTCTCGCCCAAGGGGTTCGAGAACCTGTGGCCGACCATGCCCAAAGAGGTCATGGAAATGATGTTTGGCAACACCGTCAACAAGGACGGGCTGGACGCCAAAACCCGCCTGTTGCTGACGCTTGCCGGGCTGACCATGCAGGGCGCGCAGGCGGATTCAGCGGTACGTCAGACCGTGCGCCATGCGTTGGAGGCCGGTGCCAAGAAACAAGAGATCGTCGAAACGATCGGTCAGATGTCGGTGTTTGCTGGCATCCCGGCCATGACCCGTGCGCTGGATCTGGCGCAAGAGGTCATGGGCGACAACAAGGATGAGGATCAATGACCGTCTTTGCCTTTTATCTGTTTGCCATCAGCGCCATCACCGGCGGGCTGTTCACGGTGATCAGCCGCCAGCCGGTGCACTCGGTGCTGTGGCTGATCCTGTCCTTCCTGTCCTCGGCGGGGCTGTTTGTGCTGCTGGGGGCTGAGTTCGTAGCCATGCTGCTGATCATCGTCTATGTGGGCGCGGTCGCGGTGCTGTTCCTTTTCGTAGTGATGATGCTGGACGTGGACTTTGCCGAGCTCAAGGCCGAGATGGCGCGTTATATGCCGCTGGCATTGCTGATCGGTCTGGTCATCCTGATGCAGTTCGTCATGGCGTTCGGTGCATGGGACAGCGCGCAGGGCGTTGAGGCCAATCTGGCCCAACCGGTTCCGACCGACCGTCACAACACTGAGGCGCTGGGTGTCATCCTTTATGATCAATACTTCCTTCTGTTCCAACTGGCGGGCCTGATCCTGCTGGTGGCCATGATCGGTGCCATCGTGCTGACCCTGCGCCACCGTCAGGACATCAAGCGTCAGGACATCATCGGCCAGATGATGCGCGACCCGGCCAAGGCGATGGAGTTGAAGGACGTGAAGCCGGGGCAGGGTTTGTGAGACTAGCTATGACCCTCGGAGTTTCACTGTTGTCACTAGCGAGTTGCCAAGAACTGCAGGACTTGGACGAGCGCGTAAGCAAAAATGCTCGGGCGAAAGCCTGCGAATTCTTCGACATACATCTGTCATCGGAACGCCCAATAGATTTAGGGAACGGAGTTGTCGGTCAAAGCAAAGGTGGCAGATCGCCGATACCATATTACGCTGGATGGGTCGCGACTGACTGCAAAACTGGGCGAGAACTAGAAGTAGCGGTTGATGAGCGCTCTGAATACCTTGCGCAGGTGACGTCCACTGAGGATGTCACGCTGACAGAGTTAAAAGAGCTTGCGATTAAACGCGACATGGCTACTCGATCAGTCACGAGTGATAGAGAGGCTTGTGGTTGCGCTGCCTTCTACCCTGATTTGGTCGGTGACAAAGTGCCTGCCTACCAAAGAGACGATATGCCCGCATGGAGCGAACTGTAAAATGATCGGACTTGAACACTATCTTACGGTCGCGGCGACGCTGTTCGTCATCGGCATCTTCGGTCTCTTCCTGAACCGCAAGAACGTCATCATCCTGCTGATGAGCATCGAGTTGATGCTGCTGGCGGTGAATATCAACCTCGTGGCGTTTTCCAGCTTCCTCGGCGATCTGGTCGGGCAGGTGTTTACGCTGTTCGTGCTGACCGTTGCGGCGGCCGAGGCGGCGATCGGGCTGGCCATTCTGGTCTGCTTCTTCCGCAACCGCGGCACCATCGCGGTTGAAGACGTCAATATGATGAAGGGCTAAGAGAACTATGGAAACCACCATCCTCTTTGCTCCGCTGGTGGGCGCATTGATCTGCGGCTTTGGCTGGCGGTTCATTGGTGAGAAAGCTGCCATGTGGACGGCCACGGGCCTGCTGTTTCTGGCCTGTCTGCTGTCGTGGATCGTGTTCTTTGCCTTCGACGGGGTGACGCAACAGATCGAGATCATGCGCTGGATCGAAAGCGGATCACTGTCGACAAGCTGGGCCATCCGTCTGGACCGTTTGACGGCGATCATGCTGATCGTGGTGACGACCGTCTCAGCGCTCGTGCACCTCTATTCCTTCGGCTACATGGATCACGACCCGCAATGGCGCGAGGGCGAAAGTTATAAGCCGCGTTTCTTCGCCTATCTGTCCTTCTTCACCTTTGCGATGTTGATGCTGGTGACGGCAGACAATCTGGTGCAGATGTTCTTTGGCTGGGAAGGCGTGGGCGTCGCATCCTACCTGCTGATCGGGTTTTATTATCGCAAGCCGAGCGCCAATGCGGCGGCGATGAAAGCGTTCATCGTGAACCGCGTGGGCGACTTTGGCTTTGCGCTGGGGATTTTCGCGCTGTTCCTGCTGACCGACAGCATCAACTTCTCGGACATCTTCGCCTCGGCCCCGGCTTTGGCCGAAGAGAAGTTGCACTTCCTGTGGGGTGAGTGGACCGCAGTTGAGGTTATCTGTGTTCTGCTGTTCATCGGTGCGATGGGGAAATCGGCGCAGCTGATCCTGCACACATGGTTGCCCGACGCGATGGAAGGCCCGACGCCTGTGTCGGCCCTGATCCACGCCGCGACCATGGTGACGGCCGGTGTGTTCTTGGTCTGCCGCATGTCTCCGCTGATGGAGTTCGCGCCGGGTGCGACCGGGTTCATCACCGTGCTGGGCGCAACGACCGCGTTCTTTGCCGCGACCGTGGGTCTGGTTCAGACTGACATCAAGCGCGTCATCGCCTATTCGACCTGTTCGCAGCTGGGTTACATGTTCGTGGCCGCAGGTGTCGGCATGTATTCGGCGGCGATGTTCCACCTGTTCACACACGCGTTCTTCAAGGCGCTGCTGTTCCTTGGGGCAGGCTCGGTCATCCACGCCATGCACCACGAACAGGAGATGACTGAGTATGGCGGGCTGCGCAAAAAGATCCCTTATACGTTCTGGGCGATGATGATCGGCACGCTGGCCATCACCGGCGTTGGCATTCCGCTGACGCATTTCGGTTTCGCGGGCTTCCTGTCGAAAGATGCGATCATCGAGAGCGCCTATGCAGGTGGGTCTTCCTATGGCTTCTGGCTGCTGGTCGTGGCGGCGGCGTTTACGTCCTTCTACAGCTGGCGTCTGATCTTCCTGACCTTCTACGGCACGCCGCGCGGCGACAAACATACGCACGACCATGCGCATGAAAGCCCGATGGTCATGCTGGTGCCGCTGGGCGTTCTCTCGCTGGGCGCGGTCTTTGCGGGCATGATTTGGTACGGCAATTTCTTCGGCCACGCGGACAAGGTCGGCAAGTTCTATGGCATCCCGGTGGCTGAGGCGTCGGAACATGCCGAGGCCGGTGATCACGGCAAAGCCGACGCGCATGGCGATGATAGCCACGCAGATGAAAGCCACGGCGATGACCACGCGGATGACAGTCATGGTGAAAAGGATGCTCATGGCGATCATCACTATGTTTTCGCAGGTGAGCCGGGCGAGGGCGCGCTATACATGGCGCCGGACAATCATGTGCTGGACGACGCGCATGCGGCGCCTAAGTGGGTCAAGGTTTCACCCTTTGTTGCGATGCTGCTGGGCTTTGCGATGGCCTATTGGTTCTACATCGTGAACCCATCGCTGCCGGGACGTCTGGCAGCGAACCAGCGGCCGCTGTACCTGTTCCTGCTGAACAAGTGGTACTTTGACGAAATCTACAATGTGATCTTCGTCAAACCCACCGTGGCGCTTGGCCGGTTCCTGTGGAAACGCGGCGATGGCAACACCATTGACGGATTCCTGAACGGGGTTGCCATGGGCGTTGTACCCTTCTTCACCCGCCTCGCAGGCAAGGCGCAGACGGGCTATATCTTTACTTATGCCTTCTGGATGGTCTTGGGGATTGCAGCCCTTGTCACCTGGATGTCGATCGGCGGAGGCGCACACTAATGGATAATATCCTCTCGATCGTTACTTTCATCCCCGCTGTGGCGGCGGCCATTCTGGCCCTGTTCCTGCACGGGGATGACGCAGCCGCGCAGCGCAACGCGAAATGGGTCGCGCTGGTGGCGACCACGGTGACGTTCCTTGTCTCGATTGGCATCTATACGGGCTTTGATCCCTCGAACACCGGCTTTCAGATGGTGGAAGAGGGTGAGTGGCTGCTGGGCCTGAAATACAAGATGGGCGTGGACGGGATCAGCGTGCTGTTCGTGCTGCTGACCACCTTCATCATGCCGCTGACGATTCTGGCCAGTTGGCAGATTACTGACCGGGTCAAGGAATACATGATCGCCTTCCTGCTGCTGGAAACGCTGATGCTGGGCGTGTTCATGGCTCTGGATCTGGTGCTGTTCTACCTGTTCTTCGAGGCTGGTCTGATCCCGATGTTCCTGATCATCGGCATCTGGGGCGGGGCGAACCGCATCTATGCCAGCTTCAAGTTCTTCCTCTATACATTCCTCGGCTCGGTTCTAATGCTGGTGGCGATGGTGGCGATGTATGCGGATGCGGGCACCACGGATATCGAGGCGCTGATGAGCCATCAGTTCTCGTCTGAAAGCTTCAGCGTGATGGGTGTCTACATTGTCGGCGGAATGCAGACGCTGATGTTCCTGGCGTTCTTTGCATCCTTCGCGGTGAAAATGCCAATGTGGCCGGTGCATACGTGGCTGCCGGATGCACACGTGCAGGCCCCGACGGCGGGGTCGGTCGTGCTGGCGGCGATCCTGCTGAAGATGGGGGGCTACGGCTTCCTGCGGTTCAGCTTGCCGATGTTCCCTGTGGGCTCGGCGGTGATGACCGATCTGGTGCTGTGGATGTCGGCGATTGCGGTTGTCTACACCTCGCTGGTCGCGCTGGTGCAAGAGGATATGAAAAAGCTGATCGCCTATTCCTCGGTCGCGCATATGGGTTTTGTGACCATGGGGATTTTTGCAGCGAACCAGCAGGGGATTGACGGCGCGATCTTCCAGATGATCAGCCACGGGTTCATCTCGGCGGCGTTGTTCCTGTGCGTCGGCGTGATCTATGACCGGATGCACACCCGCGACATTGACGCTTATGGCGGCTTGGTGATCCGGATGCCCGCTTATGCGCTGGTCTTCATGCTGTTCACCATGGCGAATGTCGGCCTGCCGGGCACGTCCGGGTTTATCGGAGAATTCCTGACCTTGATGGGAGCCTTCCAGGTCAACACATGGGTGACAGCGGTTGCTGCGACCGGGGTGATCTTCTCGGCGGGCTATGCGCTGTGGCTGTACCGTCGCGTGGTCTTTGGCGATCTGATCAAGGAAAGCCTCAAGGCCATGACTGACATGAGCTCGCGCGAGCGGCTGATCTTTGCACCGCTGATCATCATGACGATCCTGCTGGGCGTCTACCCATCGCTGGTGACCGATGTGATCGGCAATTCGACTGCCGCGCTGATTTCGAACTATGACACGGCTCTGGCCGCGGCTGAGGCCGTGATCCAGACAGCCGCTTCGCATTAAGGGAGCTTCGGAGATGATCCAAGCTGATCTGACAATAATCCTGCCAGAGATCGTTCTGGCCGTATATGCGATGGCGGCGCTGATCGGGGCTGTCTACACCACAAAGGACGGGCTTGCCCCGGTTCTGATCTGGGTGACCTCGGGCCTGATGGCGCTGCTGGCGATCTGGATCGCCACCAATGGCGACGGTGTGAACGTGGCCTTCAACGGCATGTTCGTTGACGACGGTTTCTCACGCTTTGCCAAGGTTGCGATCCTGCTATCTGCGGCAGCCGTTCTGTTGATGAGCCAGGATTACATGTCGCGCCGCGGGCTGTTGCGGTTCGAATATCCCTTGCTGGTCGCTCTGGCCGCCGTGGGTATGATGATGATGGTCAGCGCTGGTGATCTCATGTCCCTTTACATGGGGTTGGAGTTGCAATCGCTGGCGCTGTACGTCGTGGCCGCTCTGCGCCGCGACAGTGCAAAATCCACCGAGGCTGGTCTGAAGTATTTCGTTCTGGGCGCGCTCAGCTCGGGCCTGCTGCTGTATGGTGCATCGCTGGTTTACGGCTTCACCGGCACCACGCTGTTCTCGGGCATCATCCAGACGGTTCACCACGGAGACGTCTCGGTTGGCCTGCTGTTTGGTCTGATCTTCCTGATCTCGGGTCTGGCGTTCAAAGTATCCGCCGTGCCGTTCCACATGTGGACACCGGATGTGTACGAAGGCTCACCCACGCCGATCACCGCCTTCTTTGCCACTGCGCCCAAAGTGGCCGCAATGGCACTGTTTGCACGACTGCTGCATGACGCGTTCGGCGGCGTGATCAAGGACTGGCAGCAGGTGATCGTTCTGCTCTCGGTCCTGTCGATGCTGTTGGGTGCGGTGGCTGCGATCGGGCAGCGTGACATCAAGCGACTGATGGCGTTTTCGTCGATTGCCCATATGGGCTATGCGCTGATCGGTCTGGCGGCGGGTACGGAAATGGGCGTCAAGGCGATGCTAATGTATCTGGCGATCTATGTGACCATGAATATCGGCACCTTCGCCTTCATCCTGATGATGGAGCGGGACGGCAAACCCGTCACAGATATTGACGCGCTGCGGCAGTATTCCAAACGTGATCCGGGTAAGGCGCTGGCGGTTCTCATCCTGATGTTCAGCCTTGCGGGTGTCCCGCCGATGCTTGGCTTCTTCGCCAAGTTTGGCGTTTGGCAGGCCGGTGTCAGCGCGGGCCTGACCGGTCTGGTGATCGTGTCGGCCATCGCCTCGGTCATCGGTGCGTTCTATTACCTACGGATCGTGTTCTACATGTATTTCGGCGAAGAAAACGAAGACCCGATTGAAACGCGTTCGACGCCTGTTCTGTGGGTTGCCCTGATGGGGTCAGCCGCTTTGATGCTGGTGGGAATTTTCTATCAGTTTGGTGTTGAAGGCGCGGCAGCTGCTGCGGCGGCCACGCTTGTCAATTAATCCTAAAATCACACAAATCAGAGGGGCTCGGTCGTTAGACCGGGCCTTTTTGCCATGACGGATTGGCCGCAAGGTTACGGATTGCATGTGTTGCAAACGGTTGACAGTACGTTGAACGAAGCTGCGCGTATCGCACCAACGGCGACGGGGCCAGTGTGGATCATGGCCTATAACCAAACTGCGGCGCGTGGACGTCGGGGACGTGCATGGGCCAATCCCGTTGGAAACCTGGCTGCCACTTTATTGATGCGACCAAGTGGTAATCCCGAACAAGCAGCGTTGCGGAGCTTTGTTGCAGCCCTCGCTCTGTTTGATGCCTGTGTTGCTGTCTCGGGGCGGTCCGACGGGTTGTCTTTGAAATGGCCAAATGATGTGCTGCTGAATGGCGGAAAACTTGCGGGGATATTGCTGGAGGGTACGGGCCAAGGGCGCGACCTGTCTCACTTGGCGATTGGGATCGGGGTTAATCTGTCTCAGTCCCCACCAACCGACGCGCTGGAGGAGGGGGCGGTCCGACCCGTTTCGCTTTTATCCGAGACCGGCGCAGACGTCATGCCCGAGGATTTCCTGACAGAGTTGGCCGCCGCGTTTGCTCGCTATGAGACGCAGTTCGTGACCTATGGGTTCGAGCCGATCCGTACGGCCTGGTTGGATCGGGCCGCGCGTTTGGGCGACGTGATCACAGCCAAAACAGCGACATCCGAAACGATGGGCACTTTTGAAACCGTGGATGCCAGCGGCAACCTTGTCCTAAACACCGCCAAGGGCCGGGTCGCGATCCCAGCCGCCGACGTGTATTTCTGAGAGGAACGCAAATGCTTTTGGCTATCGATTGCGGCAATACAAACACTGTTTTTTCGATCTGGGATGGCAAGCAGTTTCTGTGCACGTTGCGAACCTCGACCCATCATTCCCGCACGGCAGATGCCTATTTCACATGGTATTCGACATTGGTGAAACACTACGGGATCGAGGCGGACATCACCGATGTAGTGATCGCCTCGACTGTGCCGCGTGTGGTGTTCAACCTTCGTATTTTCGCGGATCGGTTCTTTGGTTGCCGCCCGTTGGTCGTTGGCAAACCTGAATGCCTTTTGCCGGTGGCGCCGCGCATTGATGAGGGCACTATTCCAGGGCCGGACAGGCTGGCCAATGCGGTTGGGGCCTTCGACCGGCATGGCGGAGACGTTGTGGTGGTCGACTTCGGAACCGCCACCAATTTCGATGTTGTGGCCGCTGATGGCGCCTACGTTGGGGGTATTATTGCGCCGGGTGTGAACCTCAGCCTTGAGGCGCTTCACCAAGGTGCTGCGGCGCTACCGCATATTGATATCACGCGCCCCGACAAAGTCATTGGTACGAATACAGTTGGCTGCATTCAATCCGGCGTGTACTGGGGGTATTCCGGCTTGATCGAAGGACTGATTGCGCGGATCAAGGCCGAGTACGGCCATCCGATGAAGGTTGTCGGAACCGGGGGGCTTGCCCCGCTGTTTGATCAGGCGGATGTAGGGTTTGACGCGATCGAAGATGATCTGACGATGCACGGACTGACCGTGATCCATCGCTATAACAAGGAAAATGGCTCAACATGAGCAGTGAACGACTGATCTATCTGCCGCTGGGCGGTGCAGGTGAAATCGGCATGAACGCCTATGTCTACGGCTATGGGAAGCCCGGGCAGGAAAGGCTGATCCTCGTCGATCTTGGCGTGACCTTTCCGGATATGGATACGACGCCGGGCGTCGATTTGATTCATGCCGATATCTCTTGGCTGCAAGAGCGGGCCGACCGGCTGGAAGCGGTTTTTGTGACCCACGCGCATGAGGATCACGTCGGTGCAGTGGCCCATTGCTACGAGGCTTTGGGCGCCCCGGTTTATGCGCGCGCTTTCACCGCCAATATTGCACGCCGGAAAATGGAAGAGCATGGCCATCCCGAGGATGCGGTTCAAACGGTTTCGCCCTGGCCCGAGCAGGTTCAGATTGGGCCGTTCTCGGTAGGTTTCCTGCCGGTCTCGCATTCGATCCCGGAAAGTGCGGCGTTGGTAATAGATACGCCAGCAGGACGGATCGTACATTCGGGTGACTTCAAGCTGGACACCAACCCGGTGGTGGGTGAACCCTTCGACGCCGAGTTGTGGGCTGATGTTGCCAAACCAGGTGTAAAGGCGTTGGTTTGTGACAGTACCAATGTATTTTCTCAGCACGACGGACGATCGGAATCCGAGGTTGGCCCCGAGATCACCAAGCTGGTCGAAAGCGCCGAGGGGATGGTTGTTGCAACCACCTTCGCGTCCAACGTGGCTCGGGTGAAAACCTTAGCCGTGGCTGGGCAGCGGGCCGGACGCTCGGTCGTGTTGCTGGGCCGCGCGATGCGCCGCATGATTGAGGCTGCGACCGAAACGGGTATCCTGTCGGACTTCCCCAAAGTCATCAGTGCAGAAGAGGCGGTGGACGTTCCACGCCAAAACCTGATGCTGATCGTGACTGGCAGCCAAGGCGAACGCCGTGCCGCCAGTGCGCAGCTTGCACGCGGCAAGTATCGCGGTCTGGAACTGAAAGAGGGCGATCTGTTCCTGTTTTCGTCGAAAACCATTCCAGGCAACGAGCGGGGCGTGATCTTCATCATCAACCAGCTTAGTGAAAAAGGGGTGGATGTGGTCGATGACAGCTCGGGTCTGTATCACGTGTCGGGCCATGCCAACCGTCCCGATCTTGAGAGGGTACATGCGTTGATCAATCCCCAGATCGTGATCCCAATGCATGGTGAGCATCGTCACCTGCGCGAGCATGCTAAGCTGGCCGAGGCTGGAGGGCGCACCGGAATTCTGGCTGTTAATGGCACGATGTTGGATCTGACCGGCAACGCGCCGAAGGTGGTCGACTATGTGGAAACGGGTCGGACGTATCTGGACGGCACGGTGAAAGTCGGCGCGCTGGACGGTGTTGTTCGTGACCGTATCCGCATGGCGCTGAATGGCCACGTGACGGTAACGGTCATTCTTGACGAAGAAGACGAGCCGCTGGGCGAGCCGTGGTGCGACACGATGGGCCTGCCCGAGATTGGGTCCTCGCGCGCAGCATTGGTCGAGGTTTTGGAAGAGGATCTGAACCAATTCCTGATGCGCGCCGACGCCAAAACGTTGCGCGACGACGACAAACTGGAAGAAGCCATGCGCCGCATCGTGCGTCAGACTGCAAAAGCTGAGATTGGTAAAAAACCCGAAGTCACGACTGTTATCAGCCGGATGAAATAAGCCCGACCTCAGTCGGTCAGAGGCATCGGATAGCCTTTGAGTTTCAAGAACAGACTTTCCTCTTCCTGATTCAACAGGAAGGGGACCGAGCTGGGCGGCGCCGGGTCCAAAACCCGTGCCGCAATCTCGGCCAATACGACTTCGGTGATAAAGGGCAGGTCGAACTCGCGCGCGCGGTCGAGTGGGATCCATTGCAGATGCGACAACTCATCCGAGGCGCGGCTGAAATCGTCCAAGTCCCCGCATATCGCCGACGCATCAACAAGAAAGAACCGGGCATCAAACCTGCGCGGGCGACCGGGTGGGGTCACCGCGCGAAAGACGAACTGCAAAGCCTCAGCCGAAGGTCGAAACCCCAGCTCGGCAAATCCGCGCCAATCCGATGGCGCGGGTTCGGGCCAATTACCCGGCTGGCCCAAGACCAGACCTGTTTCTTCCCAAAGCTCGCGAATTGCCGCCGCCGCAAGGGCACCTTGCAACCCAAGTTCCGAGCGTTCACCTAGCCGATCAAAACACACAGGTGGCAACCCGCTTGCCAGCGGTATGTGGGCATCCTCGGGGTCAACAGCTCCGCCGGGAAAGACAAATTTGTTGGGCATAAAAGCGGCCTTGGCCCCCCTTTGACCCATCAGGATCGACGGGGCGGTCTTGCGGTCGCGCAGAACAATAACCGTGGCCGCGTTGCGGATTGCGGTCTTGTCCTGAATCATATGCGGGCCAATTCGCTGGAAACAAGCATTACGCGTTCTCGAACCCGTGCATCCGACGTGCCCATTGATAGGCCACAACGGCGCCTTTCAACCGAGGTAAAAGGAACAAGGACAACGCGGTGCACCCGATTGCGAAGACCAGGAACATTGTCAGCGGCTCTGGGCGGAATTCGACATACGTTACGTGCAGGGCGGGGGCCAGAAGGTGACCCACAAGTAGGATTGTCAGGTATGCTGGCCCATCATCGGCGCGATGATGAAACAGTTCTTGCCCGCAATTCGAACAGCTGTCGTTTACAGTCAGATACCCTTTCAACAGCTTGCCTTCGCCGCATTTTGGGCAACGACCGCGAAAACCTTTGAACAACGCTGGTTTGGTGGCACGTTCAGATTCGGGCAGAGTGTTTATCGTTTGATCTGTCATTTCGATACTCGCGGGTTTGATTAAAGCGGATATTGCGCATCTTTTGTGCAACTTAAAAGGGGGGTGCGTCGCTTTGCATCGCTGTTTTTTTCTGGGAATTTTAAAAGTTTCGCGACGGAACCCGGGCGCCGCATCGTTTGAACCCATGTAAGCAGCGGCAAAAGGGCCGCGAAATCAAAGGAAAACGATATGAAAAGCGCCAAATTCATCCCGGTAGTCCTGATCGCGGCTGTGGCCGTCACCGGCACCTCTGTACTGGCCGCAGGGCCGCGTGATCGCGAACCTGTGACTTTCCAGGAACTGGATGCCAACAGCGATGGCCAGGTGACAAAAGAAGAAATGCTGGCCCATCGCAGCAAACGCTTTACTGATGCGGATACGAACGGAGATGGGCAGTTGACCATTGAAGAGATGCAGGCCGCTGGCCAGAAAAGGGTCAATGACCGTGTGACCAAGATGTTCGAGAAGCATGACGCCAATCAGGACGGGTCTCTGAGCCAGGACGAGTTGCCGAAACCGCGCCGCGCTGACAAGATGTTTGATCGTATAGACGCGAATAGCGATGGGTCGATCTCGGAACAGGAATTTGCCGATGCGAAGGACAAGATGGGCCGGCACCACAAAAAGCGCGCAAAATCGGACACTGACGACAGCTGATGCAGGATGGAGGCTCTGACGTCCTCATCCACTTCCATCCGCAGCCAGTCATGTGCTGCGGATGTGCCCAGCGACGATACGTTGCTGGGCCTTTTCGCGCGGGGTGATGCTGCAGCTGCTCGTATCTTGACGGACCGCTTGGGGCCGCGGTGTTTGTCGGTCGCAATGCGCATGCTGGGCAATCGGGCCGAGGCCGAAGATGTTACCCAAGATGCGATGATGCGCCTGTGGAAAGTTGCGCCGGATTGGGTATCGGGGCAGGCGAAAGTGTCGACGTGGTTGTATCGCGTTACGATGAACCTGTGCATTGATCACTTGCGCAAGAACAAACCTGACCGGCTTGCTGACGTGCCCGAGCCAGAAGATGGCAGTCCGAGTGTAGCGGACCGTATGCAGGACGAAGCCCGCAAGGATGCGCTTCAGCTGGCACTGGAGCAGCTGCCCGAACGGCAACGTCAGGCAGTTATTTTGCGGCACATAGAAGAACTGCCAAACCCCGAGATCGCCGGTGTCATGGGGATTTCGGTAGAAGCGGTTGAAAGCCTGACCGCACGTGGCAAGCGAGCCTTGGCCGGGATTCTGGCAGGGCGTCGCGAGGAATTGGGGTATGACGATGACCGAAGATGAAAAAAATCTGGACGAGATGTTTGCGACGGCCCGTGAGAATCGGCCTTTGCTTTCTGATGATCTGACGGTTCGTATCCTGACAGATGCAGAGCAGGTACGCCTAAATCAGATCAAAGCTGCTGACAGGCCCCGACGTTCTTATTGGGCTAGGGTGTTAGATGGTATCGGCGGCTGGCACAGCTTTGGTGGTTTGGTGGCGGCCAGCGCGGCAGGCGTTTGGATCGGCTTTTCTGCGCCCGACTTTTTGCCGGACCCTGCGACCTATATCTACCAGCAAGAAGCCGGGCTTGCTTTGGCCGATTTGGACACTTCATTTCTGGAGGGCGCGGAATGAGCGACAATCCTAAACCAAAGCGCAGTTGGGTGAAGGTTCTGTTGGCCGTATCCTTGGGGTTTAACCTTCTTGTGGTTGGTGTCGCCGTAGGAACTGTGCTGCGGGTCAAGGGCGGAGATCACGCCAAGGCGCCTCCGGGATTTGGGTCAGCGTTGTACCGGGCCTTGCCGAAAGAGGACCGAAAGGCACTGCGCGGGCAACTTTCAGCGCGCCATAAAGCCGGATCGAAGGGTCGGGTCCGGAATTTCGAGATCCTCAGTGCTGCCTTGAGGGAAGTCCCTTTTGACCCCGAGACGGTGCAAGATATCTTGTTGCAGCAGTCACAGTCTTTGGCGGACTTGCAGTCAAACTTGCAAGGTCAATGGCTTGAGCAGGTCACCGACATGACTGACGCGGAACGCGCGCTTTACGCCGACCGCCTTGACGAGGTTGTGCGTCATGGTCCTCATGGCAAGAAGAGGAAGAATTAGTGCCTCAGGCCGCGCATTGCCTGACCCTGACCTGGTTGCGCCCTGCCTTTTTGGCAGCATAAAGCGCCGTATCGGCGGACTTGATCAGGTCATCTAGTGGCTCAGTTTGAAATGGAGTGGGCAGGGTTGTGATTAGACCGATACTGATAGTGACTGGAACGGGTTCTGTATTGTCCGGTAGCGAGAACGGTTTTTGTCTGATGCAATTACACAGTGATCGCGCAACATTGACCGCCCTCGTTTCAGTGGCATGAGGTAGCCCGATCATGAATTCTTCGCCACCAATCCGCGCGACAAAACCATCGGATCCGATTGCACGTTCCATCCGGGTTCCCGCCTCGGTCAGAACGATATCCCCGCCGGCGTGGCCATACCGGTCATTGATGGATTTGAAATGGTCTAGATCAGCCAGCATAACGGCAAAACCCTGACCTAGCTGTAACGACTTGCGCGCGATCTGATCCATAGCCCGCATGGCGTATCGGCGGTTGTGCAGACCGGTCAGAGGATCAATCCAAGATTCCGCAATTCCCCTGTGAAGCGATGCGCGCATCTGATCCATCTGGGTTTTGCGGGCAAGCCTGTTGGTCAGTCGCTGCCTAACCTCCTCAACACAGAAGCCTCCCATGCAAACCGCGTCAGCCCCCCGGTCGAGTGCTTCGGCGGCGAGCGTCGCGTTATTACGGTCAAGTACCGCGATCAATACTGTGCGACGTGTGGCCGCTCGGGACTTCAGATCCGCCAGAACATTGAGCCCTGCCAATGTTGTGCCGACTTCTATTACAATTGCGTCCGGGACTGGCCCTGATAAGACGCCCTGCAGGTTCGAAGAAGTGTGCGCGGAGACGTTATGTCTTGTCTGATCCGCAAGCAAATTTCGCCACGCGGTACCCGATCGCGCAGTTCTGGCCAGAACGGCCACGCGAGACGGTTTGGGTGGCGCGATCAGACTTACTGCGGGCTCGGCGAAACCCAATGGTTGAACGTTTGTGGTTAGCTTCAGATCCTGAGTCTCAGCACGAGCGCGCAACAGACTGCGGACCTGCGCCAGCAGAAGCGAATCCTTAAAGGGATGCACCAGCACATCGTCCAGCCCGTCCGAAAGGGCTTTCAGCCGGGCGGCTTTGTCGTTTTGCGCCGCTATCGCAACAACAGGGACATCGGCTAAGTCCGGATCAGCCGCAAGAAGCTGTTTGACATCAGCAGCTGTTCCATCCGGCAGAGTCTGGGCCGTGAGAACCAGATCAGGCCGTGTTCGCCGTAAAAGCCCGGCCAGCCCTTCCAGTTTTTCACCTTGCACGACGTGGTACCATGCTGCGGTCAACTGAACCTTCAGCATGATGCGATTGGTCGAGGTCCCGTCGAGGACAAGGATAGTTCCCTGCACGGACATATCTGTCACCGTTGATTGCATGCGTTGCCAAAGTGTTTATGAGTCTGGTTAACAAACCCTTTCCAAGATCAATTCCGGGGTCTCTTTATGCCAATCTCTGCTGAATCTGCCGAAACGCTGGCGCTAAATGTTCTGGCTTGGCTTGCGGGAAATGAGGAATTGCTGCCTGTTTTTCTTGGGTCAACTGGCGCTTCGGCTCAGGATCTGCGCAACAGAGCTGCAGAGCCGGAGTTCCTTGGCTCGATTCTTGAATTCCTCATGCTTGACGATTCGTGGGTTGTGGAATTCTGTGACGCCAATTCTGTGCCTTATGATCTTCCCGGACAGGCGCGTGCGGTTTTGTCCGGGGCGGCAGACATGCATTGGACCTGATGAAAACACTTCTGGAGCTTGAGATGCCGATAGACGCGCTTCTGTTCGACAAGGACGGAACTCTGTTCGATTTTGCCGATACCTGGGGTGCTTTCGGGCGCAATATGTTGCTGCGCCTGACCGATGGGGATCATGACAGGGCAAGGGTGCTGGGTCGTGTGATCGGCTTCGATCTGGATCAAGTCACATACTCGGAAGACAGCATCGTGATTGCAGGAACAGTCGAAGAAGTGGCCGAGACGCTGGCACCACACTTGGCGGAGATGCCACGAGACGCCCTGATCGACCTGTTGAACGCAGAGTCCGCCTCGGCCCCACAGGCGCAAGCGGTGCCGTTGACCCCATTTCTTGACGGGTTGCGGGGGGCGGGTCTTAAGCTGGGTGTTGCAACAAATGACGGCGAAGCGCCAGCGCTGGAGCATTTGGCATCAGCCGGAATTCGGGATCATTTCGATTTTGTCGCTGGTTATGACAGCGGCCATGGGTTCAAGCCGGGTCCGGGCCAGTTGCTGGCCTTTGCCGCGCATGTGGATGTGCCGCCTGAACGCGTCGCTATGGTTGGTGACAGTCTCCATGATCTTCAGGCGGGTCGGGCAGCGGGTATGACGACGATTGGTGTGCTGACGGGCTTGGCTCCGGCTGAAGTTCTGCAACCCATGGCGGATGTCGTATTACCAAATATCGGCCACATACCGGAATGGTTGACACGAAACTGATCGCCTAAGCTCCAGAATCGGCGCATCGGACCTCAAAACCGACAAGAGGTGTCGCAGACAGAGCGGCCACATGCCTTGCTTCGAGGCTTGCTTGACAAAAGACAAGCTCGCGGAGGATTCAATGGCAGAGGCGAAAACACGCAAACGTCGCAGTGGCGGGCGGGCAGGAGCAGCCGAACGCAGGGGCAGCGCGGTTATTGACCAGATGCCGTGGAGCCCACCGATCAATATTGACAAGCCGACCGAGCCTCTGGACGAGGCGGGAATTCAAGCGATCCACGAGGGCGCAATGCGCATTCTCGAAGAGATCGGTGTCGAATTCTACAATGAAGAAGCTATCGATATCCTGCGTAAGGCCGGTTGCACCATCGAAGGGGATAACGTCCGTATGGGGCGGGATTTTGTTATGGAGATGGTGGGCAAGGCACCATCATCTTTCACGATCACGCCGCGCAATCCGGATCGCCGGATCGAAATCGGTGGTCGCAACCTGTTGTTTGGTAATGTGTCATCGCCTCCGAATTATTGGGATATGGAGATCGGTACCAAGGTTCCGGGAAACCGTGAGATGTGCCGAAATCTGCTGAAACTGACTCAGTATTTCAACTGTATTCATTTCGCGGGCGGATATCCGGTCGAGCCTGTGGATATCCACGCGAGTGTTCGGCATCTGGATGTGCTCTATGACAAGTTGACCCTCACTGACAAAGCGATGCACGCGTATTCGCTGGGTAAGGAGCGTGTCGAAGACGTCATGGAAATGGTGCGGATCGCTGGTGGGCACAGCCATGAAGAATTCGAGGCAGAACCCCGGATGTACACCAACATCAACTCGACCTCTCCGCTAAAACATGACCACCCGATGATCGACGGCTGTTTGAGGTTGGCGCGACGTGGGCAAGCGATTGTTGTAACTCCCTTCACGCTGGCCGGAGCGATGGCCCCGGTAACAATGGCGGGTGCAGTGGCGCAATCGCTGGCCGAGGCTCTGTGTGCGATTGCTCTGTTCCAGTACGTCCGGCCGGGCATACCCTGCGTGATCGGGACGTTCACATCGAATGTAGACATGAAATCCGGTGCGCCGGCGTTTGGAACGCCCGAGTACATGCGTTCGACGCAGATGACCGGACAAATGGCGCGGTTTTATGGCCTGCCCATGCGGTCATCTGGGGTCTGCGCGGCCAACGTACCCGATGGTCAGTCGGTTTGGGAAACCTCGAATTCGCTTTGGGCGGCTGTGCAGTCGGGGACGAATATGGTTTATCACGCGGCCGGGTGGCTGGAAGGGGGGCTGATCGCCAGCCCCGAAAAGTTTATCATGGATTGCGAAATTTTACAGCAAATCCAACGCTATATGCAGCCCGAGATCACGGCGACGGGACCGGATGAGATCGCTTTGGACGCGATCCGTGCGGTCGGGAATGACGGTCACTTCTTTGGCATTCAGCACACTCAGGATCGCTATACCACAGCATTCTACCAACCGTTCCTGAGTGACTGGAAGAACTATGAAGGCTGGGACGTTGCGGGCGGTATCTGGACCGCTGAACGAGCCCATCACATGTTCAAGGAAATCATTACCAGTTTTGAGCCCCCGGCAATAGATGAGGGCATTCGCGAAGAACTTGCAGACTTTGTCGAGCGTCGTAAATCCGAAGGGGGCGCTCCGACTGATTTTTAGTGCAAAGCCAATGACTTCCACTTTGAGACTTGTGCGTGATTTGCATCTCAGAACTTGCATTTTCGCGTTTTGTTAAGGATTTCTGAGTCACAGTGCACGGGAAACCAAACCGAGGCTTCCCATGCATGGTCTGATAAACCGGGCAGTACAGTCCTTTGTGAGCGCGACATACGGGCAATCTTGCTGGATGCGGGTGACTGATGCCGCAAATCTTGGTTTTACTGAGTTCGAGGCAATGCTGGTTTATGAAGACGCGATGACCACGCGGGTTCTGGATGCGCTTTGTGCCGAATTAAACCGCCCGCGAGCAGAGATTCTGGAAGATCTGGGAACCTATTTGGTTTCGCACCCCAATATGGAGGATTTGCGTCGTCTACTCCGATTCGGCGGCGAAACGTATGTAGAGTTCCTGCATTCTTTGGATGATCTTTCGGACCGGGTCAGATTGGCGGTATCCGATTTGCGCTTGCCTCTTCTGGAACTGCGAGAGGTCTCTTCGTCAGAGTATCACTTGCACTGCTATTCGGGTCTGCCGGGGTATGCCAGTGTCATGGTTGGGGTATTGCGCGCTGTGGCCGACGACTACGGGGCGCTTGCCTTCCTTACACATGAAGGACAGCAAGGTGAGGTCGAAGTCATCACGATTGCACTCGTTGAAAGCGCATTTTCCGCCGGGCGGAATTTCGATCTGGGGGCCAGGAAGCCATGATCGAAATCGATGATCTTGCAGGTATGCTTGGGACTTTGTGTCCGATGTTTGTTCTTGTGGATGGTGAGGGTAGAATCGCTCAGGTCGGTCCGACCTTGCAGAAATTGCGTCCAGATCAGCCAATGCCTGGAAAAGACTTTTTGGAAGTATTCGAGCTTGTCAGACCTCGCAAAGTGTCGACGCTCGCAGCGCTCGTGTCCTTGGCCGGAGCGAAGTTGCACCTGAAAATAAAGGGTGAGCCACATACAGCGCTCAAGGGGTTGATCGCTCCTTTGCCAAACGGGCAGGGGGCGGTGATAAACCTGTCCTTCGGAATTTCTATTTTGGATGCGGTTCGTGACTATGCGCTGACCAGTGCGGATTTCTCAGGAACGGATCTCGCGATCGAGCTACTTTATCTGGTCGAGGCTAAGTCTGCCGCGATGGAGGCGTCTCGATCTTTGAACCTGCGCCTGCAGGGCGCGATGTTGGCGGCCGAGGAACAGGCATACACGGATATGCTGACCGGGTTGAAAAACCGCCGGGCCATGGATGTGTTGCTTGGGCATTTGGCTTCTGGTGACGCGCCATTTGCCTTGATGCATCTGGATCTGGATTTCTTCAAGTCGGTGAACGACAGATACGGTCACGCGGCGGGCGACTATGTCCTGCAACAGGCGGCTTGTATTATGGTCGAAGAAACCCGAAACGACGATACTGTCGCAAGGGTTGGTGGCGATGAATTTGTCATCATCTTCAAACACCTGATCGACGAATCTGTTCTGTCCGCAATTGCGTCCCGCCTGATTGACAGGTTGCGACAACCCATGATCTTTGAGGGGTCCGTGTGTCAGATATCAGCTAGTATTGGCACTGCGTTGTCGACGCAGTTTCAGGCGCCGAAAGCAGCCGAGATTTTGAATGCGGCAGATCAGGCCCTCTATGAAGCCAAGCGAATGGGGCGATCAAGGCATTGCCTGTATTCGTCGTTTCTGGGTCAGCGCATACAAATTGCGCCGTCGCAAGCCTCGCCGCACTAAGCGTTTACGACTTAAACTTTTTCGAAAGCCTGTGCCAGAACAGCCGAGATGTGGCGTTTTACTCCGGGCAGTTCGCCTATTACAGGCATGACCTTCCCTTGAAATCCAGCTTGCTCCAATTCCTGAGGTACATCTTCCAACACATGGCCGCCGCGGCACGCGAAGAAAGGCAGGCAAAGCGCGATTTGCCCAGAGTTTGTTGCCGCCTCAGAAATCGAAGGGGCCTCTTCAACGAATCCTACGCGGATGGACTTCAGCTTGATCCTCTCACTCACGAGTTCAGCGAACTGATTGGCGACAGCCGAAGGATTGCGGCTGCGACCCGACCCATGTGCGGCGAGGATCAAGTTGCACTGGTCTGTTGACCATGTGTTTGATTGAATGGTCGATCCAATCGCCTCGGCAGCGATGGCTGGAAGGGCTTTATCAACGCCAAGAGGATCGAGGATGCGCAATTCTCTTCCCCCTAGCCGTTTTGGCAATGCGCTAGTGACAAACCAACCTTTGGCCATGAACAATGGATAAATCACCGTGTCGTCAGGTAAGTCGTCCAGGCAGTGTTCTAGTCTGCTTGGCGCAGCGAGCGTTGCAGAAGTGACATTCACCCCACCGCACATCTCATTCACCTCGGCCGCATAGGCCGCCAGGGCCGCTTCGGCTGGCTCGGGGTCAGATGGTTGACCGTGGGCGACAATTACAGCGTTTGGCATAGGTGTGATCCTGCTTGGTTCTGCCAAAGGTGGCGTGTGTTTTGGCGAAGTCAATGCGCCGTGCAAACGTATTAACCCAACAACGTAAGCCACAGCCAGACCGTCAGGATCGAGGCGCCGGTGCCGACTAAAACGGAGGAGGCCGCGACCCGTTTGGCGCGGCCATACATGTTCGCGAAGATATAGGCGTTAAAGCCGGGTGCCATGGCAGCGTTCAGCACGCCTGAGCGGAACAAGTCTTGCGGCAATCCCACAGTCGAGCCGAACAACCACACAAGGCTGGGGTGCAGCATAAGCGAAACGCCGCAGACATAGGCAATGGTGCGTAAATCACCCTCGGGTCGATATTTGACCAGTACGCCGCCCAAGGCAAACAACGCGCCGGGCAGGGCCGCACGGGTGATCAGGCCAAGAGCGTCATCGACCACTCCGGGCACACCGATCCCGGATAGGTTTACGATAAACCCCAACGCTATCCCCAGGATCAGTGCATTGCGGAACATAGCTGACAAGACCGAGCGCACCATCCGCGTGCTGCCCTGACCTCGGCTGCGCATGACCTCCATCACGGTGATCCCGATGCCGTAACAAAAGGGGGCGTGAAAGGCGATGATTGCATAGTTCCCCGCGAGGTTTTCAGGGCCATAAGCGCGCTCGGTAATGGGCAGCCCCAGCAGGACTGAATTCGAAAACAGGCAGCAAAAGCCGATGGCAACGCAGTCTTCCCACTCACGTCTGAAAATCAGGCGGGCGCCGAACAGACCTGCGCAGAAACACAGGCCCGCGGCCGTATAGAAGCTAAACAGCAGGCGAGGGTCGAAACTGGCGCTGAGGTCCAGATTGGCGATGGCCAGAAACAGCAGGCACGGGATGGCGAACCCCTGAGTGAACTTCATCAGCCCGTCGATATGGACCTCTTTGAAATAGCCCAACGCGGTGGCTGTGTACCCGGCACCGATCACCAGAAATACTGGCAGGATAACGTCGATCAGGCTTTGCAGCATGGTGCCATCCTGTGGAGTATTTCGGCAGGCACCATAAGCGTTTTAAAGGGCCTGATGGATCACCATGCCATCATAGGCAGGGGTGATGTGGTCGGCGGTTTCAGCCTCGACCGTCGCGTAGTCCAAATCGATGTGCATATTGGTCAGCACCGCGCGCTTGGGCTGGAGCTGTTCGATCCAACCAAGCGTCTTTTCCAGATGCGCGTGAGTTGGATGCGGCGTGCGGCGCAGCGCGTCGATGACAAGACAATCCAGCCCTTGCAGCGCAGGCCATGCGTCGTCATAGATATCGGCCACGTCTGGCAAATAGACCAGTCCGCCAATCCGAAAACCCAGCGCGTCGATCGAACCGTGATTGACCTTGAACGGTTGTAACGGGATCGGGCCGCCGGGGCCGTCGATTTCGAACGGGCCACTGATGGTTTTCAGATCAAGGATCGGCGGGTAGGGCGAGCTGTCAGGCTGGATGAACGCATATCCGAACCGTCCCAGCAGGTCGTTTTGCGTGTCACCGTCCGCCCAGACGGGCACACGGGTGCGCATGTTGAACACGATCATGCGCAGGTCGTCGATGCCGTGGACGTGGTCGGCATGGCTGTGGGTGTAGACCACCCCGTCCAGCCGCCCGGTGCCCGTATCCAGTAACTGACTGCGCATATCCGGTGTGGTGTCGATCAGGACCGAGGTTGTGCCCTCGGGCCCATCGCGCTCCACCAGCATGGAACAGCGACGGCGGATGTTCTTTGGGTTCTCGGGATCACACTCGCCCCAGTGCCCGCCCAGCCGAGGCACGCCGCCGGAAGATCCGCAGCCCAGAATGGTGCAGCGCAGCTGGGTCATGCAGCCGCCTTGTAGGTCGCGGCCTTGGTGAACAGCCGCTCGAAGTTCAACTGGGTCTGAGCGGCGAACTCGGCATAGTCCATCCCGAACACCTCTGCCCCCTTGCGGGCGGTGTGGGCGGTATAGGCGGGCTCGTTGCGTTTGCCGCGAAACGGGGGCGGGGCCAGATAGGGCGCGTCGGTTTCAACCAGAACGCGGTCGACCGGGGCGGTGGCGAAGATATCGCGCAGCTCCTGGCTTTTGGGGAAGGCCGCGATGCCGGACATGGACAGGTAAAAGCCCAGATCCAGCGCGGCTTTGGCCAGTTCCGCCGACGACGAAAAGCAGTGCATCACACAGGAATAAGGCGCGTTGCGATGTTCCTCGGCCAGAATGCGGGCCATGTCCTCGTCCGCTGCACGGGCGTGGATAATCAGGGGCAGGCCGGTGCGCTGGGCGGCCTCGATATGGACGCGCAGCGATTGTTTCTGCACCTCGGCGCTGTCGGCGGTGTAGTGGTAATCCAGCCCGGTCTCACCGATGCCCACAAATTTGGGGTGCTGCGCCAGAGCGTCCAGTTCGTCTACGGTGGCCATCGGCTCATCCGCAGCGCTCATGGGGTGGGTGCCGGCGGCGTAGAAGACAGTGGCGTGGGCCTCGGCTATCGCGCGGACACTGGGTTCATTGCGCAGCTTGGTGCAGATCGTGACCATGCGGGTGACGCCAGCCTCGGCGGCATTGGCGACGATCTGGTCCAGCTGGCCTTCGAAATCGGGGAAGTCCAGATGGCAATGGCTGTCGGTGATTTGGGGGGTGTCGCTCATCTGCTCTGACCGGCGGTTTCCTGTATCTTGAACACCGTATCTAGGACCAGAGCGGCAGGGTCAAGGTTCACCGCCTGACCATGTCGTGCGCGGGCGGTGATTGTTGCAGCCACCTCGGCCCATTTGCGGGCCTGATGGGGGGACTGAGACAGTCGCGACAGGATTTCGGCCTCATGCGGAGCGGCCTCGGGCAGGGGGGCTGCTCCGGTCGCGCCGGTCAGGGCAAGGCGCGACAGGGCCACGTCGACCAGGGTTAACAGTAGCTCGAACCGCTCAGCCGCGCCGCGCTGGGCGGCGGCCTCGGCCAGTTTCAGGGCGCGTTGACGGTCCATACGGGGCAGCGTGCCGAGGATGGCGATGAACTCGGCGTAGATTTCGAGCCCGCCGAGGTTGATCAGGCGCACCGCGTCCCCGACAGAGCCAGCGGCGAGGGCTGTCAGATGATCCGGTTGCGCAGGCAGTTCGGCACCGGTTTGCGCAAGGGCGGACTGCATGTCGTCAGCCCCCAAAGGCGACAGGCGCAGGGTTCGACAGCGCGATCGGATTGTTGGCAACAGGCGTGAGGGCTGGTGCGAGATCAACAGCAGCGTCGTACGCGCGGGCGGTTCTTCCAACATTTTCAACAGGGCGTTGGCAGCACTAACATTCATCTCATCGGCTGAATCTACGATGACCACGCGCCGCCCACCATCGGCCGAAGACAGACCGAAGAACTTACCCAGCTTGCGGATGTCATCCACTACGATCTCATTGCGCAAGCGTCCCTGATCGTTCAATGACCGGGTGATCGCGGCAAGGCCGGGCTCTGCCCCGGCCTGAATGCGGTGGGCGACGGGGTGGTCGGGGTCGATCGCGAGCGTCTCAGGGGGCGGGGGGGCACCGAACAGTCCGTCATCCCCAGCCGGAGGGGTGGCTAGCAGGAACCGGG
>NZ_JAGHRL010000012.1:0-60535 GCF_017743815.1 Ruegeria sp. R8_1 | reverse complement strand
AGGCTGAAGACGCTCCATCTGTTCGTCAGTCAGCCAGAATAGATTGCTCATGAAATACCCCTGAAACTCAGGCGCTTGAATCACGCAGCCAAGTCGACCGCAACCAAATTAATGGGTCCAGAGCCTAGTCAATTCTGCCACCTTTTTTTGGCAAACTGACAAGCTTGTCGATCCAATTCTTCTTTTTAGGTTCTGCCTTGCTTTCGGTAGGCACCTGCAATGATGGGTCCGGCATTGTACTGTGCGGCTTGCCGCGATAACTGCTGCGGGGATCACTTGCAGTGTACTTGTCGTCCCACAATGCCTGCTCTCCGATTTGCCGAGACGTTCCCCGGCCAGTGTTGACCTCTACGTCAAACATGAAGTCCCCGTCAGCCACGATCATAGTTGTAAACCCGCTGTGGTAATTTCGATAGTTTAGATTCTTAGTCTGAAATGTGGAAATCAGGTATTCATCTGTGTCGTAACCTTTAAGCACGTGGTCCCAATGATGTGTGGGCGCCGCGCGGAAACAGCTATTGGCGCCTCCTACGGCAAAAGGATTTGCCTGGTCTGTGATTTTGACATAGTGATGGCCGCTATCCCCAAACGGTTCTGTGACTCGGCCATGGTCATGCTTTGTGTTTGTGCAGCCGGTGAACAGGCCAAAACGCAAACCATTCGGAGCGACTTTTCCATAATTCTCTTCAATCGCATCCACCAGCTTGGGAATAAATCCTGCTTTGTAGCCATGATCATCTTCCATCATGGCTATATGGTCGGGCAGGTACATTTCCTGACCAAGCCGCAAACACATGTTCCGAGCATGTGCCATAGACAAATTGTTTGATAAAAGAAGGAACACTCGATCTTCTTGTTCAAACTGCCGAAGGTAGGCCCACTTTTCTTCACGCCCGTGTTCGGGTTCAGTAGAGTCGTGGATGATTAGGCGAGCATCATTTCGCTGAGTTTCTTCTATTACGGAGGGTAAAGTCTGCTCGACCTCGTTCAAGTTTCCATAAGAGCCATATATGCTGAGAATTTTGGTTTTCTGCACGCTGTGGTCCTTCTAATTATGTATTAGTCTTCCAACTGCCGTAACCATAGTTCGACAGTATTAAGCTCACGTTTTTCAGTGATGCCAATTCTGCTTAAAGCCTCGTATGAAAGATACAGGTCTTGGGGCATTCCAGTGTATTGCACTTCATCAAGCGCCCTCATCATTTCATCGAAGCGAACATAGAGAACCCACTCGGATTCAAGATCCTTCAGAAAATTGTGCTCATTTCGTTCTTGAAGTGCAGTTGGACCGTAGAATCCGATTCCGCCGCCCAAAGCCCAGATACAATACTGAGCTACATATGACTTTATGATGTCAGTGGCTCGAAACGAAACCGTGCATGGCAAGTAAAGATAAGGAAACGCCTTCGGCTCAGTCCAAACAGTGTTCTGGGTATTGAAGGCGCACAGGACATTTGGCGCCAACACGTATCCACCAGCGTCGCGAAAGGCGAAGCCTTCGGTACTAAAGTGCTCAGACGTCAGTCGATAAATTGCGTCGACATCGGGATCGCCATTGACCATGCCTTGCCAGATATAGGCTTGGGTCGTTGCACTGTCATCGATCTCAATTTCTTGCCTAAGGTTAATTCTATCAAGGGGAAAGCCCCTCGGCCACACATGTTGATCGGAGAAAAGTCGATAAACGTTGGGATAGCGTGGACTGGTGATCTGTCGCACTGATTCTAAGTCCGGCAATTTTGGCCAACCCGCCAACGGTATATTGTCGTCGTCGGTTTCGGCTATGGTTGTAGCGCCATTTTTAATCGCGTGCAGATAGCCGAGGTTCTTCCGCGAATAGTGGTTGAACGGGACAGCCGCAGAAAACTCCGGAAACTGACTTTCTTGTTCGGCCACATCAAGAAACCTAACGGGCAAATTGGAGAATGATCCAGGTGTCTTTCGATCCCCAACAACGATCAGTTCGTGGTCAAGCGCAATCCACTTGTCTATAATTTCGCTTGGCGCGTTGATGGTCGTGAGCACTACAGTCGAGGTCACCTTTAGTATCTCCCTTGCAACGATTTCTGACTAGGACAGATTTTTTAAGCTCATTTGACGTGCAATGCAGTAGCCCCTCCTGACGATGAATCCAAGGCGTTTGTAGATCTGTCTTCCAACTAGGTTAATCACCGAATTAACCGACCGCTTTGGGCTCAACGCTGTCATCTGACGGTTTTTGTCGGATGACGGCTTCATCCCGGCCTGCGGACTTCACCGGGCTGATTCCATCCGCGACAACCTCGTGATTCAAGGGCGACAGGAGGATTTTTCATGTCGCATCTGTTCTGGCTCGACCGCGAGCACCTAGCCCGCATCAAGCACATGTTCCCGAAACCACGGGGCGTTGCCCGGTCTGACGACCGTACTGTTCTCAGCGGTATCATCCATGTCATCCGCAACGGCCTGCGATGGCGGGACGCACCAGCCGAGTACGGCCCGCACAAGACGCTCTATAATCGGTTTGTCAGGTGGTCACGCCTGGGTGTCTTTGCGAGCATCTTCCGGGAACTGGCAGAACCGGGGTCGGACGGTGAAACCATCATGATCGACAGCACCCACTTGAAGGCGCATCGAACGGCGGCAAGCCTCTCAAAAGGGGGACTCAGACTCGGGCAATCGGTCGAACCAAAGGCGGCCTGAACAGTAAGTTGCACACAGTTTGCGACGGACGCGGGCGACCTCTGACTTTTTTCCTCTCTGTCGGGCAGATGAGCGATGCCAAATGTGCCTTGGTTTTGCTTGGTAGCCTGCCACCCGCCAAAATGCTGCTGGGCGACAAAGGATATGATACAGACTGGTTCCGGCAGGCACTGGCCGAGCGCGGCATCAATGCGTGTATTCCGCCACGCCGAGGACGACGGAACCCTGCCGATCATGATGCCAGGCTGTATCGCAAGTGGCACCGGGTTGAGAACTTGTTTGCTCGACTAAAAGACTGGCGTCGTATCGCGACCCGCTATGACCGATGTGGTGAACTGTTCCTGTCGACAATCTGCATCGCCGCGACCGTCATATTTTGGTTATGAGTCCTGACCCTAGCACGGCATCTGAGGCAGGATGAATGCGGCACCGAACGGTAAAAACGCGGGTGAAAATGTACCATTTGAGGCGGCAGGTATCTGGGAACGCTGGAAAAACCCCTCAGTACTCAGCACCTGCACCCGGTTTATGCTGCGTTTGGGGTTTTGGGGCTTGGGGCAAACGGCAAAACGCGGGGTGACACTGCCAGTTGAGGCGGCGCATGTGGCTGGGATTGCTAGGGAAAGCGCCGAGGGCGGAACCCTCATTTTTTTGGCGTGGTGTTACCCCGGTGTTACCCCAACGGCGCTGGGATTTGGCGGGCGGTGTATAAAGCATTGAAAAGATGGTGCTGCTGGAGAGAATTGAACTCTCGACCTCTCCCTTACCAAGGGAGTGCTCTACCTCTGAGCTACAGCAGCGCTGTGGGCGGGTGATTAGACTCAAACGAAACGCGGCGCAAGGGTATCTGGACGGTTTTTTTCGCCTCCTGTAGAGAAAGATCATGGCAGACAAAGATACACCAAAAAAACACGGCAAATCCGGCGATCCGCGCGAGGAGCGACTGAAGGCTGCGCTTAAGGCGAATATGGCGCGACGTAAGGCGCAAGCCAAGGCGCGGGCGGTATCCGGAGAGAAGACCGACAAGGACGAGGGATAAGAGCACATGGATTCGATTCTGGTTACGGGCAATGGTCCGCTGAACGGTCAAATACCGATTGCGGGGGCCAAGAACGCTTGTCTCACGTTAATGCCCGCGACGCTGCTGAGCGAAGAGCCGCTGACGCTGACAAACGCACCGCGGTTGAGCGACATCAAGACAATGACGGCCTTGCTGCAATCGCTGGGGGCCGAAGTGTCGGCGCTGCAGGACGGGCAAGTGCTGGCCATGTCCAGCCACAACCTGACCAGCCATACCGCTGATTACGAGATAGTGCGCAAGATGCGCGCCTCGAATCTGGTGCTGGGTCCGCTGCTGGCGCGCTTTGGTGAGGCCGTGGTCTCGTTGCCTGGCGGCTGCGCGATTGGTGCGCGACCTATGGATCTGCATGTTGAGGGGCTTGAGGCGCTGGGCGCTGAGATCGAGTTGAAGGACGGGTACCTGCACGCCAAAACGTCGGGTGGGTTGAAAGGGGCCGTGCATGAGATGCGGTTTGCCTCTGTCGGCGCGACCGAGAACATCGTCATGGCTGCCACGCTGGCCAAAGGCACTACCGTGCTGAAAAACGCCGCGCGTGAGCCCGAGATCGTCGATCTGGTAGAGTGTCTGCGTAAGATGGGTGCGCAGATCTCGGGCGAAGGGACTTCGACAATCGAAATTCAAGGCGTCGACCGGTTGCACGGTGCAACCCATCAGGTTGTAACGGATCGGATCGAATTGGGTACCTATATGCTGGCACCGGCGATCTGTGGCGGCGAGGTTGAACTCCTGGGCGGACGGATGTCTCTTGTCGACTCGTTCGCCGCCAAGCTGGATGCTGCAGGCATTGATGTCACGGAAACAGCAAACGGGTTGAAAGTTGCGCGCAAGAACGGACGCGTACGGTCTGTCGATGTTGTCACCGAACCCTTCCCCGGATTTCCGACCGATTTGCAGGCACAGATGATGGCGCTGATGTGCACTGCCGAAGGCGTGTCCGTTCTTGAAGAGCGGATTTTCGAGAATCGGTTTATGCACGCTCCTGAACTGGTACGTATGGGGGCCAATATCGAGGTCCATGGCGGTACCGCTACGGTAACGGGCGTCGAGCGTCTGAAAGGTGCACCGGTGATGGCGACGGACCTTCGCGCCTCGGTCTCGTTGATTCTGGCCGGTTTGGCGGCCGAAGGTGAGACGACTGTAAGCCGGGTCTATCATTTGGACCGGGGATATGAACATGTGGTGCGCAAGCTGGAAGGCGTGGGTGCAAAGATTGAACGGATCAAGGGCCAGTAATGACAGACGCAAGTTTCCACGACGGTCGTGAGGCCCCGCTGAACCTGGGGGCAGAGGATGCGGATGACCTTCAGGTGATTTCGACCCTGACGCAGGACGCGGTGTTCCCCATCACCGAGATGACATGGCGTCCGTCGGAGCGTCGATTTGGTCTGTTGCTGAACCGGTTCCGCTGGGAAGACAAAGATGCTGCAAGCCAACGCGACCGTCCGTTTGAACGGGTCCAAGCGCTGCTTGTTTTCGATTCCGTCCTGTCGGTTGCCAGCCAGGGGGTGGACCGCAGCGACAAGGACATGGTCATGTCCCTGCTGTCGGTTGATTTCGAGCCCGACGAAGATGGCGCGGGTCATATTGTTTTGACGCTGGCCGGGGACGGAGCGATCCGTTTGACGGTCGAGGCTCTGGACGTCACCCTCAAGGATGTGACCCGGCCCTATCAGGCGCCTTCTGGTCAGGCTCCGCATCATCCGGAATAAACGGGGCATAGCACAAGCCTTTGCCAGACCCTCAACGGGTCTGGTTTTGCGTCCGGCGACCGTGTTTGACGTGTTTCAGATCAGTCAGGTGTTGATCCGGTCGATTACCTACCTTGGTGCAGCAGATCATCGGAAAGATCCCGATCTGCTGGCGGCGTGGAGTGCGAACAAAGACCCCCAGACGATCCGACGCTGGTTGCAATCGGGAACCGAGCTTTGGTTGGCCGAAATGGACGGCCAAGTCTCGGGCGTCGGGGCTTTGCGTTTCGGGTCGGAAATCACGTTGTTGTATGTCGATCCGGCCTATGTTCGGCGCGGTGTCGGGTTGGCCCTGCTGGTTCGAATGGAGCACGAGCTTGCGCAGCAAGGCTGCACGATTGCGCATCTGAACGCCACCGCAACAGCGCGTGCATTCTATCGCCGATATGGTTGGCAGGATGCGGGTGGCCCTGAACAATGGTGCGGAATGCGACATTATCCTATGCGCAAATCGTTGCACCCACCCGACGAAGGGTTGAGACCATCTGCTGCGGGCGATATGTCCCGGTAAAATCCCGTTCGGAGTGCCTGCTCATGCCCGTTTTCCTTGATACGACCTCGCCCGAGTTCGAGCTCGCCTTTCAGGCGTTGTTGTCAGCAAAACGCGAGGACAGCCCGGACGTAGACGCGATTGTGGCTGAGATCATCGAAGATGTTCGCAATCGCGGCGATGCTGCGGTGATCGAGCTGACCACGAAATTCGACCGGCTTGAGTTGACGCCTGACACTCTGGCCTTTTCTGCCGAAGAAATCGCGGCTGCGGTGGCGCAGGTCTCGGATGAGGATCGCGCCGCGCTGGAGCTGGCCGCCGCGCGCATCCGCGCCTATCACGAAAAGCAGTTGCCTGAGGATCACGAATGGACGGATGAAGCCGGGGCGACTTTGGGCTGGCGCTGGTCGGCGGTGTCTGCTGCGGGGCTTTATGTGCCCGGCGGGCTAGCGTCCTACCCGTCCTCGGTTTTGATGAATGCGATTCCGGCTAAGGTGGCGGGGGTTGAAAGGCTGGCCATTGCGGTGCCGACGCCGGATGGGGTGGTGAACCCGCTTGTCCTGCTGGCGGCGCAGCTTTCAGGTGTGGATACGATCTATCGCATCGGTGGTGCTCAGGCGATTGCAGCGCTGGCTTACGGCACTGACTCGGTCGCGCCGGTGGACAAGATTACCGGCCCCGGCAACGCCTTTGTCGCTGCTGCCAAGCGTCGCGTGTTCGGCAAGGTGGGCATCGACATGATTGCGGGCCCGTCCGAGATTCTGGTCATCGCCGACAAGGACAACGACCCCGACTGGATCGCGCTGGATTTGCTGAGTCAGGCGGAACATGACGAAAGTGCACAGTCGATCCTGATCACCGATGATGCGGCGTTCGGGCAGGCTGTGGCCGAGGCCGTGGACAAACGGCTTGAGACAATACAACGCCGCGCAATAGCCGGCTCCAGCTGGCGTGATTTTGGTGCGGTGATCACTGTGTGTGATCTGGACGAGGCAGCAGCCCTGTCCAACCGGATCGCCCCGGAACATCTTGAGCTTTGCGTGGGCGACCCTGTGGCGCTTAGCAAGAAAACCGTTCACGCGGGCGCAATTTTTCTGGGTCAATACACTCCTGAGGCCATCGGCGATTATGTGGGTGGTCCTAACCATGTTCTGCCCACGGCGCGATCGGCGCGGTTTTCTTCGGGGCTCAGCGTGATGGACTTTCTCAAACGCACAACACTCAGCCAGATGACACCTGCTGCGCTGCGGGCCATCGGCCCTGCGGCCGAACAACTTGCGAAATCGGAAAGCCTTGAGGCACATGGCTTGTCGGTCACTGCAAGATTGAAACGCTTGAACGACTAATCGGCTATGGTTTGAGGGTCACAACGCCCTGCACCATTCTTATTCAATAAACAATAGGTCTTGATCTTACTCACGGAACTGAGGCGACTTTCTGACGTGACAACGTCGGAAGAAGTAAGTTTGGAACGTGTAGCAACATTGTGGATCGGCAAGCGGTTCAGCTATCTGGAGCACCTTTGCCTGAAGTCCTTTGCGGATGTCGACCAGACGCCCATTGTTTACCACTATGGCGAGCTTGAAGACATTCCGGACTATGTCGAAGCGCGTGATGCGCGGGAAATCTTTGATGTTTCTGAAATCTACCGTGACCCGATCACGCGATCAGTTGCCGTTCATGCCGATCTTTTTCGTCTAAAGCTCATGCAACAGACCGACTATATCTGGGTCGATGCGGATGCCTATGCCCTTCGGCCATTCGAAACCAACGCAGGATATCTTTTTCCAAAAGCGAATTTGGCGCGGCAGCGCATGATGAACGGCGTTGTCGCGTTGCCGCGCGACAGTTCTGCGCTGCAAAAGATGTGTCGCTTTGCCTTTGAAAGCGATCTTGTTCCATTCTGGTGGTCGGAGGATCATCAGAAGGTGTATCGCGAACTCTACGGCCGCTCCTCATATTGGAGCCTCCCCTTGTCGACTCTGGGGCCACCACTTTTTTTCCATTGCATTTATGGCTCGCCAGAACACGACATGAGTTCGGCTCGAACCGAACTGTATGCTGTGCCTTTAAGGCATCGCAGGTTGTGGAATGACCCGGATATGTCAAAGCTCGATTTTTTAGAGTGGCAAAACAAAATGTCGATCCATTTCTTTGGTTCGTGGTTCCGAAAGATGTTTCGTGAAATGGAGATCAACCGGGGGTCTTTGGTCGATACACTCCTGTCAAAGCACGGGATTGACCCCTCCAAACATCCTTTGTGACGAATTGGCCTAGACCGATTTTCTGCGCGTTGCCCATTCACTTTTCTTAGGATATGGCTGTCTCAACCCTTATGGACCAGACACCCATGACCCGCATTTCGCATATCGAACTGGACGACCGAAACCTGCCTCCGCCGACGCCCGAGATCGAACAGGAGCGCAAGGTCGCGATCTATGATCTGCTTGAGGATAACAGCTTCGCGCTGCCCGCGCGCGACGACCGCGTGGTGCCTGACGGCCCCTATCATCTGCAACTGTCCATTCGGGACAAACGGTTGGTTTTTGACGTTGCCACCGAGGCCGAAGAAAAGGCGGCCGAGTTTCACCTTTCGCTGGGGCCCTTCAAGCAAGTTGTCAAAGACTATTTCCAGATTTGCGAAAGCTATTTTGATGCAGTGAAGTCGCTGCCACCCAGTCAGATCGAAACCATCGACATGGCGCGGCGCGGCATACACAACGAAGGCAGCCGGGTTCTGCAGGAAAGGCTTGATGGCAAAGCCGAAGTGGACACCGATACAGCCCGCCGCCTGTTCACGCTGATTTGCGTATTGCACTTTGGGGGCTGACGGGTGACGTCTCTGCCGCAGTCCATTCTGTTCTGTTGCGACCACAACTCGGTTCGGTCCCCGATGGCCGAAGGCATCATGAAAAAGTTCTACGGCACCGGTACCTATGTGCAATCTGCCGGTGTCCATAACGATCTGGAGATCGACGGTTTCTGCGTCGCCGTCTGCCAGGAAATCGGCGTTGAGCTTTCGCGACACAGGTCGCGTTCCTTCGACGAGATGCAGGAATGGGGCGATGACCTCAGCTCGTTCGACCTGATCGTCGCGTTGTCACCCGCCAGCCAAAGGCGAGCGTTGGATTTGACGCGGATTTTTCATCTGGATGTCGATTATTGGCCAATAATGGACCCTACCGGACTGGGCGAAAGTCGTGAAGACAAGCTAACTCACTATCGACAGACCCGCGATCAGATTATCAAACATCTGAAGGACCGCTGGGGCGAACCGACGGAGTGACCATGAACCAGACCGTGAAAACCTATTTCGATGCCTTCAACGCAGGCGATGTCGACGGCATGTTAGCCTGCCTGTCCGATGGCATTGCCCATCACGTGAATGAAGGGCAGATTCGTGTGGGTAAAGAAAAATTTGCTGCCTTCTGCGCCCATATGAACCGCTGCTACCGCGAGAACCTGACCGATATCGTGGTGTTCGACGCCGAAGGTGGAACCCGTGCTGCAGCGGAGTTCATTGTGAACGGTACCTATCTTGAAACAGACGACGGCCTGCCCGAGGCGCATGGTCAAACCTACCGCCTGCCCGCCGGGTCGTTCTTTGACCTCAAGGACGGCAAAATCACCCGGGTCACCACCTTCTACAATCTGGCTGATTGGACCAAGCAGGTCTCGAATGGCTGAGGTCTCGGCCGTCCACCCTCTGACCGGCGCGGCGCTTGAGGCCGTTCTGGACGATGTGGCCCGGTTGCGCATCAAGGTGTTTCACGCGTGGCCCTATCTCTATGATGGGGATCTGAGCTATGAGCGGAAGTACCTGCAAGCCTACCGCGACAGTGCCCGATCCATCGTGGTCGGGGCCTTTGACGGCGACCGTCTGATCGGGGCCTCGACCGGCGCGCCGCTGGCCGATCATGCCGAAGACTTTGCTGCGGCCTTTGACGGGTCAGGTGTGGATTTGTCGGATGTTTTCTATTGCGCGGAATCCGTTCTGCTGCCGGACTACCGGGGGCAGGCTGTTGGTCATAAATTCTTTGATCACCGCGAAGCCCACGCGCGCGCTTTGGGTTTTGCGAAATGCGCCTTTTGCAGCGTGCAGCGCCCTGTCGATCATCCGATGCGTCCAGAAAGCTACCGGCCCCTGGATGCGTTCTGGCGGGCACGCGGGTATGAACCTTTACCCGGTGTCGTGGCGCAGTTTTCGTGGAAGGATATCGGAGAAAACGGCGAGACGCAGAAACCGTTGCAGTTCTGGATCAGGGATCTGAACGCATAACTGCGCCGTTCGGTCTCAGCGTGTCTGTTTGCGGCTGAGAAGGCCGTACTTCACCGCCCATCCGCGAAAGGACCGGCGTTTGGGCTTTTCCAGACGAACTTCGGTTTTTGTTTGTGCCCCGCCTTTGCGATTGAATTCGAACACGTCAATGACACGTTCGGCGCAGCCGCAGGCCTCGCCCATACCGACCTTGGCGAAATAGAACTTTTCGAAGCTTTCGGGGTTTTGCATGGTGATCCTCCTGACCTATTGAACCAAGTCTGGGCCGGTAAGCCAATTCACTTTCCCGTCGGATCTCGGCCGGGTCTATACATATCGCGCGATCCTGTCTTAGGGTCGCGCCAATCCAATGCTGAAGGACGCAGCCCATGAAAGTCGCAACCGCCGCCTATGACCTCGACTGGCTCGACAGTTGGGCGCAGTACGAAGACAAGATGGACCACTGGGTGGCCGAGGCCGCCGGGCAGGGGGCCGAGTTGCTGGTCTTCCCCGAATATGGCGCGATGGAGCTGTCGACGTTGGACGGGACCGATGTGGCAGGCGATCTGGAACGTTCGATCCGCGCCGTGTCGGATCGGATGGTTGATGCGCAGGCCCTACATCAACGGCTGGCACGCGAATATGGCACCTATATTTTGGGCGCGTCTGCGCCGGTTGTGGATGGGCCGGGCCGCCCGGTGAACCGAGCGACGCTTTATGCGCCCGATGGCCAGAAGGATCACCAAGACAAGCAAATCATGACCCGGTTCGAGCGTGAGGCTTGGGATATCGCGTCCGGGGGCCCGCTGAAACTGTTCGACACGAAGTTGGGCAAGATCGGCGTTCTTATCTGCTATGACAGTGAATTTCCCCTGCTGGGTCGCGCGCTGAGTGAGGCGGACCTGATCCTTGTACCGTCATGCACCGAGGCGCTCTCGGGCTATTGGCGGGTGCGGATTGGCGCGATGGCGCGCGCGCTGGAAAACCAGTGTGTGACGGTCATGGCCTCGCTGGTCGGCAAGAACGAGTGGTCCGAGGCCGTGGATATGAACACAGGCACCGGTGGCATCTTTGGCCCGCCTGACAAAGGGTTCCCCGGCACCGGCGTGTTGGCCGAAGGACAATTGAACCAACCCGGCTGGACTTACGCCGATATCGACCTGTCGGCTATTGCCGAAGTCCGCGCCGATGGCCATGTGCTGAACCGAACCCATTGGGATGAGCAAACGCCCCGAGTCGAATCGGTCACAATCTCTGCTCTTTCGTGATTCCGGCCTTGAAATAAGCCCGAAATAGGCTCATTTAAGCGCACATCCTCGCAGATTCTGCGAGTGCAACGTAAATGTGGAGACAACATGGCCAAGGAAGATACGCTCGAATTTCCCGGTGTCGTGAAGGAACTCCTGCCTAATGCGACGTTTCGGGTCGAGCTGGAAAACGGCCATGAGATCATCGCACATACGGCGGGCAAGATGCGCAAGAACCGCATCCGTGTTCTGGCTGGCGACAAAGTTCAGGTCGAGATGACCCCTTATGATCTGACCAAGGGTCGGATCAACTACCGCTTCAAGTAACGCCTTATCTCATGGCGTTTATCCTCGGATCGGGCAGCCCAAGGCGGCTGGACCTGTTGGCCCAGCTTGGCGTGCAGCCCGATGCGATCCGCCCCCCTGACATCGACGAAACCCCGCTGAACGGCGAGTTGCCGGTACCGTACTGCAGCCGCATCACGCGCGAAAAAGTGCAGGCGGTGCAGGCGGATAGTGACGATATCACTTTATGCGCGGACACCACCGTGGCGTTGGGCCGCCGCATTCTGGGCAAGCCCGAAAATGCAGGCCAAGCGGCCGAGTTTCTGCACGCCCTGTCCGGGCGTCGTCACCGGGTGATCACTTCGGTCGCAGTGCGGCGCGGGGATCGGGTGCTGCAACGCGACGTGGTCTCGCAGGTCAAGGTCAAGCGCCTGTCGGATGTTGAGATCAACGCCTATCTGACAACCGGAGACTGGCAGGGAAAGGCGGGCGCCTACGCCATCCAAGGCCCCGCTGGCGCCTTCATCCCGTGGATTTCGGGCTCGTTCACCGGTATCGTCGGTCTGCCCCTGTCTGAAACCGCCGCCCTTTTGCAAGGTATCGGCTATCCCCTGTATCGTGAGGCATCATGAAGGGTCGCACCATCGTTCTGGATCACATCAACGACCGCGAGGCGGCCGCGTTGATGGTCGACGGCAAGCTGGATGATTTCCTGATCGCCGCCGATGCGCCCGCACCGGGCACGATCTACCGCGCCCGCGCAGATCGGCCCGTGAAAGGGCAGGGCGGCATGTTTCTGTCCACACCCGACGGCCCGGCGTTTCTGCGGCAGGTCAAGGGACTCGCCCCCGGAGCGCTGCTGCTGGTGCAGGTGACGGGCTATGCCGAGCCGGGCAAAGCCCTGCCCGTGACCGATCGTGTCCTGTTCAAAAGTCGCTACGCGATTGTCACCCCCGACGCGCCCGGTCTGAACATCTCGCGCTCGATCCGAGATGAGGATGAACGTGACCGCCTGCTTGAGATCGCGCATGAGGTGATGGAGGGCAGCGGTTACGGCCTGATCCTGCGCTCGTGTTGCGCGGGTGAGGACGCGGGCGAGATCGCCGAAGATATCAGCGCCATGCTGGCCCATGCCGATCAGGTGATGAATGATACAGGGACCGAGCCCGAATTGCTGCTTGAAGGCGACGGCCCTCATGTTCTGGCCTGGCGCGACTGGACAGACCCGGCCGAGGTCGTAACCCAAGCCGGAGGGTTCGAGACACAGGGCATTCTGGACGCTCTGGACACAGCGCGTGGGATCGCCGAGCCTTTGCCCGGCGGAGGGCATCTGTACATTCAACCCACCCGAGCACTTGTTGCGGTGGACGTGAACACTGGCTCGGATACGTCTCTGGCGGCGGGCACCAAGGCCAATTTCACCTGTGCCAAAACGCTGGCCCGCGCCTTGCGGGTACGCGGCTTGGGTGGACAGATCACGCTGGACCTAGCGCCGATGCCCAAGAAGGACCGCCGAGGGTTCGAGTCCGCCCTGCGCGCTGCCTTCAAGTCCGACCCGATCGAAACCACACTGGCAGGCTGGACGCCGCTAGGGCATTTTGAATTGCAGCGCAGACGGGCTCGGTTGCCGCTGAGCGAGGTGCTGAAATGACCTGTCCGATTTGTGCTGAAGACACTGTTCAGACGTACCGCCCGTTTTGCTCAAAACGTTGTGCTGATCTGGACCTTGCCAAGTGGTTGAACGGTTCATATTCGGTCCCGTCTCAGAGGGAGGAGGACGTTGACGCCGATGTCGAGACGGAAGAAACTGATCATTCTCGTCCGCATTGAAAAAATGTTGAAAAAGGCTCTGGACACTGCCAGTGGCAAGTCATAGAACGCCTCCACCCAACGATGAACATCGTTCCCATGCCCGGGTAGCTCAGGGGTAGAGCAGTGGATTGAAAATCCTCGTGTCGGTGGTTCGATTCCGCCCCCGGGCACCACTTCCTAGATTTAGATCAAATCTAGTGTTAGACGTTTCGAGAACATCCTTGAAAACATTGGGTTATCCATAACTAGATTCAATCTAGTTCTCCGAGGCGGGGTTGTCGATTACGCACGAACTCCCACATTTGCGCTATGGCAAGTATTTCAAAGCATAAGAACGGTTGGCGTTCTCAAGTCTACGTCAATGGGATTCGCCGATCCAAACTGTTCGACACCAAGACTGAAGCCAAGATTTGGGCGACCTACACCGAGGCGGAACTGCGGCAGCAGCGTGATGATGCACGTGATGGTGTGATCAAGTTTTCAGCTTTGCTTGATGAGTACGACAGGCGGGTAAGCGTCCACAAAAAGGGCCATGATTGGGAACTGAAGCAGTTCGTTGTTCTCAAGCGGACAAAGATATCCAGCATGATGGTCCATGACATTACTAAGGCCGACATCAGCCGGTGGAAGGACGACCGGCTAAGCGAGGTGTCAGGATCGACGGTAAACCGACAGATGAACTTGCTTTCACATATATTCACCAAAGCCGTGGAATGGGGTTAAGCGAAAGATGCATTCATTTGGTACTATGCAACGCAGTCAACGCTCATACGCTGCTGCCAGGTGCGGTTCTATGGCGGCGTGGTAACGCTGATCTTCAAGGTTCTGCACCTGCCGTGCATAGCTGGCTTTGATTTCTAAGGGCGGCAAACCCGTTTCACGTCGGATGAGATTGCGTTTGAGCAGCCTCTGGTAGATGGCCTGCTTTTCCTCATTGGTGACCTCGATATCCACCATGACTTCAACTTCATTTGTCACGAAAAAACGCTCCCTCGACTTTTTGTCACGAACGGTGACCCACCTCTATTTGGGGAAAGAGGTGGGCCGATGGGGTAGATTTCCGTAAGGGATCAGCAGCCAGTATTGGCGATCTGGGCCTGGGCATCACGCTCCAGCTTTTCCACCAGATCAGGATTGGCGTCTTTCCAGGCCACGTAGGCCAAATAGGCGGTCTGGTTTACTTCGACTTGTTCACGGGTGGACAATGCGTCGTAGTCATCACGGGTCACACCATCGACGAACAACAGTTTAACGTCGGTGTAGGTATCAACACAGGCTACGGCTTCAGCCTGGTTGAGAACTCGTATCTCGGCAGTTTTCGAGCACAGGAAATATGCGGCAATCAGGGCAAGGGCTTCAGCGGTCAATCAGGTCTCCTTCTTTGTCGGTTGATCGACTTGCACAAGGTCTTCAACGCTGATGTCACCACCACTCGCCGCGATGATGGCCTGCATTGTTTGGCGATGCGGCACCACCTGGCCACGCCTGATCCTGTAGATCGTGGCGGGATCGACATTGATCCGCTGAGCGAACTTTGGCCCAGAAATCTTGTTGGCGGTCAGGTAATCATCCAGCGTCATAATGTGCAATTTGCATATTATGCATGATTCGGAAATCCTTAAAGTTGTACTATTTCCCAGTTGCACTTCAATCTCATTGCATTTCGTGCATTATTAATGAGGCGCAGATGTTCTGGGGGTTTTGGTGCTTCACGATGATCTCAAAAAGGCGAGGCTGGATGCGGGCCTGACAACGGCTCAGGCCGCTGAAAAGCTTGGTATCAACCAAAGCTCGTTGAGCCGCATTGAGACCGGGGATACCGCCGTATCCTCGCAGCGGCTGATTGATCTGGCACGGCTTTATGGTGTGTCGCCATCGAAGCTCTTAGATGGGGCCGTTGTGAATGCACTTGCCGAGGAAGACCTGAACCGTCTGGGTCAGGTCATCACCTTCGTTGAAGACGTTCTTCAGGGCCAAGAAACCCGACCATCACCGGAAACTATACGCGATACCATCCTGGCAATCTTTCGTCAGGAATCTGAGGCGGCATGGGAAACCGGAGCCGAGTTCAATCCGGCACGGTACCGAGACCTCATCAGTATTTTAATCAAGAAAAGAATTGAGCGGGAATAATGGATCATACGTCTCACAACAAAATCGTCAGCTTCATCTGGTCCATTGCGGATGATTGCCTTCGCGATGTCTTTGTTCGCGGCAAATACCGCGATGTCATCCTACCAATGTTTGTGCTGCGTCGTCTGGATTGCCTGCTGGAACCAACTAAGCAAGAAGTCCGCGATGAGATGAAATTCCAGACCGAAGACGCCGGTCTAACTGAATTGGATTCAGCGGGTCTCCGTGAGGCTTCCGGCTATGTCTTCTACAACACCTCGGAATGGACGCTGAAGTCATTGCTGGGCAACCCTTCGCAGCTAGAAGCCAACATGGATGCCTACCTGAACGGTTTCAGCGACAACGTGAAAGAAATCATCGTCAACTTCGATCTGCGGACACAGGTGCGTAAGATGATAGCCTCTGACGTGCTCTTTGATGTGATTGAGAAATACGTATCTGAAGACATCAACTTAACACCCCATGACAAACGTGGTCCTGATGGCCGTATTCAGCCTGCCTTGACCAACCTCGGCATGGGGTATGTGTTTGAGGAACTGATCCGGAAGTTCAACGAAGAGAACAACGAAGAAGCCGGTGAACACTTCACACCACGTGAGGTGATCAAGTTGATGACACACCTGTTGTTCGATCCGGTTAAAGACGATTTGCCACCCGTTTTGACGGTCTATGACCCGGCTTGTGGTTCCGGAGGTATGCTGACCGAGGCACAGAACTTCATTACTGATCCCGATGGCGGGATCAAATCCACTGCCGATGTCTACATCTATGGCAAGGAGGTAAACCCAGAGACTTTTGCTATCTGTAAGTCGGACATGATGATCAAGGGTAACAACCCAGAGAACATCAAACTCGGCTCCACACTGGCGACCAACGACTTCTCCACCATGAAGTTCGACTTCATGCTGTCGAACCCGCCCTACGGCAAATCTTGGAAGACCGACCAGAAGTACATCAAGGATGGTAAGGACGTTCTGGACCCCCGCTTCCAGGTCGATCTTGCCAACTATGACGGTGAAATCGAAACCTGTGATGCCACGCCACGCTCCTCGGATGGCCAGCTTCTGTTCCTGATGGAGATGGCCGATAAGATGCGAAAGCTGGCCAACAACCCGCAGGGTTCGCGGATCGCCTCGGTTCACAACGGATCGTCCCTGTTCACCGGTGATGCAGGTGGCGGAGAAAGCAACATCCGCCGCCACCTGATCGAAAAGGACATGGTTGAGGCGATAATCCAGCTTCCCAACAACCTATTCTACAACACCGGCATCACCACATACATTTGGGTCGTGACCAACAACAAACCCGCCCATCGCAAGGGTAAGGTCCAACTGATCAATGCGTCTGAGATGTACACCAAGCGACGCAAGAACCTGGGTGAGAAGAACTGTGATCTGAGCGATGATCACATCGAAACGATCACCGATCTTTACATGTCACTGGCCGATGAAGGCGTATCCAAAGTCTTCGACAATGCCGCCTTCGGCTACCACAAAGTCATCGTCGAACGGCCTCTGCGGAAGAAGGCTCAGTTCACCCCAGAACGCATCGCTACCCTCCGCTTCACCGGCGGCATGCAAGAGGTCATGGGGTGGGTCTATGAAAAATATGGGAATGAGGTTTACACCAATCTCAAAGACCACAATCAGGCCATTCAAGACTATCTGGAGCGGGAGGAGATCACCTTATCGCCCAAGAACCGCAAAGCCCTGCTTGATCCCAAGACCTGGATCGCTCAGCGGGACCTGATGGAAGAGGCCGACCGGTTGATGGCCTCCATCGGGCAGGACCTCTATGATGATTTCAACATCTTCAAGGCCAAGGTCGATGCTGATCTCAAGGCCCGCAAGGTAAAGCTTGCCGCTGCACAGAAAAACCAAATCCTGAACGCGGTATCATGGCGGGATGAGGGTGCCGCCAAGGTCATAAAGAAGGTGCATAAACTCACCGGCTCCAAGCTGGATGACCTGCTGACCAAGCTCGACACCACCGCAGCAGAATTGCGCGATCACGGATACTGGCCCACCAGCAATGCGGGTGAATACATCGAGTATGAAGCCGACAGCGACCTACGTGACAGCGAGAACGTGCCGCTGAAGGACGACATACACGGTTACTTCCTAAGAGAGGTGCGTCCGCATGTAGATGATGCCTGGCTGGATATATCCTCGGTCAAGATCGGCTATGAGATCAGCTTCAACCGCTATTTCTATCAGCACAAACCGCTACGTGATCTGAACGAGGTCGCCCAGGATATTCTGGAGCTTGAAAAGGAAACTGAAGGTCTGCTGAAGCGACTGGTCAGCCTCACTGGTGAGGAGGCTTGATCGATGCAGAACATTGAAGGCGACGACAAAACACTCGAAGTCCTGCTGTCAGGTGCTGCATTCGGCATCGACTATTACCAACGCGAATACCGTTGGGAACGCAAACAGCTTCAGGAACTGGTGGACGACCTACACGGCCAATTTCTTCAAACCTGGAACCCAAACAAACCAGACACGCCCCTGGAGGAGCAGTCCCGATACTTCCTTGGTTCCATAGTGATCAGCAAAGCAGGCGATGTGCGTAACATCGTTGACGGTCAGCAACGCATTACCACGCTAACGTTGCTGCTGATCTATCTGAACCACCTACAAAACGACATGGCCAAGAAGGTCAAAAAGATCGAGTCTCTGGTGTTCGACGAGGACCCCGGCGGTTACAAATTCAAGCTCGACATACCGGAACGCAATGATTGTATGTCCGCTCTTCTGAACGGCGAAGGGTACAACCCCGAAGGCAAGTCAGACTCCGTCCGTAACCTGGTCGAACGCTACGATGACCTTGGTGAAATCTTCCCCAAGGATATGACCGACGACGCCCTCCACATTTTCATTTGGTGGATCATCCGCAACGTGAAGCTGATAGAAATCACCGCCCATGATCACGGTGATGCCTATACGATCTTTGAGACCATGAACGACCGTGGCCTGTCACTTTCGCCAACAGACATGTTGAAGGGCTATCTGCTGGCCAACATCGAGGACCCGGCTAAGCGGCTGGAAGCAGACACACTCATCAAGAAATATCTGGGTAAGCTCGCGGAGTATGGCAAAGAGACCGAAGCCGACTTCTTCAAGGCTTGGCTACGATCACAATATGCCACGGATATCAGGGCCAGGAAGAAAGACGCCAAGCCCGAAGACTTCGACAAGATCGGCACGGAGTATCACCGCTGGGTGCGTCACAACGAACAGGCCCTGGGCCTTCAATCCAGTTACGATTTCTATCAGTTTGTGGTCCGCGACATGCGTGTCTTCGGTGATCTCTATCTGAAGCTGCTTGATGCGTCCGCCACCCGCACCAAAGGCTTGGAGAGCGTCAAATACAACGCGGATGCAGGGTTCACCCTCCAACACCACGTGATCCTGTCTGCGATCTCGGTCGAGGATGATCCTGCCACCATCAGCATCAAGATGGCCGTTGCCGCCGACTTCATCGACAGTTGGTTGAACCTCCGCTTCTGGAACTACAAATCCACCAGCTACTCGCAAATGCAGTACGCGGTGTTCACGGTCATCCGTGATATTCGCGGCAAGTCCCTGGCTGAAATCCGCACCGTTCTTCACAAACGATTGCTGGAAGAGATGGACGAGATCGACTTCTCCATTCCGGTGGGTCTGAACCAGTTCACCTCCAAGGCCATCCACCGCCAGTTGGCCCGCTTCACCGACTGGTTGGAACAGCAATCCGGTGAACCCGGTCACTACGAGAATTACATCGTTCGTTCAGGCCAAAACGCCTATGAGGTCGAGCACATCTGGGCTGATCACTACGACCGGTTCATGGATGAGTTCGACCAACAGAACGCCTTTGATCAGCATCGCAATCGCATTGGCGGGCTGCTGCTGTTGCCCAAGAAGATCAACGCCAGCCTCAACGATATGACCTATGATGAGAAGCTGCCGCACTACCTGAAACAGAACGCGCTGGCTCAGTCGCTGCACGAGGAATTCTACAGCAACAATCCCGGCTTCCGGCAGACCATTACCAAACACGACCTGCCGTTTCATTCCCATGATAGCTTCGCCAAGGCCGATCTTGAGGAACGTTCACGGCTTTATTGCCAACTGGCCGCACTGATCTGGTCTCCTGATCGCCTTCTGGATGGGGAGGCTGCGTGATGTTGGATCAAGAACCCCGGTATGAGAGCTACAAGGACAGCGGTGAAATCTGGTTGGGAAAAGTACCAACCGATTGGTCGCTTGAGAACATACGAGCGGTTACAGAGCTAAAGAGCAAACGCGGTGAACCCGATCTACGGGTGCTTTCGGTGTACCGCGACTACGGTGTCATTCCGAAAGACTCCCGTGACGACAACCACAATGCCACTTCCTTGGATACTTCCAACTACAAGGTCGTGGAGCCCGGTGATCTCGTCGTCAACAAGATGAAAGCCTGGCAAGGCTCTATGGGGGTGAGTGAGCACCGTGGGATTGTTAGCCCCGCATACATCACCTGCAAAACAGACGCCGACAAAGTTGTGCCTCGCTTCTTGCACTACTTGCTGCGATCTCAACCCTTCATAGCGGTCTACAACTCGCTTTCCTACGGCGTCCGCATTGGCCAGTGGGATATGCACTACGAGGATTTCAAGAAAATCCCGCTGGCCTACCCCGACCTCGACACCCAGAACCGCATCGTGAGTTTTCTTGACGAAAAAACCGCTGAGATTGATGCGGCGATTGCCAAGAAGCGGCGGTTGATTGATCTGCTGAACGAACAAAAGGTCATCCTGATCAACCGTGCCGTGACCAAGGGCCTCAACCCCGACGCCCCCATGAAAGACAGCGGCGTGGACTGGATCGGCGAGATACCGGCTCATTGGGAAATCAAACAGCTTAGATACATCAGCAGCAAAGTGGGTAGTGGCGTTACTCCCACCGGTGGGTCAGCAGTGTATCCTGATGAAGGAATTTTCTTTCTGAGGAGCCAGAATGTTCACTTCGATGGGCTCCGGCTTAAAGATGTTAAGTTCATCTCCGAAAAAACAAATCGAGAGATGTCAAACAGCCAAGTCTGCAAAAATGACGTTCTGCTAAACATCACAGGAGCATCCATCGGAAGAAGTTGTGTCTACGATTTGGATGACGCGGCAAACGTCAATCAGCACGTCTGTATCATTCGTCCGAAAAAAGGCATTTCCTCACAGTTTTTAAGCTCCTTGTTTGAGGCACGGGTAGGTTCAGAACAAGTATGGTTGGCACAGAATGGGGCAAGTCGCGAGGGCCTCAACTTTGCGGACCTACGTGGCTTTGTTCTTCCGATCCCACCCGCCGAAGAACAGTTGCAAATTCAAAATTTCTTGTCTGCTACTCAAGCGGAATATCGTGCTGCTTTTGATGCAGTCGAAGCAGAAATTTCCACACTTAATGAATTCAAACAAACTGTGATCGCCAACGCGGTCACTGGGAAAATCAAGATTTAATCAGAGGTATTGGGCATGGTCAGTGAAACGAGTGAAAAAGCCTTAGAGGACTTAATCGAAGCGGCGTTTCTGTCGGCTGACTATGTCCAAGGCAGCAACAAGGATTTCGATGCGGACCTGGCCCTAGACACCAAACAGTTCTGGGCCTTCCTTGAGGCCACGCAATCAGATGAACTCGACAAGCTGCGGCCCTATGCCGATTGGCAGGCCCGTGTCCTCAACCGTCTCAACAACAAGATCAAGAAGGATGGTATCCTCACAGTTCTGAAGAAGGGCTTGAGCGTTGAGAGTGCTCATCTCAAGCTGCTCTACCGTCTGCCCTACAACACCCTGAACCCCGAGGTGGAGCGGCTGTTTGACGCCAATATCTTCTCGGTCACTCGGCAGGTGCATTTCTCCAACTCTACACCGATGGACTCGGTTGATATGGTGCTGTTCATCAACGGTCTGCCCATCGTGACCATGGAGTTAAAGCAGCCGTGGAAGGGCCAAAACGTCCATCACGCCCGCAAGCAGTACCAGGACCGGAACCACCGTGAGCCGCTGTTCGAATTTGGTCGCTGTCTGGTGCATTTCGCCGTGGATACCCATGATGTGTCGATGGCCACCAAGCTGGCAGGTAAGAGCACATTCTTCCTGCCGTTCAACAAAGGTGATGGCCACGGCAAGGGCAACCCGATCAACCCAACGGGCCACAAGACCGCATACCTTTGGGAAGAGGTGCTGGAGAAGCGATCCCTCACCAACATCATCGAGCACTTTGCTAAGATGGTGGAAGAAGTGAACAAGGAGACCGGCAAGAAGACCAAGACCCTCTTCTTCCCTCGTTACCACCAGTTGGACGTGGTGCGGCAGGTGTTGAACGATGTGAAATCCAACGGTGTGGGGCAAAGGTATCTGATCCAGCACTCGGCGGGTTCAGGTAAGTCGAACTCCATCACCTGGCTCGGGTATCAGTTGATCGAAACCTACAATGCCGTAGGCACCGCCAACATCTTTGACAGCGTGATCGTCGTCACGGATCGGCGGGTGCTGGACAAGCAGTTGAAGGATAACATTCGGGCGTTCTCTGAGGTGAAGAACGTCGTGGCCCATGCCTACAACTCGGCTGAACTGAAAAGTGCGTTGGAGAATGGTAAGAAGCTGATCATCACCACGATCCAGAAGTTCCCATGGATTTTGGATGGTATCTCGGACCTGTCCGACCGGAAGTTCGCAGTGATCATTGATGAGGCCCATTCCTCACAATCTGGTAGTGCGGCAGACAAGATGAACGAAGCCATCAGCGGTGGTGGTGACGAGGAAGAGCCGGAGGACCTGCAAGACAAAATCCTGGCGGCGATGGCCCGCCGGAAGATGGGCAACAACGCCTCGTTCTTTGCCTTCACCGCCACGCCGAAGAATACCACCTTGGAACGCTTTGGTCGGCAGAACGCCGAAGGCAAGTTTGTGCCGTTCCATCTCTATTCGATGAAGCAGGCGATTGAGGAACAGTTCATCCTCGATGTGCTGAAGAACTACACCACCTATAAAAGCTACTACGAGCTTCAGAAATCCATCGAGGATAACCCGGAGTTCAACACCAAGAAGGCCCAGGGCAAGCTGCGGGCCTACGTCGAAGCACATCCAGACACGATCAAGACCAAAGCTGCGATCATGCTCGACCATTTCCGCGACAACGTGGTTCGCCCCAAGAAACTGAAGGGCAAAGCACGGGCTATGGTCGTCACCCGCAACATCGAATCCGCCATTCGATACTTCCTGGCCATCAGAGAGACTCTGAACGCCGCAGGGAGCCCGTACAAGGCCGTGGTGGCCTTTACTGGCAAGAAGATGGTCGATGGCGTTGAGCACACTGAGGACAGCCTCAACGGCTTCCCAGGCAACGATATCGCCAAGAAGTTCAAAGACGATGAGTACCGCATCCTGGTCGTAGCCAACAAATTCCTGACAGGCTTCGATGAACCGATGCTCACCACCATGTATGTGGATAAGAAGTTACAGGGCGTATTGGCGGTACAGACGCTGTCCCGGCTTAATCGTGCCAACAAGAAGCTGGGTAAGGAAGAGACTTTCATACTCGATTTCCACAACACGGTTGAGGACATCAAGGATGCTTTCGATCCGTTCTACACCTCAACGGCCTTGAGCCAGCCGACCGACGTGAACGTCCTGCATGACCTGAAGGATCACCTTGATGACACGGGCATCTATGAGTGGGACGAGGTGGTTCAGTTCAATGAACTGTTCTTTGATGGTGTGGAGGCGGATCAGTTATCGCCGATCCTTGATACTGCGGCTGGCCGGTTTGATGAACTTGATGATGACGATAAGATCGGCATCAAGATCAAGGCCAAACAGTTTGTGAAAATCTACGCCCAGGTGGCCTGCATCATACCGTTCGAAAACGCCGAGTGGGAGATGCTACACTGGTTCCTCAAGTTTCTAATCCCGGAGATGAAGGTCAAAGACAAAGACCAGGATGAGATCGACGGTCTCTTGGACAGCGTGGACCTGACCACCTATGGGCTGGAGAGGGTTAAGATTGGGCATACCATCGGTCTGGACGACAGTGACAGTGAGATTGATCCACCCAATGCAAACCCTAGAGGCGGTCATGATGACCCAGAAACTGATCCATTGGACATGATCATTGCCGCGTTCAACGAACGATATTTCAATGGTTGGGATGCAACACCGGAAGAACAGCGGATCAAGTTGATCAACATCCTGAACCACGCCATGAGCGATCCTGCATTCCAGGATAAGGTGGTGGCGAACCCTGATCAGCAGAACCGCCGGATCGCCAGTGAGGCTCTATTTGAAAAGGCCATGCGTAACGAACGTCGTAGAGAGATAGATCTCTATAAGAAATACGCATCAGACGATGACTTCAAATCTGGATTGCACGAAGCCCTAATGCGGATGATGGAGCAGATGCTGAAGTCTAATTCTAGGCCAGGAGCGATGTAGTGTTTCTTCGTGCCGGTTGGTGCTAGTGAGACCACCGCTTACACACTATTTGAAGAATCCTTATAAACCAAGGGAGATGGTGACCCTGCCGGGGTCACCATCTCGCTCAGATTGTAGTTCTAGAGTCTCACCAAGTGGTGGGAGGTTGTCAGATAATTTCCGATGCTGTCGCTGTCTGGCGAAAATCCAAAGTTTACCCACAAATTACGCATTTGGACAAAACGACCATAAAAATAATGTGTTTTCGATTCCGCCCCCGGGCACCATTTAATTTTATGAAAATATTATATTTTCTCGAAATCTGGTCTAGTTCCTTGCTTTGATTTTTGTCGCTGTACCATCTCTGTACCATTTCACTTCACTTTAAAGTTGCCCGATGGTTTTGGTGCTTTGCTTGTATTTTGCAAGCCAGACGGCGCGATGGCCTCGCACGCGCAACAGCAAGCCCAGCTTACCGTAGTCTTTGAAAGTGTAGGTGCCGTTGTATCCGGCTTCAGCCATCTTCTCGGCCCTATTTACAATGCGTCTGTCAATTTCGCACGCTTCTGTCGGCATGATTTGTCCTTCAAATAATGATGTGAAGGGCATTTCATGCTCCAGGGCCTATGTCGTTAAAGGCTGGTTAATCGAACACTTAGGGCTGCTCTAAGACGGGAGAGGTCCAAAGCACATAGCTTTTTGGCAATAATCAACGTCTGTCTATTATCTTTTTCAGTTTAGACAATCCTGACCCATAGCCATGATCAGGTCCGACCATGCCGCCGAGTGGTTCGTCAAAGTACTCCATGAATTGAGCAACGGTCCCTCCGAAGAATATTTGAACTGTCTTTCTGTCACATATTCTCCCTTCCAGGCAGAGGCCCAGGCTGTTGAAGAAGTAGGTGACTGTATCAAAGGCATTATGGTTTTCAGAATCCGCGAGGATGTTCTTTGTAACGCGCGTTAACAGCAATTTGCGAAACGCACCGTTCTCGCGGGCATTTTGGATTTCGTTGGTCGGTATCTTTTCAAACTCGAGAGCAAGGGCTCTGGCCAAAAGATCATATGCATCTTTTGCCCCATCGCTCTCCCATCTTTCGATATAGGTGAGCGTTCTCTCGACACGCAAACCCTTGGCATCACTAACATATTGAAAAGCAGCGACGACGATCCCAAGCGATCCGATGATCGTCAAAAGCGCAGCGAGCCCGTCAAGGAATGTTATCGAAATCCCAAAAAGCTTGGGATCATCTTCGGCTTTGGACATTAACAGCTCTCAAACAGGTCAAAAGTGACTGTTGGATCGAATTCCCCGCTGTGGCTCTCGATCAACTTTTTCAGGCAGTTAAGGCCGAATTCGTCCAGTATGTAGACGGTCTTCAGGTTCGAGCTTTCGCGAGCATGTCCGAGTTCCGGCAGAGACGAAAGCGCCCGGTTTTTCACCCCGTCTTTCGCGGATGCACTACATGCTGCCAGATCAATGGTTGATCTTCCGTTCTCGCTCCTCGAAACTTCGTTCGCGATGCTTTCGTATTCTGATATCAAGCAGTCCGCGATCACGTCATTTACTTCGACAACCTCATCGCAAATGTAGCAGCTTCCCATCGCTATCGATGGTGCAAGTGTTATTGAGACAAGAACTGCGGCTGATTTAAAATAGTGAGTAATCACCAATGACTCTCCCTCTCGTCATCCAGGGCACTTGACGGCCTTCGCTCTGGGCGCGAACGATGGATTTGACCCCCTTGGCCAATTCTGAAGACTCGATGCGCCCGTTCGCGTTCAAATCGTATGCGTCCCTCTGGGTGTTAATGACCCGCTCCACGGCAACTGAAAAAAGCCCTCCCTCCAGTTCATCGGATTCAATGGAAAACTGGCGCCCTTTCGCGGCTGCAAGGATGGTGATGTTTTCCGGAAGGTTCGTTAGGCCGTTCAAAGCGCCGTCGTTGGTCGCAAACATGCCGGACCCGGCGTCCCCTGAATGACACGCATCGATGAGTATTGTAATGCGCGCCTCGGTCTGCCGAAGCATCGCCGCGACATCTTCGAAGTTGAGGGCCGTATTCTTAAGATCACTTGGATCCGTGTCGTGCATTGCAAGATAAAAGGAACCGTCGTCGCCTTGAAGCCCGTGACCGGCAAGAAACAAAACCGCATTTCCGGTCTTGTCCAAACCGTTCAACAAATCTCGAATTCCCGTGAGCGCCTCATCCGGCTTCGCACGCCGTCCACCGATGAAGTTGGCCTTGTCAAAGGCAAGGTCCCTGTCCGGAATTCCGGTCAAGCTTGTCAAGATCCGGTCGGCATCCGCTTTGGCGTAGTTCAGGTTTTCTAACCGAGGGTGCTTGTATCGGTCGACGGCTATTGCCAGGGCCCTGTTTTCAGCCGCAACTAGAGGCTTACCCAAATCGACGGTCAGAGGGGTGCTGGCCAGCCCTTCCTTTGACACGGCAATGATTGATGCATGTTGCGCACCTGCAAGCCGGTCAAACGTTGTGTCGACGAAATAGTCCGTTTCCTTGATCTGAAGTTCATTGGTCAAAATCCCATCCTGAAAGACTTGAAGCAGGTTGGCTTGTCGATCCGGTTGCAGTTCGATTTCTGCGTGGATTTGTGCCCCATCGGCCGTAAGCTGGCCGGACACCGCAGGCGGAATTGAGATTTCCACAGGTGCAAACTCGCGAGCCCCCAGAAGTGATCGCAACAACCCGTCCCGGTAAAGCTTGGTGCTGAACCGGTCCAAGCTGAACTGCTCATCCAACCCGGGAAATCTGAGGTCAATCAAGCTGGCGGCTTCTGCCGTCGCGTCAAAGAAATACTCAGGCGACCATACGGCTATTTCGTCCTCAACCACCCTGCCTGCAAAAGCTTGTTCGCCAGATGAGATACTCCACCCATAGAAACTGCCGTCGCTGTTTATCTGGATGATATGAGAGCCGTCGGCGGTCAGGGCCACGTCGACCAAAAGGTCGCCGGAAGGCAAATTTTCGAACTCGCGCACTACTTTGCCAGACTTAAGGTCGTAGGCAATCATCCGGCCATTTCCAGGTGCCAGCAATACAAGTGTTTCCCCGAAAAGAACCGCGTCGAAAACGTTCTCTTCAAAACTGCGGACGTAGTTTGCCCCCAAGAAGTGGCTTTGCGAAATCGAAGCGTCTTTGAGAACCTGAACGTGCATTTCATCTGTTGTGTTCAAAACAAACAGATGCGCGCTGCCTCTTAGCGATCCACCGGTCGCACCCGAAACACAATACGCCCGCCCGACCAGAACACTTCCACCCCGGAAGCGGATTTTGTCCAATTGAGCAATGTTCTCTGGAATTGCCAAGTATCCCGGAGTCGGCAAAACCGTTTGCTCAGTTATGTCAGCCTCTACAGGCAAACTGAGCGAGCCATCCTTTCGGCGTGAGCCCAGGTAATCGAAGCACGAGCTCGCATACAGGTTGTTGTCCGGTTCAGGAAGCAGTTCAATGCGCCAGTTCGTATCTTCGGTCACATCCCGGAGGGCCGATTTAAGTGTCGTCAACTCTTGCGCATTTCTGTACGTCGACGCTTCGGCACCAAGAGGGGTCTCTTCCGGTTCAACAAGTCTTTCGCCTCTTGCTCCTTGCGCCAAAGAGATCCCTATCCTCTCGAAAGCACCAGCAGCGCCCGCTTCTGCACCGCCGGCGCCTCTGAACAAAGAAGCCATCTGGATTTTTTCGTCAGCAACCTGATTGTTGACCGCCACCCCAATCTCGACAATCGGCTTCTGCTCGGCTTTGACAAGGTTCGTTGCACTGAACCCTGGCTCGGCAGAAACCGGCGAAACAAGCCCAACACTTCGCAACAAGGTCACTTGCAAAGCTGGGGACCAATCTTCTGAGGACAGGTAACCCGTACCAACGCCCTCGCGCGCGAAAACACTTCCATGCAATGGGCTTAGGGCGTAACCCAAAGACCCCCTAACCTCCAATAAAGCGTTTTCAGTGCTGAAGTGGACTTGCGTTTTATCCGGGTTGGCAGCACAGCAGGCGGGACCTGTGAGTTGGTTTTCCACCACCTTTCGGTTGCTAAATGTAAGTGCCGCCTCAACTTTTCCCCAAGGCGCGTTCGAGCCGAATACAAAACTGTCGGCGGCGCCCCAATAGAGCGTGTCTTTAAAGATTTTGAGTTTACTGACTGTTTCCCCATCGACAACATCTATCAATTCGTGGTGCTCGTCATGCAACACGATCAAAAACCGCCCAGTCGGAGACAAGGTTGCTTTCGAACCTGCTCTCTCAACAATCTCGGACCCAGTGGAGGAACTTATGATGCGAAACCTGTTCTCTCCCGCAAGGACTCTTCGGTCAAACTGTGGAATATCGACGTAATGGGTCAGGTCTTTTTGGCTTTCCGCTGTTCCGACAACCAATTGTGCCGGCTTGGGATTGACTGGCATTACATGTGACTGCGTGTCCAGAACGACCTCTTTGCCACACGCACGCAGGTAAGCGACCAGAGCAACATTCAGCTCCAGCTTTCCCGCTTTGAGTGGTTCGATGACGACTTGACCTGATGTCCCAGTGCCTCTGGCCCACAAGGGCACGAAGGTGCGGGTGTGTTCCTTTGCGTGACTTAAGCCGAATGGGCCAAGGGCCTCGGGGCCAAGCGTCATTGCTCCCAGACCCCTAGTTCGAAAATAGTCTGGTGAACTTGCTACGATCCAGACAGGAATGCGGTCTTCCAGCGAATTGCCGGACCACTCTACCTCGACCGGCGTCCCCACGCGCTGGGTCTTCTGTGGGACACTGATCTGAACCGATGAAGCCAGACGTTCCAAGGCCTCCATTTCGGCATTGCACGACCGCCCCAGCCCTGCCGATGCTTTTCGCACGCGCGACACGAAACCTTCTTCTGTGTCCCCTTCTTTCCAGGTGACCGTTGCGTCGACTTTCGGCAGCGGTCCACGTGTTGGTGGGTATGGTATCGACTTGTTTTCTATCTGGATATGAGAGGAAACGGCGCCTTTGAACGAAACCATTTTTCCAGCCCGGGACTTCAACAAACAGACGCGTCCGGCGTCCTCGTTCCAGGTGTACCCACGGCAATTCTCTGTCCAGGTGCAAAGAGCCTCGCACTGATTTCTGGACAGATCACGCATCAAACTCCGATCAAAAGGGGTTCGAAGGTCATTACCCGGGATGTCAGCCGCAAAACGCTTACCGAACGCATTGAAGGACCCCGGATCCATGTCCAGCTCAAACGTGGGCTCATCGGTTCTGCGCTTGTACCCCGCTGACCAGCCCGAACTTGCGTCTTTCGCTTGGCCTGAGCCCGAGCAAACCGCCTTAAGGGACTTGATGGCCGCAGAGGACCCGCGGAGCGAGACAGTGACAGCCCGAAATCCGAAACTCGCGCGCATCTTGGAACCTCTGCGCATATCGGAAACGACGCCTGAGTTGCGATCCACAAGAATCGAAGCGCCACCGCGGTCCTCGACGAACTCGCCCCGGCCTGAGCGATATCCATCGACTGAAATCTGACCGATGCCCTTTCGAATTCCATCGCCCGTTACATTGAGCACGTAATTGTTGCCGGATGCGCACCGAAGGGCAATGCAGTTGTCCGGGCGATTTGGGTCGCACGTACGCGCTTCATCGTTTTGGACAGTCCAACTTGAGCCCTGAGCGACAGCTGCTGAAGAACAAGGAAGCAAAAACGCTGAAGCGACAGCGAGCTTGGATAGGTATTTTTTTGAAATCATTAGCTTCTTTGGGTCGTTTCAATCTTGAGGAGAAACCTAGTGACATCACTATCGGCTTGATTAAAAGTTTCTAGACAAAATCTCCTTTATCACCCCAATTGTTGCAAAACTAAAACAGCACTTAGAACAGTGAACTCGGTATCCACTGCTCGTAACCCGTTAGTTTCATCATGTTGCTCCGCCTTTTACCCTCACGTCATGCCAGTGCTAGTGAAACGCCCAGCACTAAAGTCCGATCTGTCGAGGCTATAGCGCCAAACGGCCCAAGAACGATCCGTGCCGATCTAAACTGAGTACGCAAGGCCCCGGCGCTTCAAGCGTCCTCTAATTGATGGGAAATTGGATCCCAAGATCAAAGCGGAAACCACCCGCACAGCGACCTGCAATGGAGACCGCCGCGCAAGTTCATAGAGCCAAAAACCAATACCGCTTAGTTGTCCGGTGAAGCGGGACTGGATCACACACAAAACAATGCCTCGCATTCGTCTGGGTGGAAACTCAACGAGTCCTCCGCCAGTGAAGACTTGTTTTGTCGCGCCAACACAATTGAATGCGAAGCGTTGGGGTTTAGGTCTCCCTAGCGAACTTCTGAAGCGACGCTCGAACGTCAGGGGGTACGGCTGTAAAGCGAACCGTAAAGCATCCGTCCTGATCGTTTTGATCCAGTACTTTCGCAAACACCGTCAGGGGTTCGGTAGAGCCGTTTGCTTGCGTGATTTGAATTTGCAGATCCGTAAGGGGGCTGGGCGCATCTGTCGTCGTAATACAGGCTTCCGACGGTGAGAGTTTAAAAAGCTGGCCCTCCTGAACTTCGCCAACGACTTGCTTGCCCACGACGGTCCTAAAGTGAACGGGTAGAGGTGGATTTATCTCGACCAATTCGACCGGTTGAGCGGACAGGCTGATTTCATAAGTTCCACCCACGCCAAAAAGTTCGTGCAGCACCAGCGGCTTGCCAGCCCCCTTGGGTTCGACTGTGCGCTTGCTGCCAAGTTCCAGGGGTGCTCTTGACGACTTGAGTGTCTCATCTGCAATCAGAATTTGCCCACCGACAGTATAGCTTTCGATCCGCGCCGCCAGATTGGTCGTGCTACCGACAACACTGTATTTTGCGCGCTTGTCTGAGCCGATGTTTCCGACCACAACTTCACCCGTGTTCACCCCGATTCCCATCTCGATTTCAGGGAAACCATTCGCGGTGTTCCATTCGTTCACCCGCACCATCCGCTGCTGCATTTCCAAAGCACAGGCCAGGGCGCGTTCGGTGTCGTCGGGTCTTTGCAGGGGGGCGCCAAACACCACAAGGATTGCATCACCGATAAAGGCATCAATCGTGCCGTTGTATTTCTGAATGACGTTTGTCATCTCACTGAGATAGCTGTTCAGCATAGCCACGATGTTTTCTGGCGGCAGTGTGTCGGACAGGGTCGAGAAACCCCGCAGGTCTGACATCAATACCGTGACCGTCGTCTTCTTGCCGCTAAAGTCGATCCCGTCCGCAGATTTCAACAGTTGATCGACGACTTCGCTGGCCAGAAACTGGCCAAAGGTCTGTTCTAGGAACTTGGCGTGAACCTCAAGTTGTTCGGTGCGCTCGCGGACTTTGTCTTCGAGATGTTCAACGATCTCGGCATTGCGCATAGATACCGCAATCTGACCCGAAAGCAGTGAAAGCAAATGAGCGCGTTCAGGTTTAAACGCTGCACTGACCAGATTGTTTTCCAGAAATACAAGGCCGATCAGTTCGTTCTGGTGCAGGATCGGCTGACACAGAACCGAACGTGTTTCGTTTTCCTGGACATAGGCGTCCACCATGAACCGCTCATCTATCTGAGCGTCGTCCACGAGAACAACGTCATGCGTACGCGCCGTATAGTTGATCACGCTGGCCGGGACCAAACGTGCGCCTTCAGCCGAGTCGAGCCGAACGGGTTCCTGAACGCCAGTTCCGTCGGAAATGACGCTAACCTCGGTTTCGATCACCAGATCGTCCCCGCGCGCCAGTAATAGAACGCCGCGCTGCGCACCGGCGTTCTCGATCAGAATTCCAAGCAGCCGATCCAATAGGCGCCCCACAACCACTTCGGCTGAAATGGTTTGCGCGGCCTTAAGTAAGGTGTTCAGGTCAAGATCTTGCCCAAGCAAGTGATTGGTCGCGACTTGCGTACTCGCAGAAATGCTTTCTGTCACAGGCTGGCTGGTGGCGCGACGCTCGCGATGTTCGGCAAGCAGTTGCGGGAACTCCAGCTCAAGCTCTTCGACTTTGCGTTGAGCCCCCCAAAGGCGGTAGGCATGTCGTGCATCCCGCAGATACATCATCCCGATCCGGGCATTCGGTCGTGGGGTCATGATGTACCGCGCGGCCAGTTCGCAGGCCAACGCTTCGTCCTGAAGGAACCGACCTTTTTGAGCCGCCTCAATAGCCCCGTCAAACAGATCGAGGACTTCGACATCTTTGCCATCCAGACGTGCAACTTCAGCAGCGACCATTAGGCGTTTGGCTTCAAAGTTATCTGGGCCGGACTCAGCCCATTGGCCCAACCTTTCAAGATTTGCATCAAGCTGGGCTCTGAGATCCGGGTCGGGGTCACCGTGCTGCAGAATAGCCGCAATGGACAGGGACTGATAAAGCAGGTGATCGGCAAGACAAGGATGGTTGATCACAAAGCTCAGAAGGGGCTCAACGAGTTTTGTCTCGAGCAGTGCGTCATGTGGGCGTCCAAAGACATACAGAGCCTGCGCTTTCAAAATCCGATAGAAACAGATGGCCATGGACATCTGGTTCTGCTCGCACGCTGACAGAAACGCGGCTTCGTCCAGGTCGTCAGTAGAGAAATCGGCACTGGATTGCGTGCGCCCGGCCAGAGTCGAAAGCCCCAGACGATAGGCGTTGATACCTGCGGCTGCCCCATGGTTCTGGGCTTTGTGCAGAGCGTCCAGTTGCGCGGGCATCGCATCCAGAACCTGGTCCAGCGGTTTGCCGGCAAAACTGTCTATCACGACCCGATACATGACCAGATAACCGGCCCACAAGATATCGCCCGAGTTCATTCCCTCGCGATAACCCCGTTCGATCACGGGTACCGCATTGCGAACATGCTGGACCCACGGGATCAACTCGACACCTGTGACCAGGCAAACGGTTGCAGTCGGTGCACGCGCTCCGAACTTGTCACACAACCGCAGGGCCAATTCCCCAAAGGCCAGACCTTCGCGGTACTTGCCCATGAATGCACCGATGATCAGGCCAAAATTGGCAAAGAACAACGCGGATTCCGGTGCGTTGCCATGCTTGAGCGACAGTTGAACCGAGGTGCCGACGATCTGTGGGAAAAGTTCCTGCCTGTTCAGGAAGGCCGCAATGGTCAAATGCCGCAAACAACGTTGGGCCAGCGCGATTTCGGGGCTGTCCACGTCCGGGTTTCCGAAAAGATCTGCAGGGTTGCCCTCGCCCAGCATACCGGCTGCCTGACCGATAGCGTTTTGCCCAGCCTCTTCGAGATTCTCGAGGCTCATCTGAACCCCGACAAGATCCAGCGCTTTTATCCCTGCGTTGATGGCTTCGTCGAACTCCATCAAAAGGGTGTGCTGGGCTATCCGTGTAAAGTAGATTTCGGCTTTCTCTAGGTCGGTGCGCGCATGTTCAAGGGTTGCGTTTACGATTTCGGTGCAACGTTCGAAATTACCAGTTAGATATTCCAGAGATGCTGACAGGTTTTGGGCCTCGAACATCAACTCGTAATTCTGGTTCCAGCCGTCCGACCCCAAAAGCTCTGAGGCGGTGTTCACGAAAGACAGCGCGGCACCGTAAGCGGCCGAGTCAAAGGCCTTTCGGGCGGCGATCAGGTCAAGATGGGCAAGATCAAGCTGTTCTGCTCGGTCCTCCATATCATCCCGGCCGATATTCAACTGATCGACCACCTCGAAGATACGGTCGTTTATCTCATCTTCCGTAAGCCGGGCTCTCAGTTGGCGTCCGATTGCAAGGTGCACGCTGCTGTGGCCGTCTGTTTCGATTAGGCCATACGCCGCCTGTTGCACTCTGTCGTGCTGAAATGCGAAATCCCGCACGACAAGCGGCGACAGCGCGTTGTCCATTTCCGTCACCACAAGATCGGACAATGGCTGAATCATCTCTTCCCTAATTGCGGGCAACAGACATTCAAATGCTTGTTGAGGTTCGATCTTGAGGATCAGTGCCAGTGTTTCAATATCGAAACGGTTGCCAATACAGGCCGCAATTTGCAGGACGTTCTGCGTATCCTGTTGAAGGCGCCGCAGTTTTTCAAGCAACAGATCAACCACGTTGTCGGTTATTTTGGCAGCGCGGATCGCCTGGATGTCCCAAACCCATTTCGCGGGTTCACCGTTTGACTCGGATTGCTGGGTGATCAGTTTTTCATGGTGCAGATCCGTAAGGAACTGACGCACGAATAGAGGATTACCCTGCGTTTTTTGTACCACAAGTTGCGCTAGGTCGATCAGTCGTGATGCGTCGGCGTGTAGCGTATCTGCAATCAGGCTGGCGATATCCGACATACCCAATGGGGCAAGGGACAGGCTGGACAGACGTCCCCCGGCTTCTTTTACAGCATCCAGAGCGCGGGTCATCGGATGCATCGCGTCCACTTCGTTGCTGCGGTACGCGCCGATCAGCAGAAGGCGCCCGATTTCTTCATCGGTCAAAATCACGGACAACAAACCAAGCGTTGCGCTGTCGGCCCATTGCAGGTCGTCCAGGAAAAGCACCACAACGCGGTCGTGTGCACACAAAGCACGCAAGAACCGCCGAACTGTTTGATTGAAACGGTTCATCGACTCGGCGGCATCCAGTTCCGGAGCTTCCGGTTGCGGGCCGATGATCAGTTCAAGTTCTGGCACAACGTCCAACAGAACCGAGGCGTTAGGCGCCAGGGCTTCGTTCAGTTCTTTGTGCCAGGTCGCGTGGCGTGTCTGGCTTTCGGTCAAGAGCTGCCGTACAAGGTCTTTCAGCGCGACTGTCAGCCCCGAATACGGGTCGTTTTTCTTGAACTGTTCGAATTTGCCTTTGATGAAATACCCACGTTCACGGGTGATCGGTTTGTGGACTTCGTTGACCAGCGCGGTTTTACCAACGCCTGAATACCCTGAAACCAGCATCATTTCAGCCGGTCCTTGCCGAACGCGTTCAAAGGCCTCGAGCAAGGTGCGCACTTCGCGGTCGCGACCGTATAACCGCTCGGGCACGGTAAAGCGTTCTGTCTGGTCCCGACGTCCCGGTTCAAACCGGTCCAGGTTCACGCCAAGGCGAACGGCTTCGAGATCGGCAATAATTCCTGCGGCGCTCTGGTATCGGTCTTCAGCCTTTTTGGCCATCATGCGCCCGACAATCTTCGACAGGGGCAGCGATACATCTGGATTGCGGCGATGCGCCGGAACCGGTTCACGCGCTACGTGGCAATGCACCAGTTCCAGCTTGTCTTCGGCCTCAAACGGGGGCACGCCGGTCAGCATTTCGTAGAAAGTCGCACCCATGGAATAAAAGTCGGTGCGATGATCAAGGGTCCGGTTCATGCGTCCGGTCTGTTCCGGCGAGATATAGGGAAGCGTACCCTCCAGAACCTCGGGGCTTTTCAGAACAGGATGTTCGGTCGAAAACTGCGTCGCAATTCCAAAGTCGATCAGTTTGACCTCTCCCGTGCCGGGATTGATCAATACGTTCTGAGGCGAGATATCCTTGTGAATGACGTTGGCTTGGTGGATGCCCTCTACGGCGCGGGTGATCTGCAGGGCAGTCTCAAGGAATTCGTCATGTGACAGCGCCCGGTTAGAGAGCAGTTCACCGACTGAAATGCCATCGAAGTCTTCCAGCACCATCATCAGCGATTTGTCGTGACGGCTGAGTTGAAGGGCACGGATCACGCCCGGCAGGTTCAGGCTGTTGGTAATCTCAAACTCGCTGCGGTATCGCGCAAGTCGGCTGGCGCTGGGGAAGTCGTTCTTGAGGATCTTGATGACCACATGTTCCCCATCCGAGTCCCGTGTTGCGCGAAACACAAAGGAGTTGGTGCCTTCATAGAGACGTTCGGACAATTGGAAGCCCGGGACGAAGGACATATTGATATTAGACATGTGTGCCGTTACCCGCCGACGTATTGTTTGCGTTATAGTAGCCTATACCATGGCCAACTTGTGCAAAATTTAGTTCCGAGAAGTTTCCGAACGGGATGAATTTAGTCAGCTTGGGCAAGATGTCCTGCTCCCAAATATCCTGTTTCGTGCAAGCGCCGATTTCCGTGCCTGGTAAGTCGCGTCCGACATCCAGAAAATCACTCATGGCACCGATATGCCCCCTCAGGTACGCGTGTTTTCCAGCGTACTCAAGACTGCGCGCAGCCAAATCCCAGAACGGGCTGTTCCAGCGTGAACCACGCACATAGTGCCAGGCGATAAACAACGAGTTGCGCAGGACATAAGCCCGCATTGTTCTGTTGGCATGATCGACGGCTTGGATATCTGTTGTGCTTTGGGGGTGATGGTCCGTCATCCAGCGCTGCGCAATACGGACCTGCATGATCGTTGCGCCAATGGCGGTGGCCTCAAGCGGTTCAACGAACGAGGCCGCGTTACCGATGGTAAAGACGCGCCCATCAAACCACGTGCGCCGCATGAAATTCGGAAAACTGACCCGAACGCGAATCTCGGCCAGTTCCGCACCTTCTTCTTTGAGGAAGCTGTCGAAATCCGCCAATACGTCCTCATCGCTGCTTATCGAGGGATTGAACACATATCCGCACGATGTCCATTCCCTGAGCGGTATCTGGAAGATCCACCCGTGTGGCCGGGCAACGATGCGGGACATGCTTGTGTCCGGGCTGGGCGGAAGGCGGCGCACCATCGCGCGGCCTGTCGGGATCCAATCCATTCGGATTATGTCAGGGTCTGCCGGTGCTTGATCCCACGCCCCCGAAGGAAAACCGCGCGCGTCCAGAACATAGTCGCACTGCAGATGGCTGCCATCCTCAAAACCAATGTTCACGCCGTCGGGCAAGCTGTCCAACGAAACCACCTTCGCATCCATCTGGGTCGCGCGCACATGGTCTCGGATAATGCCGGTCACGCGACCGGCGTCAAAGTGGTATCCGAACAGACGCGGTGGCTGGAATCGGTTCACGAAATCCACGTCCCGCGATCCCCAGCCTTCATAATAGGACCCCGATTTGACTGTCGCGCCGCACCGTTCCGCGATTTCATCCGGGCCGACGCCGGTGACTTCGTCTAGCCACAACGGGAACCGCGGTGTGGTTCCCTCACCAACGCCGATCGTCGGAATGCGGGAATCGTAGATATGCCAAAGTTGCGCCTTTGGGAAATAGCGGGTCATATGGGCCGCAGCGATGAATCCGGCGGTGCCTCCGCCCAATACAGCAACTTTCATGCTACGGCCTCGTTCAAAAAGGATTCGGGTGCGCGTAGCATATGCTGAAACTCCAGCAAAACTATGGCCAACGCTGGGTCAAATGGCGCGGCTTGAACAAGACTTTCGATCTGAGGTGTCAAGTTGGTATTTGCTTCAGGGTCTGTCCATATTCCGGTGGCAATGCGCCACGGCCATTCATTGTGCCGGGCCAATTGAGACTGGAAAGATCGCGCGTGTGGTTCTGGCTGATCCAACCATCGCGAAAGCAGCTGGACCCCCCGCGCGGCCGCAGTCATTCCTAGCCCGGCATAGGGATCCAGCGCGCAAACACTATCGCCAAGAGCAAACAGGTTTTCGGGCCAAAAGGGATAGTCCTCATACCGACGTTGACGGTTTGCCGTGCGCCCAAACAAATGCGGCGGCGCGACTGTTTCGGCGTGTTCCAATATGTTACTCAAGGTGGGGTCGGACAAACCAGCCGCCAGCTTCAGTACACCCGGCCCATCAGTGGGCAGAGGTTCAGTTTCGGGCGTTTGCAATACCACGCCCCAAAGGTCGTTTTCAGCACGCATCATCATTCCCGCACGTCCGCTCGATTGGCGGGTAGGGGCTAGCGCAAGCCCTTGCCAGTCAGGGGCTTTATCCGCAGGCAGGCGAACCCAAAGTGAAACGTATTGCCGACCGGGCGCGATCTCGGTTCGGGTGATGTGATGCGTGTCTCCGAAGTGCTGGGCTAGCCACCGCGGCAGGCGCGAGGCCGCACCGCTAGCGTCGATGACAAGGTCGGCAGTGTCCAAGACCTGAACAACGCCCGTGGTCGTCTGAACCCGGACACCAGAGACGCGCGATGCGTCTGGCGTGAGCGTCAGACCCATGACGCGATCGCCTTGGCGGATGCGTATATTCCCGGCGCGGCTCAGTAATCGGGTCAGCGCCGTTTCAATCAGGCACCGCGAAGCGCCGTACAGGGTTATGCCAGTTTCAACCCGCGGGAGCCATCCCGAAGTTACCCGCATCGCGACATCCGCGCCCGCATCGTATGGCACTGCACCCAGCGCGATCAATTCCGCGCGCCAACCGGGCACCAGATCGTCAAACGCGCGGGCCCCGGCACCCATAAGCATGTGCAGGCAATGGCTTTGCGGTACGGCTGAGCGGGCCGCTGGGGCGCTGCTGTTTGGTTGGGCATATTCAGACCGTTCAAGCACCGTGACGCGCGTAAACCGGTCTTTCAGCATATGGGCGCACAGCAGCCCTGCTATGCCGCCACCAATGACCAGCGCATGTGCGCTTTCCTTGGCTGGCGTAAAGGGCTGAGAGGCTGCTGGCGTGACCATGTGTGTCAGAATGCGTCCTTCGGCACATCATAAGAGATGCGTTCGAACGTCTGCGACACGACAAACTGAAAACCATCGGTTTTGCCTTCCTCATCCCGCGGGACAAAGGGTCCAATAATGCGCCGTTGGTTGGGGTTCAGGAAATACTGGTTGTTGTAGTAGTCCCCGGTCGGAAAGTTGAGGTGGAACAGATACGTCCCCGGTGAGCTTTCGACACCGTGGACCTTGACCGCGCCAGTAATCGATTGGCACGATTTGCCATCAACCTGCAGTTCAAATTCTCGCAGCACAAAAAGGTCTTCTAGGGCTTTTCCGTGTTCGTGTTCCTGGATCAGTTGGTCAAGGCTGCCAAGGTCTTCCTGCCGGTAGTGCATGACCTTCCCGGGCTCTTTCCAGTCGATGGTCAGGATGCTCGGGCCAGTGTACAGGTATTCACCCTTGTTATCGTAGACGATCGAATGACCGGTCCACATCCCGATCATAATGTCGAAAGGGCGGGCATAGTCAAAAGGGGTAGGGCTGATCATATCTGAAATCCTATTTGGTTGCGGTCAAAACTGTATCACATGCGGGTTCAGGTCATTCTCTTGCGTCCGCTCAGCAAGCCAACCCTGCTCTACGGGAACGTCATAAAGCCGTCCGGGGCCGAACCGGGCCCAGAAGTGGCGCAAGCCCGGTGCAACGACCCGCACAACCGGGAAATTCACGTCCGGTCGGGTCTGATCCAGTACCAGAACGTCGATGTTCTTTGCTTTCAAACGTGAGAGGCAGGTCTGGATATCCACAAGCACGTCGTCAGCTGCGAGGCTGTGCGTACTGTCCAGCGCAAGCATGGGCTGCGTTTCGTCAGGCACAAGGTAGCGCGCTTCATGTAGCCGTGTTGTGCGCCACCAATCTATTGCATCCGGACTGCCAAGATAGCTCTGCTGCATGGTTGTACCAAACGTTTTAGGAACGGCTTCAAGGGATTGGTTTATTTCCGTCAAAGCTCGCGACAGGGCCACCTCTGGGTCGAGGTGACAACCAAAGCCGTAGATGATGTCTTCTTCTTGTTTGTCTGTTCGGGCCGAGATCGCTGCGAACGTCGGGATGCCGATATCGCTTGTAACGTCTACCACCGTGAGGGTTCGATGCAGTTGGGTATAGTGCGCAGACAGGTCACGACCGTAAGAGTCGCGCGCAGCAGCCAGGTCGACGCCTGGCCGGTTCAGCCGGTTGTACCACCAGATCGCGACAGCGTCGCGTTCGATCAGCTCCAATAGCCCCTGCAGAATGGCTTCTTCCAATGTTCCGCCGGCGGCACAGCCGTTAGAGTCGGCGCGGCCGAAACTTGCGCCGGGTCCTCGATAGCCAAAATAGCACATGGATGTCGGCAGATGGCGTATGCGCGCTTCTCCCAATGACCAGAGCGGTGTCCATTCGATTTGTGCCTCAGGGTCGAAAGGTTCAGGCACCCAATAGGCCTTGTGCGCCTTGCGATTAAGCTCGGCCCGATCCGCAAACTGCTGGGCGCTATAGCCCTGACACGCGTTTGGCAGGATCGCGGTGTCGAGGTCTCGGTACCGGGCAAGATGCCGAGGTTCCGAGCCGTCGAACACTCCGCAGTACCGTTCCAATGACTCAGCTATCGCGCTGATGCGAGCTTGTTCCGGGCTGCGCCCCTTGCCGCCAGACCGTCGCCGCAGACCCTCGCGCAGGAAGAACTTGTTGTCGTGTAAATCCGAGAAGTTGTGATCGGCTGAATAAGTCGGTGTGATCCACTCGGGGCTGCCATCGGGCCCGCTGCGGATACCTGGTTCCAGCGCGCCGACAATCCCGGTGATCGGACTGACATGCCTGTCCAGAGCAGCCAGAATTTCGGCAGGGCCGCGCGATCTGTGCCCGCCATCTGTTCCTTGCAGCTTGGGGCGTGGTTGCAAAGCCGGTGAATGAGGCACGGCCGTGTTTTGGGCAGGGTCGCCACATATCGGACATTGCGGTCGGCGGGTCAGAATATGAGTCTTTCGCTCCATCGACATATGATCGGTACTGATCACTCGGTCGGCTAATGTCGATGGGCCGCCTGTTCCGATCCAGCGTGCAACTTCTGTCGCGATTTCGGCGAGGGCCGCAAATTTTGACGCGGCAAGACTACCTTGCGGAGCCAGCCGAGCTTTGCCCAAGCCATTTAACCGACCAATGTGGGTATCGACCCTGCGATGCCACCGAAGGCGCTGCGTCAAACATTCAAGACATGCGGTTTCGCCCGGAACAAACGCCGGGCCCAGCCAACTTTCCATTCCGCCGGGGCTGACCAGTATCCACGGCCTCTGTTCTGCGACGGCCATTTTGTTCCACTCGGCCAAGTCCCGGTGTAGGTAATCGTCTGCAACAACGACACTCAGTTCGCCGCGATCCGCGACACAAAGCCCGTTCCTTTCAAGCAACATGCGCAGATCTTCGGCAATTCCATCGTCGCAGATTACATCGACCGTTGCGTTTGCTAGACGTTTTGCCGCTTGCGACGGCAATGCCCCAGCGCATTCCCAGAAGGCTTGCTGCTCGCGGGGGATGGGGGCCGTATCTTCGGCTAGAAAGCCGCGCTGTTTCAGAATGTCCAACGCTGAGAATATGTCGGCACTGACATAGCGCCGGCACAGTTGGTCAAATATGTCGTCAACCAGAAAAGACCCGTCCAGCAATGGTGCCAGATCCGAGAAAATTGGGCTGGTCAGGCAAACATGGCCCTTGTGGCTGAAAAGGTACAAGCCCTCTTCCGGGACAACAATTGCCTCTAGGCTTGATTTAAACCGCGGTGCCGCAATGGCACTGGCATACATTGGGGCCTATGCCCTTAGCAGCACGCCGGCGGAGCGACTGCGGTGCTATGCTCATGCAAATCATCCTCATGCACGCCGTCTGGCCGGTCGCCGACGTTTACGATCTGAGTGAAGGTTTTGCCGATTTCTTCGCCATACGCCTTGACCGCTGAGGTCGGGTCCTGCTCTAGCAGCGTCCGGAACTCTGGGTCTTTCCAAGCCTTGGCGTGCATCTTGCCCCAGTCTTCATTTGTTGGTGCTGTCATGGAACATCCCTCCCTATTTTAGGTCGCCTTCTGCTAAACTGCATTCGGCCTTAGCGTTTTGTTAACCTTTTCACAGGCTAAGGAGTCGATCAAGGTGCGAGTTGGGTTTCTGTTGTCTTGTTCACAACCGGTTCATCTACACAACCGGTTCATCTACATGTCTAAATTCAGGTTTGGTTTCTGCTTAGAACTTCAAACTGACCTTCTGTCCCAGCTATCGGGCGAAGGCTGCATTTTTGCGCAATTACTTGAATGATAACGGCCATCTGCAAAAGTGACTGAGCGGCCGCGACGCAAACTCTTGGACCTGCCCCGAAAGGAATATAAGCTTTGGCTGAGTTGGGCTTTACGCGGCCCGCGGCAAAGCGGTCGGGTTGAAACTGGGATGGCTGAGCAAAATAACGAGGATCCCGATGCAGCAACTCCGGGCTGATCCAAACCCCAAGACCTTCAGGCAGTTGATAGTCTTGCAGCGTAAAGCTTTTGGCGATTTCTCGGTAGAGAATAGGCGCAGGGGGCGACAGGCGCATCGACTCGCGAAGGATTGCCACCGTTTCGCTTGCGCTAAGGGTCGCAACGTTCAGGCGTTTCGCTTCATCAACAGCCGTCGCCTCGGCATGCAGCCCTTCATGCAACTTGTGGCTGGCGACATCGCGCCAAAACTGGGTCAGGGCAAATGGAATCGTGAGATGCCCGGCAAACAGCATCTGAACAATCTCGCCAATAACATCTTGCCTAGACAGAATTTCAGGCGCGTTGCGCTGGGCCGCAACCAATGCCGACAGAATGTCACCGCGATCGACAAACTCGTCAAACCGCGCATGGATAAGGGCAACCACATTGTCCATGCGCGCGGGCGCACGAGGACGCGTCATCTGCAGTGCTCCTGTGGCATGTCTCAGGGTTGCGGTGAAATCCTCGCCATAGGCTTCCTGCATGGTCACAAGTCCACTGCGCTGGTGGTCCGTACCAAAGCCCTGAACGTCGGCATCCAACACGCTGCGCATTGCGAGGCGGCTGATCAGCAACCGAACCTCGTGGGGCAGGTCAATCTGTTCACCGCCTTTCCAGCGCGCTGTGGTTTCATGTGCAAGCTCAGCCGCCAAAGCCAGCCGAGGTCCGCGCAGACTGCTGCGAAACAACGGCAGCAAAACCTGTCGTCGAGCTCGCCAAGTCTCGGGGTAATTCAGTGTTGTCAGGCCGTCGCCCCAATAGCCTGTATTCGAATCTCGCAAAAAGTCGGGCTTGCGCAGGTCGGCCTCGTGGAATCGAAGCAACGCTCGCACCAGATCGGCGTCGTGCACAAAGACGATCGGGCCAGCACCCAGGTCAAATTGCGACACGCTACCGAACGTGTCGAACAGGTATTCCAGAAACGTCAGCGGGCCGCGCTGGAAGAACTGTGCGTTCAGACGCGCGTGTTGAGCCCCAACCGGGCCGGGCGGCAAAGTCACGGCCATAGCCTGGCAGGAGGAATATGATGGAGCGACCGACTATCTGGGCCTATGGGCTGGCGCCTGATGTTATGCTGGAAACTATAGCGGGGGAAACGAGGCTCAATAGTCCGATGGGGTCGATCAACCTGACAGACGATGCCCATGTGACGCTTGCCCAGCAGCTTGCGCTGGGCTTTATGAGTGAAACAGACCTCATGAATTGCGTATCCGGAAACCCTGAGGCCGAGGATGTCTGTGCATCGTTTTTGTTTCGTCTGGATCAACGCGGGTTTCTCTGTCGGTTCGTTATGCAGGATGACAAGCCTATCGCGGTTTGTGTTCCGCAACGCTCCCCTGTCTCGGGCCTTCCGGATTTCACGCCCAAAAACAGTCTCAGGCTGTCTCGTGAAACACTGTTGTCTCCGAAAAAGCAAGGGTTGCAGGCGCGGGTACCAGGAAGCTGGGCTTCGATGCAACTTTTAGACGCCAAACTGTCGCCGCTGCTTTTCGAGCTCTCTGCCGGATCAGATTCCGCAAATGCAGCAAACAGTGTGCCCGAGATTGAGCCGGAAGTTTTCGAGGCTGTTATCCGCCTGTTTGCCTGGTGCGGTTTGCTGGAATGTGGCGAAATACCTGCTGCGCCGGTTCACGAAACCCTGTTTGTCGAGCGCACCCGCCTAGGCTTCACCCGCGCGCATATCGGCAAAACCGGAGCAGCGCAGCGCCCAACCCAAGCCCCAGGCAATGATCCGGAAATAGTCCTGCCGAAACATGATGTAGACGCCCTTGCCGCAGGTGATCCTCCGTTCGCGGAGGTGTCCCGCAATCGCCAGAGCCGCCGTGAACAAGGGCGAACACCAATAGCGAAGGACCAATTGAGCGAGTTGTTGTTCCGGTGTTTCCATCCGTTGGGTCAACACCATTCTTATCCGAGCGGAGGCGGCCTTTACGCGTTGACCGCGTATCTTTTGGTCAATCGTTGCGAAGGTCTAGAAGCCGGTCTGTACGTCTATGACAGTGCTGGGCATGGCCTCAACATGATCGCAGAAGTCAACGCCCTTATGTGTAGCATGCTGAAGGACGCCGCCGCGTCGGCAAACCGCTCGGAACATACGCAAGTTCTCCTACTGCTCTCTGCGGATATGACTGCCGTCCGAGCGGCCTATGGCGATTTGGCCTACGCGTTGGTTTTGAAAGAGGTTGGCGCGGTTTATCAGAGCATCCAACTTGCGGGCACGGCGATGAAACTGGCGACCTGTCCTCTGGGAACGGCAAACTCGGTTGCATTCTCGGCTGCTAGCGGCCGTGACCTACACAATATGCCTTTGGTTGGTGAAATGATGATTGGATCAATCGACTAAGCGATCGACGACCCCAGCAGATTTTGGCTGGCCACGTCTGTTGTAAGCCGCCTATCAGCTCCTTTAACTGAAGCAATTCTGATCAGCCGATGCAATCGATGCGGCCCTCTCCTTTGAAAAAACGGTTAGCGCGATGAAATTATCCAGTGAAACACCGGCACTGATGTGTGTCAGATAATTTGACCCTTGAGGGCCTCTGGCGCTGCCAGAAGAGCACATCCAAAGCAGATACTACCGTAGGTCCTGAGCTCCTAATCCTCTGACAATCTCTCGTTTGCCAACAATATCTTGGTACTCAGTCGGTACAGCTACCCTAAGAGCGTACCCTTTATCTCTAAGGAACAATCCTCTGGGTAATCCAAAACGGTTTTGATGTTTCGATTCCCTTACATTCATCCTCAAATAGCCTCCAAGTTCTCGTTACAAGAATCTGAGTAAGCCATTGAAAATAAAGGAAATGGTGGGTGATGAGAGACTCGAACTCCCGACATCTTCGGTGTAAACGAAGCGCTCTACCAACTGAGCTAATCACCCGTGACGGTGCATTTAGCCAAGCCAGCGTCCGGGTGCAAGAGGGTCTGGAAGAATTTATTTGATCAAGCTGTCATCTCGTTCACTGCGGCCAGCAACTGGGCGACTTCTTGTTCGGTGTTGTAGTGACAAAGCGATATGCGAATGCAGTCGTTCAGGCCCAGCGGGGTCAGAACGTTGCCGCTGTAGTGATCGGCTTTGCGGATGTGGGTACGGATGCCCTGATCATTCAGACGTGTCACAACATCGGCAGAGGGGATATCCCGCACGACAATTGAAACCATCCCTTCGCGGGCAGGGTTGTTTGCGCCGCCCAGAATTGAAACGTGCTCCATATCGCGCAAGCCCGGCAGATTGCCGGTGCCGTTGATCATTGCATCTGTCAGATGCGCTTCGTAGGCGTGAATGGCGCGGCCAGCAGCCTCGATCCGGGCGCGGCGGTCCGTGTGGTCCGAGACCCGGTCGCCCAGCCACTCGAAATAAGCCACCACGTCGGACATGGTCGCGTAAGCACCGGTGTCGCGGGTTCCGAATTCCCACCCTTCTGACGGGGCGTCGATCAATTGGTCGTGGGGAAGGGCGGTCAGCCGGTCCGATATCCATGCAATGCCATACCCGTGGCGCGAGAACACTTTGTAGGGTGAGATTGCATAACCATCGACGTCGTAGCTGTTGATATCCAACTGCCCGTGAGCCGCATGCTGAATGCCGTCCACAATGATGAAACACTCGGGCGAGACCTCACGAATGGCCCGCGCGATGGCTGCCACATCCATACCCATACCTGTGACCGGCGAGGCGTGCACGATCGTGGCGACACATACGTCAGGAGTCATCGCTGCCCGGAATGCCTCGGCGGTGACGAGACCTGTATCGTTGTCGTGCTGGACGTTGACATACTCCAGCCCAGCAATGTCAGCCCAGCGGCAGGCGGCGCTGCGACTGGCGGGATGTTCGATGGAACTGCCGATGACCTTGCCGCCTTTGGGCGCGTTCACGCAGGCGGTGCGGATCATACGAAACAGCAGTTCGGTCCCGCTTTCACCAACAAAAAACTGACCTGACGGCGCATTCATGAACACAGCCAGATCAGCCTTGGCGGTGTTGATGATGTCGACAAGCGCATGGCTGGCGACGTTGTCGCGCCCCTGATTGTCAGGGATAGCGGCGAACTTGGCCGACGTCTCGACCACGGAATTCAACGTCAGGGCCCCACCTGCGTTTTCAAAGAAAATCCGGGGCCCTTGAAAGGGACAGCTGTCGACATGGGCAAAACGCGCGCGCACCGCGTCGATCAAACCTGGGATAGTGTGCAACATGTCGGCTTTCCTGTTCCTGACTCGCGCGCAGCATCCCCGTGACACGTATCAGGATCAAGATCGTTTGCGACATTGTCGCTGAGTCTGTTGACGAAAATGGTTTGGGGCAAGAATTTTCCAGCATTCTCTGCCCTTTGGGTGAACCTGCGGCGCATCGGCGCTTGCACGCCCCCCGGTGCCTCAGATATCCCCAAGAGGACCTTAACCCCGAGGGGCGGGAATGAGATGATCCTGTCACGTCTGCTTCGTGTATTTCTTGCGGCCATTACTCTGGCTATGTTTACACTGGCTCCGCTGCGCGCGGGGGCAGACGGCGTACTGGTTTTTGCAGCAGCCAGTCTGAAGAATGCTCTGGACGAGATCGCTCCGGCGTTCGAGGCACAGACCGGACAAGAGATTACGGTTTCCTATGCGGCTTCCTCGGTTCTGGCGCGTCAGATTCAGCTGGGCGCACCGGCGGATGTGTTCATTTCGGCGAATGTCGAATGGATGGATGTCCTGCAGGGTAAGGGCCTGATCGAAGCAAAAAATCGGGTCGATCTGCTGGGCAATGGGCTGGTTCTCATTGGCGGCACCTCGGCCCCCGACATGCAAGAGGTGACCCCCGAAACCGATCTGGCGGGGGCTTTGGCCGGTGGGCATCTGGCCATGGCATTGGTCGATGCTGTACCCGCTGGGATCTATGGCAAGGCGGCGCTGCGCAGTCTGGGCCTGTGGGATAGTGTTCAGGGGCAAGTGGCGCAAACCGATAATGTGCGTTCAGCGCTTGCTCTGGTTGCGGCAGGAGCAGCCCCCTTGGGCATTGTGTACCGATCGGACGCCGTGGTCGAAGACCGCGTTCGCGTACTCGCTGAGTTTTCGTCTGATTTGCACCCTGCAATCATCTATCCGGCTGGTGTGACAACGTCTGCCCGACCAGAGGCACTTGCGTTTTTAAAGCATCTGCAATCGCCCGAAGCGCAAGACATCTTTGAAAGGCAGGGCTTTTCCCTGCCGGAGCAATAAGCGATGGGATGGTTGGGTCCGGAAGAGCTTGAGGCCCTGAGGCTGTCATTGCGCGTATCCTTCTGGGCCACGCTGGTAACTTTGCCCTTTGGAGTTTTCACTGCCTATGCATTGGCCCGCTGGCGATTTCCGGGGCGACAGGTCTTGAACGGGCTCGTGCACTTGCCGTTGATCCTGCCGCCGGTTGTCACTGGATACCTTCTCTTGCTGACCTTTGGCATTCAGGGTCCGTTGGGTCGCGCCCTGTCCGAAGTCGGAATCGTGTTCGCATTCCGTTGGACCGGTGCAGCGCTGGCGGCGGGGATCATGGCATTCCCTTTAATGGTGCGCGCCATCCGGCTGTCGATCGAAGCGGTGGACCCCAAGCTAGAGCAGGCCGGTGCTACATTGGGGGCTTCGCGCGTTATGGTGTTTGCGACCGTCACTCTTCCGATGATCCTGCCGGGCGTTATCGCCGGGGCTATTCTGGCCTTTGCCAAGGCGATGGGCGAATTCGGCGCCACCATTACCTTCGTGTCCAATATCCCCGGGCAGACCCAAACGCTGCCGTCAGCGGTCTACGCCTTTCTTCAGGTTCCCGGCGGCGAAGCGGCCGCCACGCGGCTGGTTGTTATATCGGTTGTTATCGCCCTAAGCGCGCTTTTGCTATCAGAGTTCATAGCCCGCCGTGTCGCAGCAAGGGTGGCCGGGTCATGAGCCTTTCTGTCCGATTGCAGCATGATCTGCCCAACATCAAACTGGATCTCAATTTTGACGCACCCTCCGGCGTGACTGTTCTGTTCGGACGCTCGGGCTCGGGCAAGACGACGGTTGTGAATGCCGTCGCTGGATTGCTCAAACCGACTTCGGGCCGTGTCGCGGTCGATGGATGGGAGCTGTTCGACACCGAGAAACATCTGTGGCTTCCGCCGCACAAGCGGCGTTTGGGCTATGTCTTTCAAGAGGGACGCCTGTTCCCCCACCTGACGGTGCGCCAAAACCTGTCATACGGCCGTTGGTTCGCACCCAAGGGCGCGCCGCGTGAGAACCCCGACAAGGTGATCGAGATGTTGGGGATCGGCCATCTGCTTGACCGCCGTCCTGCTGGCCTTTCCGGGGGCGAGAAACAGCGCGTGGCGATTGGCCGGGCCTTGCTGGCCAGCCCGCGCCTGATATTGGCCGATGAGCCGCTGGCGGCGCTGGACGATGCGCGCAAGGCCGAGATCCTGCCCTATTTCGAACGCCTCAGGGATGAGGTTTCGGTGCCCATTCTGTACGTCACCCACTCTGCCGCCGAGGTGGCGCGCCTGGCGACGTCGGTTGTGGCGTTGCAAGACGGAAAGGCAGTGCGCCACGGGCCAGCCTCAGAAGTTCTGGCCGACCCATCGGTTGCGCCTGCAGGTATCCGCGCGGTCGGGGCGGTGCTGCAAGTGCGGGTTGCCAAGCACCATTCCGATGGTCTGACCGAGTTGAACGCGGGCGGGACAAGCCTGTTCCTGCCGCGTATTCCGCACCAGATTGGCGATGATCTTCGAATCCGTATTCCCGCCCAAGAGGTCATCTTGTCCAACAAGCGGCCAGAGGGCCTGTCGGCGCTGAATATGCTGGAAGGTACGGTTGACACCATTCGCGCGGGCGAAGGTCCGGGGGCGATCGTTTCAGTGAAAACTCCGGCGGGATCTGTTCTTGCTCGCATCACTCGCCGTTCGGTCGACGCGCTGGGCCTGCAACCGGGCCAGCTTTGCTATGCGGTAATCAAGACGGTTGCCCTGGCACCACAGAATGTGGGCGGGCGTGTGCTGAGCGAATAGCACGTTGTGGTGCAGGAACTTTACTAGACTGTGATGTTGTCTATGCTTTGTTCTGCGGTGCTTAGTGTGAAAGGGTAAGGGATTATGCGGTTTCGGAAAATGCCTGCCGTTGCGGCGATTGTATTGTTGCCAGGGGTCGCTCAGGCGATCGGTTTCGGAGTGAATCTTAACCCTGCGGTCCGGGTTGACGTGGCGGACAAAGGCAATGGCATCTACGAGGTATCAACCCGAGGGACCTCAGCGCCGGTCGCGTATTGGTGCGGTATTGGGGATTATGCGATCCGAACACTCAGAACCAAGGCGACCCAGCGGATTTACATCACGCGTGCCTATGAAAAACAAACCCGGACGGTTCAGTTTTCACTGACCGCACCAGAAGGGGTGGATACCACTCCGGGATACTCGGTCACGGTCAAACGTGTGGGCGAGAACCTGTCGGCGGGGTCCGCGCAGACTTATTGCTATGACAATTTCCTCGATTTCGGATTCTGAAGGCCTGGACGCTCTGCTGGGATTCATCACGACTGAATGACGCTTTTGTGTTTTGCCAGCGCTTCGCGGTTCAACAACGCTGCGGAGTCAAGGGATGCGGCCAATGAGGGCTGCTGTGACTTGCGCAGAGGTAATCGACCGTGAAACTCTTTAAATGTATGCCTTTAGCTTTGACGCTGCTTCTCTGTGCGGAAGCTCAGGCGGATCAGCCGGGTATTGGTATATTCCCCACCTTTCAAGTTCACGTGACGCCATTACAAACGGGCAATTTTGAAGTGAACGTAGTCGGGTCATCAGTTGCGCTGGCGTATTGGTGCGGGATTGGGGACTATGCGATCAGGACACTGGGAACTGACTCAACCCGGCGCATCTATCTTTCAAAACCATATGAGCCGGGTATTCGAACCGTAGAGTTTTCCTTGGACCCGCAAGTTGAGCCCGACACGACATCCAAACATTCGATCACCGTGAAGTATGTGGGCGAAAATTACTCGGCATCCAAGGCTGAAAGCTATTGTTACGACGCTGTTCTGGATATCAGGATGAAGAAGTAATCACACCCATTTCGCCAGTGGAGGCAGGCTCATCAAAACGGCATCTGGGTCGTGGCCGGTTTCCAGTCCGAACTTGGTGCCTCGGTCGTAGACAAGGTTGTACTCGGCATACAGACCACGATGCACCAGTTGAGTGTTTTTGTCTGCATCGTCAAACCCCTGCACCCGGCGCTTTTCGACCAAGGGCAGGAAGGCGGGCAAAAAGGCGCGGCCGATGTCCTGCGTCAGTGCGAAATCGGCACTCCAGTCGCCGGTACAGTAGTCATCCATGAAGATGCCGCCCACACCGCGCGCGCGTTTGCGGTGCGGGATGTAGAAATACTCATCCGCCCAATCCTTGAGGCGCGGGTAATGCGCAGGCCCATGCGGGTCCAGATGCGCCTTTTGGGTGGCGTGGAAATGGGCGGTGTCGTCCTCATATTCGATACACGGGTTCAGGTCAGACCCGCCGCCGAACCACCACGCATGAGGGGTCCAGAACATACGGGTGTTCATATGAACCGCTGGCACGTGCGGGTTCTGCATATGCGCCACCAGTGAAATGCCCGAGGCCCAGAAACGCGGGTCTTCGGTCATGCCCGGAATGCCCTTGCGCGCAGCCATTGCCTGCTGCGCGCGATCGCCCAGCGTGCCGTAAACGGTCGATATATTGACGCCCACTTTCTCAAACACGCGTCCGCCGCGCATCACCGACATCAAACCGCCGCCCGCATCTGATCCGTCGTCTGATTGGCGGGTGGTTTCCTTCACTTCGAAGCGGCCGGGGGTGGCGTCGGAAAACAGCCCGGTGTCGTGGCTGTCTTCCAGGGCTTCGAACGCAGTTACGATCTGGTTGCGCAGGGTGCGGAACCACGCGGAGGCGGTGGATTTTTCGGTGTCAAACATGGGGTCAGTGCGCCGGTGCTGCAACGGGGTCCAGCAGGGTGCGGCCTCCGTCAATGGTCAGGATTTGCCCGGTGATGAACCCCGCCGCGTCCGAGGCCAGAAACTGTGCCGTCTCGGTCAATTCGGTGGGGGCGGCAATGCGGGCCAACGGGGTGTGCTTTTCGATATCGTCTCGGAAATCGCGGTTTTCCTTGAGCGTGGACTGCAACGAGGCGCTCATGACCGAACCCAGCGCGATCGAGTTCACGCGGATGCGGTTCGGGGCGAAAGCCACGGCCAGCGACCGCGTCATCTGATCCAGCGCAGCAGTCGAGACGGAATAGGCCATCAGATCCGGATGCGTTCGACGTGCGGCAATCGAGGACAGGTTGATGATCGATCCGGCAGGGCTGTCTCCTTCTCCGGATTGTTTGATCATGCGTTTGGCGACGGCCTGGCTGAGACGCAGGGCTGGCATCAAATTCTGGTTCAGCAGGGTCTTGACCGAGTCGTCATCTGTATCCAACGGATCGGACGGGATAACCTGCCGCGACCCGTTGACCAGGATATCCACCTGATCAAAGGCGTCTATCGTGGCGGAAAGCAGGTTTGCGATGGTCAGCTTTTCCCGTAAATCGCCCGCGAAAAAGCGGATATTGCTGTCGTCGGCCTGCTCGCCCAACTCGTCGGTCAGCCGCTTTTCATCCATGTCGGCAAACATCACATTGGCACCCGCATCCGCGAAATGCCGCCCGATGGCCAGCCCGACGCCATTGGCGCCACCGGTGACGATGGCGGTCTTGCCTGCTATGGAAAAGGACATGCGTTGTCTCCCTGAGTTGCGCGCAGGTTAACCGGGATCACCGCCGAGGGCGAGAGGCGTGGAACACCTTGAACCGGTTATCGCCAGCGACTTCGTCGACGCGCAAGAAAGCTTCGTTCAGCGTGGTTTCGTAAGGCAGGTGGCGGTTGGCCACCATCCACAGCTCACCATGTTTTGCCATATTACGTGCGGCGGATTGGATAAAGCCCTGACCCAGCGCGGGGTCTGCGCTGCGCGAGGTGTGAAAGGGCGGGTTCATAACGACCGCGTCCAGCCCCTCGGGCGCGCGCCACGTTACCGCGTCGGCCCAGTGAAAAGACGCCCGGTCATCGGTTATATTGGTCTTGGCACAATTCAGGGCGATGTGGTCGGCCTCAACCAAGTACAAGGCGCGTAAGCCCTGTTTTTGCAACACGTTGGCAGACAGATACCCCCAGCCCGCGCCCAGATCGGCCACCCGTGCGCCCAAATTCGCGGGCAGGGCGCCCAGCAACAGGGCCGAGGCCGGGTCCACCCCATCTGCCGAAAACACGCCGGGGGCCGTTTTGAACCCGTCCACAACCTGTGTTCCGGGTGCGGCCCAATCGGCGAAGGCCTTTGGATCAGACCCAAACCAGAATATCTTGCCATGTGCTTTGGAAATCGGTCCCTCGACCTGAACGCGTTTGCGAATGTCCTTTAGTAGGCTGTCGACGCCGTCAGTTTTGGCCCCGTCCACAACGACAACTCCCTTGGCGCGAGAGCAGGCCTGTTGCACAAGGCTGCGCGCCAAGGCTTTGGCGCGGGGCAGGATAACCACGGCATCCTGACATGCCTCATGCGCTTCGGCTGTAGCGGCAAATCCCAGCGCCTTGAAGTGGTCGTGAAACGGCTTGAAGGGCTGCACCACCTGCGTCTCGCGTGGCAGCTCGGACAAGTCATGGGCTGGTGTCGGCCCGATCACCGTCAGCGGCTGTGACAGCGCAAGGCCGCTGTTCAGGGCAAGATCAAGGCGAGGGGACATACGCGTTCGTTGGAAGAGCAGACGCTACTCTTCGCGTTCCATTGTGCATTGCAGGGGGTGCTGGTGTCGGCGAGCAAAGTCCATCACCTGACCCACTTTGGTCTCGGCGATCTCGTGGCTGAATACGCCAACCACGGCGACGCCTTTCTTGTGCACGGTCAGCATGATCTCGAACGCTTCGGCGTGGGTCATGCCGAAAAAGCGCTCCAGCACGTGCACAACGAACTCCATCGGGGTGTAGTCGTCATTCAGTAGCAGCACCTTGTACAGCGGCGGGCGCTTGGTTTTAGGGCGCGTTTGAATCAGGACGGACGAGTCGCCGTCGTCGTCCGAATTGTCAGACATCATCCAAGGGTTTTCAAACATTGCGCGCAAAAGTCCGATTCAGGCTTCGGTTTATCTGAGCGGTTATATAACGTCCTAGGGGCCAGAGAAAAGAGCCAGCAGGACGTAATCGCAATGGAAGACAAGCTGACCATCGTTGGGTTCGATGCTGATGACACGTTGTGGCACAACGAACGGTTCTTTCAACTGACGCAGGCCTATTTCGCCGATCTGCTGGCGGACCATGCCGATCGGGATCATCTGATGGATCGTCTGCTTGCTGCAGAAAGACGCAACATCCGGCACTATGGGTATGGAATCAAAGGCTTCATTCTGTCGATGATCGAAACCGCGATCGAGGTCACCGAAGATCGTGTCCCGGCTTCGGTCATTCGTCAGTTGATCGACGCGGGGCAAGAGATGTTGGCCCATCCGATCGAACTGCTGCCCCATGCCCGCGAAGCGGTCGAAGCAGTCGGGGCGACTCACAAGGTTGTGCTGATCACCAAAGGCGACCTCATTGATCAAGAAAGGAAGCTGGCGCAATCCGGTTTGGGCGAGCTTTTTGACGAGGTCGAGATCGTTTCAGAAAAGACGGCTGAAACCTATCATGAAATATTTGCGCGCCATGGGACCGGCCCTACCCAAGCGATGATGGTTGGCAATTCGATGCGATCCGACGTCGTGGCTCCGATCGAGGCTGGCTGCTGGGGGGTCTACGTCCCCCATGGGCTGGTCTGGGAGATCGAAAAAGCCGAGGTCCCCTTCCGTTCGAACCGGTACAAGGAATTGCGGGATCTGGGTGAGTTGGCGAGCCTTGTTCGCACGCTTGCATGATGTTGCCGAATGGTCCCAGTTACAAAAAATTGAATAGGCTATGTGCGGCGGCACCAAATCAGAGGACGATTTAGTGGCTGAGGTGTGCAACTCGACCATATGTTGCGGGTGACTGCGCGCCGAAAGAAAGATCGAATTTACCAGCTTTCGGTTTATTTCGGACGTCCTCTGTGTTAGCCTTACGGGTAATAAAATAAATTAATTGCTGACCGGGAAAACCCGGCGGCCCGAGGTAGACAGAGGCAAAGATCGTGCAGGTTCGGCGGACAGTTCCGGCCCGAATGGGCTTATTTATTATAGCATTCGTGTGGCTGCTTTCTTTTGCGCCGTTGCAATCGGTTGCCGCGCCCTATGCGGCGATGGTGATTGACGCGCGCACGGGTGAGGTTTTGCATTCGCGCAACGCAGATACCCGACTTCACCCGGCTTCTCTGACCAAGATGATGACGCTCTATATTGCGTTCGAGGCTGTTCGGAATGGTGAGATCGAGTTGGATACGCAAGTACGTATCACCAAGGCAGCTGCGGCAGAGCCTCCGTCCAAGCTGGGGTTGCGCTCGGGGCAGCGGATTGCGTTTCGGTACCTGATCCGCGCGGCCGCCGTGAAATCCGCCAATGACGCGGCGACCGCCATCGGGATTGCCATTAGTGGATCCGAGGCCGCGTTTGCACGCCGTATGACGCGCACCGCCAAAGCCATGGGTATGAGCCGCACAACCTTCAAGAATGCGCATGGATTGACCGAGTCCGGCCACTTGTCGACCGCGCGGGACATGACGACGCTGGGTCGGCATCTCCTGTATGACTATCCGCAGTATTACAACCTGTTTTCACGTCAATCGACTCATGCAGGGATCAAAACGGTTCCGAACACCAACCGCCGCCTTTTGGCCGCCTATAAGGGTGCCGATGGGATCAAGACAGGATACACACGAGCGGCAGGTTTCAATCTGGTAGCCTCGGCCAAGCGCAAGGATGAGCGGATCATCGCGACCGTCTTCGGCGGAAAATCCGGTGCGTCGCGCAACGCCAAAGTGGCGGAGTTGCTGGATATGGGCTTCCGTCGCGCTCCATCCCGTGCGCCTATCCGCAAACCTGCCCGTCCGGCTTACGCTGGAAATGCGGGCCTGAATGCGCAGGTCGCGCGCCTGACCACTGCACCAACGGCCAGCCTGCGGCCCGTGTTGCGCCGTGCAACTGCAGTTCAAGTCGCCGGAACAGTTGCCGCGACAGCGGCAAAAGACGAAAGCAGAATTCAGGATGGAATCGCTGCGGCAATCGCAGCGGCTGATATCCAGACCCCGGATGACGGAACGGTGCGCCCGGCGCCTCGTCCTGATGATCTGGTTCTGGCGTCGACCAACCCAGCTGCTCAGCCAGAGCCGGAACGGGAGATTGTGACCCGTCTTTCTACCTCGGGCGGGCATCTTTGGGGCGTCAATGTAGGTCGCTATACTACGCGCTACGAGGCCGAGAAGGTGCTGCTGAAAACCGCTTTGGCCGAAATGACCACTCTGGAAGGAACCTTGCGCAAGGTGAATCAAAGCTCACGAGGTTTCGATGCGACGTTCCAAGGCATGACCCGCGAACAGGCCGATCTGGCTTGCCGCAGGTTGCAGGCCCGAAATGTCACCTGTTTCATGATCGGGCCGTCATAAGACCCGACATTCTCTCTCCTGATTGGATGGGGCTGCGAGGGAACTCGCAGCCTTTTTTTCGGAGTTGGGCTAACGTGCGAACATCCCGTGACGCGTTTGCCATTTTCGGGACATTCGTGTCCCAGAGCGTTTCGGAAGTGCTTGCAGGGCTTTAGTCGAACACATGACCGTGCTGGTACTGCTCGTCCTGACCGGCGGCGGCGGTTAACGCGGCGACATTGTCCTTGGTGAAAAAGCCATCATATTTGTGGCAGCGTTCAATGTATTCCGTGATCAGCAGCGTGTTTTTTGAGTGTTTTGAGAAGATCTGCTTGAGGTTCGGATCGTCTTTGCACTCGCCTACTACATGGGCCAGAAACGGCACGCCTTTGTCTTTGAGGGTGTTAACCACAAAATCTACATTCTTTTCACCCGCGCCATGATCGCCATCCTGAATCTCGACCGCCATGTGATGCAGGCGACGGCCGAAATTGCGGACAAAATCCTCGGTCGGCATCGGCAGTTTGGCGAAGGAATTCACGAAGGACGGCGTGTTGTTGGCGGTGAACACTTTGGCAGGTGATTTCTTGTCGTCATCTACGTTTGGGTTTCGGTTCACATTGGTGGACGAGTTCATGTCGAAGATGTTGTACGCGGCCCAGAAGTAATAGGGCACCATGGTCAGGAACTCGAGGATTGCGTCCTCGCGTTCTCCGGCAAGAACACGCGTGGCGAGGTGATCAATACCTAGCATGAGCGGCGCGATATTGCTGTCGGTCCCAAACGCGGCAGCCTGATTCAGACGAGCTTGCTCACTGACGCTCAATAGAACACGGTCGCCCAGACCGAGGCTATCCGTGTCGTTGAAGTCCAGATTGGAATAGCCAACCCGATTGCAGGTGAAATCCGAAGGTGTAGTGAACTGAAAACCCTGCAGCGTATAGAACGGATTTTCGGTGTCGCCTGAATACTCGAACCGAATATTCTGATCCTCCAGTGCTTGGGTCAGCGCGGTTAGGTCCGACGCGCCGAAGACCTCTCCGACATATCGGGTTTGCGGAGTCTTTCGAGCCAGCGGATACATGCGGTTGATGCGGGGAATAAAGTCTTCGAAAGCGGGGCTGAGCGGCGCCATCACGATCAGGGCAGGGTAGTCGGAATGTGAATGCAGGACCGAGAATTTATGCGTGCGCCCCAGATAGCTGGCTGTGTGGCGATAGGGCGTCATTACGTAGAGCTCGACCAGTGTGTCAAACAGCGCATCGGATTCGACTTGTATCACGATGGCCTTCATCGCCCCGACGAGGTCGGCAACGCCCGAGCTGGCGCGGCGTTCGTAGATTTTTGGTAAATACTCGTTGAAGAACTCCGAGTTTTTCTTGTCGCCGCGGGGTTCGTAGGACATCAGATCAAAAGACATAAAGCTATCTCCTTGCTCCTGCGCTTTGCAGGTGGTGCAGGGTGTTGCCGGGATTGTGGCACTCAGAACATGAACTTGTGGTCATGCTAGGGGCTGAACCTGACCCCGGCAACACCAGCGGTATACGCGTGCTGTCTTAAGCCAATCTGATCAGCGGATGAATTTCGTCACATCGACCCCGCCAGTGATCAGGTTTTCCCGCACCGAAGTTGCGATTTGCACCGCCGTAGGGCCGTCTCCGTGCAGACATATTGTGTCGATCGAGGTTTCCAGTCGTTTCCCGGATTCAGTGATGATGGCCCCTTCGCGCACCATGTTCAGGATGCGTGGTCCGGCCAGGTCCGGGTCATGGATGACAGCGCCGGGCAGGCTTCGATCCACCAGCGTTCCGTCGTCATTGTAAGCGCGGTCGGCAAAGATCTCTCCGACCCATTTGCAGCCAAGGTCGCGTACAGCTTCTTCCTGTTTGGTGACGGCCAGCACCATGATGATGATATCGGGGTCCACGTCCAGCGCGCCCAGATAACACGCTCGTGCCATATCCACGTCGACCGAGCACATGTTGGCCAACGCGCCGTGTAATTTCAGGTGCCGGACCTGCGTTCCAACCGCCTTGGCCATACCTAAAGCTGCCCCCAATTGATACCGCACCAGATTGCGCAGGGACGCATGAGGGATTTTCATATTTCTGCGGCCAAAGCCCTGCAGATCAGGAAAGCCGGGATGTGCGCCGATACCGACGCCGTTTTCAGCGGCCAGCTTCATCGTCTGCGCCATCACATCCCAATCACCCGCGTGAAAGCCACATGCGATATTGGCCGAGGTGATGATCCTCAGCAGACTATCGTCATCGCCCATCTTCCAGGGGCCAAAGCTTTCCCCCATATCGGCATTCAGATCGACGCTGGGCATCGGCAAAACTCCTTTAGTCGGTGGCAGAGATCATTCCGCCGATCAATTGGTAGGACAACAGGTCCGGGATGTCATGAGGATTGCGCACCAGCGGTTCGATCTGACTGTTTAGCCGGATCAGGTCAGCCGAGTGGCGGGCCTGTAGCGTCGCAGCCTCCTCAAGCGTTACGAATTCGAACCGAATTTCAGCACCCGCTGGCGTTTGTGCCGCCCGAGGGATGTCGCAAGGCAAGACCGTGGCGATACGTGGGTAACCACCAGTGGTCTGGCATTCCGGCAGCAGGATAAACGGGTTTCCAGTGCCGGTCATTTGGATGTCGCCAGGTGTGATGATCTCGGACAGGATATTTAGCTGCCCTTTTGCCGCAAATCCGGGTCCGTCGCTTTCCAATTGCATCCCCATGCGGTTGGCCCTTGCACCGCGCGTAAAGCTGGTGGCGGCAAACCGGTCCAAGGTGCTTTGATCAAACAGTGATGTCTGAAAACTGGCGACTACATGCAAAAGTCCGCCCGAGAACCTGTCCTCTGGTCTTAACTTCCAACCAGCACGCCCCGCGCCCTTGGAGCTATTCAATATGTCATCTTGCTGAACAACTCGCCCAATCTTTGCGGTCAGATGCGTTGAGCGGGACCCCAAAAATTCTGGCACGTCTATACCGCCTCCAAGATGAAGGTAGCCATAGCTGCCACGCAGCGCAGCTCCGATCACCAATCGTTGCCCGGCCTCGATCTGATGAGAGGCATTCCACGGCACGGGACTTCCATCAATACTGGCCTGCATCGGTGCGCCGGTAAGGGCAAAGCATGTGGTTTGGTTCGCTTCGAACTCTCCACCCATGCCAGCCATTTCCAACGCCGCAAGTTCCGGGCTCTGGTCCAACAGCGCAGCCCCTTCGTGCAGGGCAAGGATGTCAGCAGCCCCGGATCTGGACAAACCTTGATCCAGATATCCAATACGTCCCTGGTCCTGAATTGTGCAGGCGGGGCCGATGCGCAGAACGGTCAGAGTCACTGCTTGATCTCCTGACAAGTTGCGCCGCCCGTGCCGTCGGCGTTGTTTGCGCGGATATCCTCCAACGCGTCTCGGGAAATCGGCACGAACTGCATTTCGTCGCCGGGGCGCAGGGCAAAGCTGTGTTCTGCTTCGGGACGAAAGCATCGGAACGCGGTTTGGCCGACATGCCTCCATCCCGTCGGAGTTGGGCCTGAAAAAAGTACGAACTGCGATATTGCCAGAACCAGCGCGCCCTCGGGCACCATCGGGGTTAAATCCTGAAGTCGGGGTATGTTGAACTCGGGTCCAAGCGGGCCCAGATATGGCTGCCCCGGCGCGAAGCCAATCGTCAGGACACGGACGCGCGTTTCCGACAGGCGACGGATAGCTTCCTCGACGTTTAACCCTGCTGCTTGTGCCGCGTCGCCAAGCTGGGGTGCAAGCTCACCGCCGTATACTGTTGGAACACGCCAGAACCTGCGTCCCATGGGCATGGGCGCAGAGTACCAGTCTTGGTGGTCCAAAGCCCCGCGCACCCTGGCATCGAGGTCGGCATGTGACAAACGTTTGGTATCGAACCGGATATAAGCGGATGCCAAAGTGGCCGAGGTTTCAAGTACGCCTTCCCAGTTTTCGCTGTCGATGAGATCGCGAAACGCCAAGGCTGCCCGGTTCGAGGATTCTTCCATTGTGTCACCAAAAGAAACCAGCAAACCGTCATATCCGACGGTGCGCACGCGCGGGAATTTATGATCGGGCACTTGGGTCATGGAATTTCTTCAATTCAGCTTGGTTGCCGTGACCTGACCGCATCCGCAGTTGATACGCAAGCATTTGAGCGCGTGGATCCACTTTTGACACACTGTGGCTGCCGGAATCCCGCTTTTGCGCCGCAGGTTTCGACTCGCAAAGAGACGCACGAGTCGAGAGCTTCTAGTGCCTGTCGGCTTACTGCTCACTATATATAGGGTGTCGTTCGACCCGCCTTGTTTTCATCCCATATCTTGGGCTGTTGTTTGACGCTGAATTGGAGGGAAATGACGTCGATGGGTGGTGAGTAGATCGTTGTTTTAAAATGCAAAAATAAAAGAATGCAAAAAAAATGGCATTTTTCAAATTTTCTGCTTGCGGCTTTGTTGGGTAAACCTTAGAACCCCCTTCACCGGCGCTGCTGAGGTTGTGCTGGGGCGCTGGAGACGGTGCTGACGGACTGGAAAGACGGTTGAGACGCTCGGGAGAGACCGGGGGCATCTGAGGTTGTTGATTAGGCGGGCGCGCTGATTTGATTGGCGCAACGGTCTGGTTTTTGGCTCTGGGTGTTATGTTCTTTGACATTGATGGATAACTGAAGAGATATGTGGGCGGTTTGGTTCGTTTCGACGGATTGGATGTCTGTATATCGCGCTCTTAGGTTCGATGCCTGCGCTCAAGTAGCGTAAGCGGTAGCGCCGATTATAGAGTGTCAGCTTCACTGTTTGAGTGGTTCACTGATTTCTTAGGAAATCTGTGTACATCAAACAGATGACTTTTGGTGCGTTCCTTGACCT
>NZ_JAGHRL010000011.1:0-87263 GCF_017743815.1 Ruegeria sp. R8_1 | reverse complement strand
GCAGGATGTGCTCACGCGTTTGCGGCATCGGGCCGTCAGCGGCGTTCACAACCAGGATCGCGCCGTCCATCTGAGCAGCACCGGTGATCATGTTTTTGACGTAGTCGGCGTGGCCGGGGCAGTCAACATGCGCGTAGTGGCGGTTGTCGGTCTCGTATTCCACGTGGGCGGTCGAGATGGTGATGCCGCGCGCTTTCTCTTCCGGCGCACCGTCGATTTGGTCATACGCTTTGAAGTCACCGAAATACTTGGTGATCGCTGCGGTCAGCGTGGTTTTGCCGTGGTCAACGTGGCCAATCGTGCCGATGTTGACGTGCGGTTTTGTACGCTCAAACTTTTCCTTTGCCATTCCTCAGGCGCCCTTTTGCGATTTGGGGGACCCTTGGTCCCGTGGTTACATCTGCGCGCGCGAGATATTTGGTTCGCAGGGGAAAATCAAGCACATCCTGCGGGAAAAGCCGTTTACGACGCTGGATTTTGCGTGAGCTCGCCGGAATCCAGCGGCTGGATCAGATCGGGGCGGCTTTTGAACCAACCGTTCTGCTGATGTTCTTCGGCCAGCCATTCCTCGACTCGGTCCGCAACCTTCAAGGCCAGACCGCTCATCTGCTCTTCTTTGGTACGCTCATGGCCCGAGCCCTTGAACGCGCTGCCGCCAGTGGTGTCTTCCAGAACCTGAAATTGTTTGCCCTTGGCCAGAAATTCTTTCTTGTTCACGTCATAGACATTCACCAGCACAATCGCGGTGCTGCGTGGGTTGTAGATCACCGGAATGCCCGGAGGCGCCAGCATATATCCCTCCAGGCTGATGCCGATATCATAATCCTGCGCGCCTTCGTATCTGCCAAGGCGGATATCCACCGCATTCTGAATCGCGGCCGTCCACTCGTCCGGCGTAGCGTCGCGTGAGACCGGTCCCTGCACCGCCTTTTCGGCAAAGGCATAGTTGACGCGCAGTTTGAATTCACCGAGCGACTCAGGCTCTTCGTACACTTGCGTCTGCGTACACGCACCCAACAGGGCCAGTCCGGTGATCAAGGTCAAAATGCGCAACATGTCTCTCGTCTCGATAGGCCTGTTTTCTTTGATTTAGCGCACCGATACGGACTGTGCCAAGCCGTATCGGCGGAATTCCCCGCAAGCGGTCGCAAAATCACGAGAATTTATAGTCCCTCGGGAAGCCGTAAGGCGGCTTTTTCCCGACGCTGGCGCGTTTGGCCAGCCATTGAGACATATCCGCCTCGTGCCGGGTCTTGTCGCCACCCATGGACCATTTCAGGCCCTCCTCCCAATTGAAGGTGGTTATGTCGGACAGACCGCCATCCAGTTCCAGCGTGCCCTGACGCCCGCGCGCCATGTTGTATTTCTGCAAACGTACACCCTTGCCGCGGGTCATCTCGGGCAATTCTTCGGTTGGGAAGACCAGGAACTTGCCGTTCTGAGACACTACCGCTACGTGGTCGCCCGCGATCGGTTTGCAGATCACCGCCGTTTCATCACCTTTGACGTTCAGCACCTGCTTGCCGTTGCGGGTCTGCGCTAGCACGTCATCCTCGGGCACCATAAACCCGTTGCCCGCATCCGAGGCCACCAGCAGCTTGCGCCCGGGCTTGTGGATCAGGATGTCGATGATCTGCGCCTCGTTCGGCAGATCGACCATCAGACGTAGCGGCTCGCCCATGCCCCGCCCGCCGGGCAGATTGGCCGCGCTGACCGTGTAGAACCGGCCATTTGAGGCGAAGACCAACAGCCGGTCCGTGGTCTCCGCGTGGAAGATGAAACGCGGGCCGTCGCCATCCTTGAACTTCAGCTCGCGCTTCAGGTCGATATGACCGGTCATGGCGCGAATCCAGCCCATCTGCGAACAAACGACCGTTATCGGTTCCTTGTCGATCATCGCCTCAAGCGGCACTTCCTCGACCTGTCCAGCCTCGGCGAATTGGGTACGGCGTGCGCCGCCTTCATAGTCCTTGCCGAAGGTCTTTTTGGTCTCTTTCAACTGCTCAGCGATCTTGGCCCATTGCAGAGCGGGATCAGCCAGCAGGTCTTCGAGATTGGCGCGCTCTTCCATCAACGCGTCACGCTCGCGGACCAGCTCCATCTCTTCCAGACGGCGCAGGCTGCGCAAGCGCATGTTGAGGATGGCGTCGACTTGAACCTCGGACAGTTCGCCCTCGCCTGGTTTGGGCGAGACATAGTCGGATTCGTCCGTCGCACGAACGTGGTCGATCCCCCAATCTTCGCGCATCAGCGCGGCTTTGGGGTCGTCGTCGTAGCGTATGATGTCGATCACACGGTCGAGGTTCAGGAAGGCAACGATAAAGCCCTCCAACACTTCCAACCGGTGGTCGATCTTGGCCATGCGGTGACGCGAACGACGCAGCAGGACCTCTTGCCGGTGATCGAGGAAGGCGCGCAACACTTCCTTCATCGAGCAGACCTTGGGCGTCACCCCGTCGATCAACACGTTCATGTTCAGGCTGAAACGCACTTCAAGGTCCGAGTTGCGATAGAACATCCCCATCAGCACTTCGGGGTCCACGTTCTTGGACCGTGGCTCGAGGATCAGGCGGATGTCATCAGCGGATTCATCGCGGACATCACCGAGGATCGGGATTTTCTTGGTCTGGATCAGTTCCGCGATCTTTTCGATCAGCTTGGATTTCTGAACCTGATACGGGATCTCGGTGACAACGATCTGCCACTGGCCACGCCCCAGATCCTCGACCTCATACTTACAGCGCAGGCGGAACGATCCACGCCCGGTGCGATAAGCCTGCGCGATATTCTCAGGGGGCTCGACAATCACGCCACCAGTCGGAAAGTCCGGGCCGGGGACATAGTTCAGCAGCGTGTCATCCCGCGCATCCGGCGTCTTGATCAGATGCAGACAGGCGTCACAAAGCTCCGAGATGTTATGCGGCGGGATATTCGTCGCCATGCCGACCGCGATACCACTGGCCCCGTTTGCCAGCAGGTTCGGGAACTGTGCGGGCAGCACGACCGGCTCGGTCAGCGTCCCGTCATAGTTGTCGCGGAAATCGACGGCGTCCTCGTTCAGACCTTCCAGCAGCGCTTCGGCCACGATTGTCATCCGCGCCTCGGTGTATCGCGAGGCCGCCGGGTTGTCGCCGTCAATGTTGCCGAAATTCCCCTGCCCGTCGACCAGCGGGTAGCGCACGTTGAAGTCTTGCGCCAGACGCGCCATCGCATCGTAGATAGCGGCATCACCGTGGGGGTGATAGTTACCCATCACGTCGCCGGAAATCTTGGCAGACTTACGGAATCCCCCCGTCGCGCTGAGTCGCAGCTCGCGCATTGCATAGAGGATTCGCCGGTGAACCGGCTTCAGGCCATCGCGCGCATCGGGCAGCGCCCGGTGCATGATGGTGGACAAAGCATAGGTCAGATAGCGTTCGCCAATCGCGCGGCGCAGTGGTTCGGCTACCTCGCCCCCACCTTCGGGGGCCTCCATGTTGGGGTCGTCGATCGTGTCGTTCATATATGATGTGATACGACGCAAGCGCGCCGCGGTAAAGCAACCGGTACGCATTTTGCTGGGGACAAGTGGCGCTTTTTGCAACAGGGGGAGGCAACCGACGGATTTCCCCCGATCTTTCGACTCGAGACCTCAGATATGGTAAGCTCTCGGTCATTAGACTGCTGCCTATTTCATCTTTTACGATTACCCGGGGGAAGCGCCATGACGCGCCTTATCGTTGTTAGTTTCGCTGCACTTGGCTGGTGTTTTTACGTCATGAGCGGTGGGCCAGACTTTGAACCGCGCGGCCTGCGTGCCGAACAGCCTGTGCGTGTCGCCACCCAATCCAAGCCAGTGCAGATCGCACCTGCGCCTGCCCAAAATCTTGTGACCAACGTCGCCAGCCGCACCCCGGCCGTCCGGGCCAAACCGATCGAGCCTCAACCGGCCGTTGTTGAATTTGTGACTGAAACCGCAAGCGTTGAAGCGCTCAGGGAAATATCGGTTTTTGATGATCAAACTTCCAATTTTACGCTCGCATCGCTTGAAGACGGGGTGAGCGGCCTGCAGCAGGTCGAACCAGAAGCGCCCGAACAGATCGCGGAACCGATTGCCCCCACTGAGCCCGAGAAGGACATTCGTGAGATTTCTGGAACACGGGTCAATCTCCGCGACGGTCCCGGCACGATCTATCCAATTATAGCAAAGGTCGGCATTGGCCAGAAAGTCGAAATCCTGAGCGACTCGGGCACAGGTTGGCTTCGCCTGCGCGTGTTGCCGCAGCAACAGGTCGGATGGATATCGGCATCTCTGGTCGAAAAACCCGTAAACTGACGCAGTGCAACGATTGTCCCACCCGGAATCACGCCCTAGCTAGGCATAAGGCTTGGTATCGGGGACACTATGCAGAAATCGATTCTTATAACCGGCTGTTCGTCCGGAATCGGGCTGGACGCAGCGCATGGCATGCGCGCTCGCGGTTGGCGCGTCTTTGCATCGTGCCGACAGCAGCGGGACTGTGACAGGCTACGCGCGCAGGGCTTTGAAAGCCCCCTCATCGACTATACCGATACCGACAGCATCACCGCTGGTCTGGCCGAGGTGCTTGAGGCCACCGAAGGCACGTTGGATGCGCTGTTCAACAACGGAGCACACGGTCTACCCGGCGCAGTCGAAGATCTGCCCACCGACGGGTTGCGCGCGATCTTCGAGGCTAATTTCTTTGGCTGGCACGAACTGACCCGTCAGGTCATTCCAGTGATGCGGGCGCAGGGCCACGGGCGAATCGTGCAGAACTCCTCGGTTCTGGGACTGGTCGCCTTTCCCTGGCGCGGAGCTTATGTGGCCACAAAATATGCGATCGAGGGCCTGACCGACACATTGCGGTTGGAACTGGCGGATACCGACATCAAGGTCAGCCTGATCGAACCAGGCCCGATCACCTCGAAAATCCGAGAGAACTCGATCCCTTTCTTCGAACGTTTCATCGATTGGCAGAACTCAGCCCTGCGCGAACGGTATCAGGCGTCGCTGTTGAAAAGACTATACGAATCCTCGGGCACGGATCGGTTCGAACTGCCCGCATCCGCCGTGACCGACAAGCTGGCCCATGCGGTCGAAGCAAAACGACCGCGCCCCCGCTACTATGTCACGACCCCGACTTACATCGCAGGCTGCCTGCGCCGCATTCTGCCGACACGTGCGATTGACCGTATCCTCTCGGACGTCTGAGGCGAAATTACCCGTTCGCTTTTCTCCGCCATGGGTCTAGATGGTAAGCCAATGCAAAAAACGTGGACGGTGTACCCATGGACCTATTGATGGTCGTATTATTGCTGGCGATGGCGGCGGTGGTCGTCGTTCTGGTGATCGGCATTTCAAACTTCGGCAAGGCAGGGAAAAGTGCCGCGCTGAAAAGCAACAAGATGATGCAGCTGCGCATCCTGTTTCAATTCATTGCCGTGGTGCTGATCGTGCTCTACGTCTGGCTTCGCGGACAGGGAGGTCAGTAAATGGTTGTACTCAACAAAATCTACACGCGCACCGGCGATGACGGCAAAACAGCCTTGGGCAATGGGGAACGCGTTGCCAAGTATTCGGGGCGAGTTGCCGCCTATGGCACGGTGGATGAGCTGAATTCATTCGTCGGTGTCGCCCGAACCGAAGCTGATGGTGAGGTCGAAGCCGCGCTGTCGCGCATCCAGAATGACCTGTTCGATCTGGGTGCTGATTTCTGCCGCCCCGACATGGATAAGGATGCCGAGGCTGAATACACGCCGCTGCGCATCGTACCCTCTCAGATCGACAGGCTTGAAGCTGAGATCGACGCGATGAACGAAACGCTGGCGCCGCTGCGCAGTTTCATCCTGCCCGGTGGGTCACGCCTGGCCGCGCATCTGCATGTGTGTCGTACTGTCTCGCGCCGGGCCGAACGTCTGGCGGTTGAGCTGACCAATATGGAACCTGTCAACGAAGTTGCGGTAAAATACCTCAATCGCCTAAGCGACTGGTTTTTCGTGGCCGCCCGCTGCGCGAACGAAAACGGCTCGGCGGATGTGCTGTGGGTTCCGGGCGCGAACCGCTGAAGCGTTAGCTTGAGCGCGCCGTAGCGTCAAAAAATATGAAACGCGACGTCCCAAGCCCACGAGATGACGATTTTGCCCTGTTGTCGTGTGGCTTGAGACGTTATTCAGACGTCCGAGAGCATTGGTGGAGTCGCGTCGCGGCTTACCGTTATTTGTGAGGAGCAAGCGCAAAATGAAGGTACTCGTGCCTGTCAAACGCGTGATTGACTATAACGTGAAAGTTCGCGTCAAAGCGGACGGCAGCGGTGTTGATCTCGCCAATGTCAAAATGTCGATGAACCCGTTCGACGAGATCGCCGTCGAAGAGGCGATCCGCCTGAAAGAAGCAGGCAAGGCGGATGAAGTCGTCGCTGTTTCCATCGGCGTCAAGCAGGCGCAGGAAACCCTGCGCACCGCGCTGGCCATGGGTGCCGACCGGGCAATTCTGGTTGTTGCGGCTGATGACGTGCACACCGATATCGAGCCTCTGGCCGTTGCCAAGATCCTGGCCAAAGTGGTCGAGGAAGAGCAGCCCGGTCTGGTTCTGGCGGGCAAGCAGGCGATCGACAACGACATGAACGCCACCGGTCAGATGTTGTCGGCCCTGTTGGGCTGGAGCCAAGGCACCTTCGCCTCTGAGGTGGATATCGAAGGCGACAGCGCCAAGATCACCCGCGAAGTTGACGGCGGTCTGCAGACCATCAGTGTCAAGATGCCGACCATCGTGACCGTTGACCTGCGCCTGAACGAGCCGCGCTATGCGTCGCTGCCCAACATCATGAAGGCGAAGAAAAAGCCGCTGGACGAGAAAACCGCTGCCGATTACGGCGTCGACGTCACTCCTCGTCTGGAAATCGTCAAAACCGAAGAACCGCCGGCACGTGCCGCTGGTATCGTCGTGGGCTCGGTTGACGAGCTGGTTGCGAAACTCAAAGAAGCGGGGGCTGTGTAATGGCTGTTCTTCTTCTCGCCGAAGTCAACAATGGTGAACTGGCGCTGGACGCCACCGCCAAAGCCGTCAACGCTGCAAAGGCGCTGGGTGACGTGACCGTTCTGGCCGCAGGTGGTTCCGCCGCTGCCGCTGGTGAGGCCGCTGCCAAGATCGACGGTGTTGCAAAAGTGCTGGTCGCCGAAGACGAGTCGCTGGGCCATCGTCTGGCGGAATCGACTGCTGCCCTGATCGCAGGTCTGGCTGATGGGTACGAGCATATCGTTGCCCCCGCCACCACCGACGCCAAGAACGTCATGCCCCGCGTTGCCGCGCTGCTGGACGTGATGGTGATCTCGGATGCGTCCGGCGTGGTTGACGGCTCGACCTTCGAGCGTCCGATTTACGCGGGCAACGCGATCCAGACTGTCAAATCGTCCGACGCCAAGAAAGTCGTCACCTTCCGTACCGCGTCCTTTGATGCTGCAGGCGAAGGCGGTTCGGCTGCGATCGAGACGATCTCGGTCGGCGACAACCCCGGTCTGTCGTCCTGGGTTGAAGACAAGGTTGCCGAAAGCGACCGCCCCGAGCTGACCTCGGCAGGCGTTGTTGTTTCGGGTGGCCGCGGTGTTGGCTCGGAAGAGGACTTCAAACTTATCGAAACTCTGGCAGACAAGCTGGGCGCCGCCGTTGGCGCGTCGCGCGCCGCCGTTGACTCGGGCTACGCTCCGAACGACTGGCAGGTGGGTCAGACCGGTAAGGTTGTTGCCCCTGATCTGTATGTTGCCGTCGGCATCTCGGGCGCGATCCAGCACCTTGCTGGTATGAAGGACTCGAAGGTCATCGTTGCGATCAACAAAGACGAAGAAGCGCCGATCTTCCAGGTCGCTGACTTCGGTCTGGTTGCCGACCTGTTCCAAGCCGTACCGGAACTGACCGAAAAACTCGGCTGATCTTAAGCCGAGGCTTTTCGACAAAAAATCTGACAGGCCCGCCAAAACGGCGGGCCTTTTTCTTAATGCAGATCGCGAATTGGGCCCGCCAGTGCGTCGGCTATGGTCCTGTGCGCAGCGGGCCCAATCATGTACTCAGCCATCGGCTGCTGCAAAGTTCCAAATAGCATGTCTTCAAGCTCGTCCGATTGCCCCGAAACGCTGACGGTCTCACGCACGATTGCCGCGCAAAAAGGTCTAACCGCGTCCAGCATTCCAAGGGACAAAGGTACGTCTGCTTGATCGACAGGGTCCACGCCTTCCGACTGACCAACAACCTGCAAACACAGAAGAATCACTGGCACGTCCAGTTTTTCCAGCAGAGCCCGCATCTGCTTTAACCAATTGCGCCGTAGCTCATCCGCGACGGCTTCGAAACGTGCGTCCTGATGGCCGCGCAACAGCGCCATCAGGTGATGCACGAAATTCACGTCGGCAAAATCGACATCGGGGTATAGCGAGATCAGATCATCCGTGGCGGCCAGAAATCGATCGTTCCGCCTTGGATGGACGCGATAGAAGCGATTCGATTGTCCAAGTAAGTCCGGCGCTTGCAACACGCACAGTTCGGCCTTGTCCATCAATGACTGAAGACCGGAGTCGCGACACAACGCATCGACACCGCAGAACAGGCTGCCAAGGTTTAAACACCGCCTGTCAAGCTTGTCTTCCAAAACGGACGCGAACGGAGTTTCGACGAAACGGCCAAACGTCTCTGTCCCACCGATGCAAGCCATATATGGCGTATCCAGTGATCGCTCGGGACCACGAAACCAAAGCCGCGAGCCCGAATACTGGCAGACGGCATCCTCGGGGACCCCCGAGCCTGTTTGGTAATAGCTCATTACACTCACCCATTTTTCACCCGGGAGACACTTTGCAGCCGCATATCTTGAGAAATTACTAATGTGCGCATTTGAAGCAAATTCGATGGGTCTCATCCTCTTGCCGCCCGCCCCCATCTGCCGATACTGTCGCCATAACCCGTGGGACAGAGGCACCTGAATATGGATGTAAAATCAGTCGGAGTGATTGGCGCAGGTCAGATGGGCAACGGTATCGCCCATGTGTTGGCCTTGGCGGATTATGATGTTGTTCTGAACGATGTCAGCCAGGATGCGTTAAACGCTGCGATGGCCATTATTGAAGGCAATTTGACCCGCCAGGCATCACGCGGAAAGATAACGGATGAGGCGGTACAGAACGCCTTGAAACGCATCACAACCACGCTGGAATTGCCGCAACTGGGCAAGACCGATCTGGTGATCGAGGCGGCCACCGAACGCGAAGCGATTAAGCAGGCGATTTTTGAGGATTTGCAACCTCATCTTCTGCCGCATACGATTCTGACATCGAATACGTCGTCCATATCGATCACGCGTCTGGCCAGCCGTACGGACAGACCCGAAAGGTTCATGGGTTTTCATTTCATGAACCCGGTTCCCGTTATGCAACTGGTCGAGTTGATTCGCGGTATCGCCACAGATGAAGAGACGTTCAGCGCGTGTAAGGCCGTCGTCGACAAACTGGGGAAAACCGCAGCCAGCGCCGAGGACTTTCCGGCCTTTATCGTGAACCGTATTCTCATGCCAATGATCAACGAGGCGGTTTACACGCTGTACGAAGGGGTCGGGAATGTGCAGTCGATCGACCAGTCGATGAAGCTGGGGGCAAACCATCCTATGGGGCCCTTGGAACTGGCCGACTTTATTGGGCTGGACACGTGTTTGGCCATCATGAACGTGCTGCATGATGGTTTGGCAGACACCAAGTATCGCCCTTGCCCATTGCTTACGAAATATGTTGAGGCAGGGTGGCTTGGTCGCAAATCCCAGCGCGGGTTTTATGACTATCGAGGTGAATTCCCCGTTCCGACCCGGTGAAGGGGGCCAGCCCCCTCGCCCGGACGTTGTCCGGGCGCACCCCCGAGATATTTTTAGCCAGATGAAGAAACGGATCAGCGCTTGAGCGTTTCACCGAGCGCCAGCGTATGCCGACGTAGCCATGCCATGAACCCGCGCGGGTCACGTTGCAGCAGTTCCATGTCGTCGTCTGAGACCGGCTCGCCAATGACCGGGGATTGTGGTTTGTTGCACGAACGAACTATTTCGTGCAGCAGCAAACCCTGACGCAGAATGGGAGATAGCTTGTTGGCTATCTGGTAGGCGCGGGAGTTGCTTCCCGGGAAAAAGATCGGCACCACCTTGGCACCCGAGCGACGGATCATCTGCGCGGTGAATACGTTCCATTCGCGTTCCAGCGCAGGGCCGAACCAATCATCCGAGGACATCACCACACCTGACGGGAACAGTGCAACTACCCCGCCGTTTTTCAGGTGGCCCATCGCCTTGGCGCGCATTTCCAGCATTTTGGATTGTGCTTCGGGATCGTGAGGAAAGGGCACCGGGATCATGAACGACGTCGCGGCCTCATCCAGGCCAGTCAGCACCGAGCGGGTCAGAATGCGGTAATCGCTGCGGACCTGCCCGATCAATTCAGCAAATATCATACCATCGACCATACCGTGTGGATGGTTTGCCACCACAACAACCGGGCCATCCTTGGGGATGTTCGCAATCTGCTCGGGCGGGGTGGTCAGGTTTATTCCCATCACCTCAAGCGCGCCGCCCCAGAAACGCTGGCCCCGGTAGTATTCGTTCTTCTTCTCGAACTTATTGACCATGCGCAGAATGGTCAGTTTGCCCGTGCACCATTCAATGGCGCGAATAGCCGTCGCGGTCCATGCGTCATCGAAGGAGTTCGCGTAGGTCAGGGTTCTACGATCGTAGATTTCGCCCTGATCCTCGGTCCCATCGACAACCGGGCCTGTCTTGGTCTCGTGCGTAGTTTCCGCCAATTCCTGGTCTTCCCGTTCTTGGTATCGCGGCTGATGCGCTCAGAACCCCTCCCCGAACTTGTCGTTCACGAGGGTTTCCAACGCGTCGGCCAACGCCTCAGCATCCGGTCCGGACGTCTCGACGTCAATAGTCGTTCCACGCGACGCTGCCAACATCAAAAGACCCATTATACTGTCGCCTGAGGCTGAAAGCCCGTCTTTTGACACTTCGGCCTGCGCATCGAACCCTTCGACCACTTCAACCAACTTAGCCGAGGCGCGCGCGTGCAGGCCCTTTTCATTAACTATTTTCAAGCTTCGGGTGGTCATTCTTGGTCGGTCCGCTCTTGGTCAAAGGTCACATTTTGCGCATTGATGTATTTGCGTCCAGCTTCCATCGCTTGCCGCACCGCATCTCCGATAGGCAGGTGGCGGGATTTAGCCAGTTTGATCAACATAGGCAGATTTGCACCGTAAAGGATACGGCGGTCTTGAGGTGCACAAGCGCGCAAGCTGAGATTCGACGGACTGCCGCCGAAAAGATCTGTCACGACAACGACGCCGTCACCCACATCAACGCTGTCAGCGGCAGCACAGATTTCTGCCTGCTTGGCCTCGCGGTCATGGTCCGCTTCGATCGAAATCGCCGCAAGGCCAGGTTGCTTTCCAACGACATGCTGCATGGCCGCAAGATATTCCTGCGCCAACCCACCATGTGCTACGAGTACGATCCCGATCAATCCGGCCTCACATTCAACGATCGACGTTCCATTTCGCGATGCCTAATTGCCACCTGCTGCCCCCCTTCCGCAAGAGCCTTTGCTACCGCTTCCGCTGTGGCGACCGATCTGTGCTGTCCGCCGGTACACCCGAATGCGACGGACAGATGCGCTTTTCCTTCGGCGCGATAGGCCGGTAACAAATGCGTCAACAAATCGACCACACGTTCGAAAAACGGCGCGTAGTTTGCATCTGACTGAACATAGCGCGCTACATCGGGGTTTCGACCGTCTTCGGCCCGCAGGTCGGGCTGCCAGTAGGGGTTGGCCAAAAACCGGCAATCAAACACCATGTCCAAGCCACGTGGCAGGCCGCGTTTATACGAAAACGATTCCACCGAAACCACCAGATGTCGGCCACTTTGCGGCGCGAACCAACGTTCGACCTCTTGCCGCAGTTGGTGCACGTTGAGCGGGCTGGTATCAATTAGCGTGTCAGCAATCTCTCGGATCGGCGCCAGCAACTCTTTTTCCTGCATCACCCCGGTTTCAGGGCTGGCATTCGCCGCGACTGGATGTCGCCGTCGCGTTTCAGAGAACCGACGCAGCAAGACCTCATCGCTGCAATCGAGATACAAGGTGGCCAGGTCGACATCAGCCATACGGCGCAGTTTCGCGGCTAGTTCGATAAAACCAATTGTCGAGAAATCCCGATTTCTTGCATCCAGCCCCAAAGCCATGGGCCGCTCGCGCGCCGGTCCTTCCAGCAAGCGAAGCAATAGGCCCATCGGTAAATTGTCTATGGCTTCAAAACCCAGATCTTCGAGCACCCGAATAGCGGTGGATCTCCCCGCACCAGAAGGTCCGGTCACCAGAACTATCCGTTGTTGTGTCATGCGTTCGGCCATTCTGGACCCACTCGCCCCATTTTCAAAAGCTGCATAAGAGCTGCTGACAAATTGGGGGCAGCCGCTGCCCGTAGCAAGGGAACAGTTTGCCTCAGGGCGAGAACGGTTGCGTGTTCGGGCAGGCGCGCGTGCTCGGGCGTATCTAGATCAACAACATAACGAAGTGGGACAGGCCCGACCGGAACAGCTTGCAGAAGGCCGATACCACGGGCCTCGATTATGCCGCTAATATTGGGGGCGGCATTCGCTAATACCGCTCCGCTCTTCATGCGTAAACTGACGCGGTCGTCTGCAACCAACCCGGCGCCCGCCGCCATCATCTGCAACCCAAGCGCGGATTTCCCTGAACCGGACGCGCCAATGATCAAGATACCGCGCCCGTCGACAGCAACGCAGGTGGCGTGAACAACTGCAGAATCCAGATTTTCAACGGCCGACAGCGTGGTGTCCGGCATGACCTATACGGGCAACCCGACGACGAACCGGGCGCCCAGCGGATCCGAGGTGATGTCCGCTTCGGTCGGTCGGATGTTTTCGGCCCAGATAACGCCGCCATGTGCTTCGACAATCTGCTTGGAAATCGCCAAACCAAGGCCCGAGTTGTTCCCGAAATGCTCGGTCGGGCGCTGGGAATAGAAGCGCTTGAACACCTTCGTCAGTGCCTGTTCCGGGATGCCGGGACCGGTGTCTTCAACTACAATCAAGACCCGGTTTTCGCGCTGGCGGACCCAGACACGTATCGCATCGCTGTCCTCGCAGAAGGAAATCGCGTTGGTGATTAAGTTGACAAAGACCTGTGCAAGGCGCGCTTCGAGACCGTGGATCACGATCGGTTGACTCGGCATATCCGTGATGTAATCGATGCCTTTTTCGCGCGCGTCCTCGCCTAAATACTGGCCGATGTTGCCCAGTAGCTTGAGCAGGTCGAACGGCTGCTCTTCTTCCTTGACCAGTTCGGCATCAAGACGCGATGCATTTGAGATATCGCTGACCAGACGATCCAACCGCCGCACATCGTGCTCAATCACACCCAGCAGTTTGTCTCGCTGGTCTTCGCGTTTGACCATACGCAGGGTGCCAACTGCGGATTGCAGGCTGGCCAAAGGATTCTTGATCTCGTGTGACACATCGGCGGCGAACTGTTCATTTGCGTCGATGCGGTTGTAAAGCGCCGTCACCATGCCTCGCAATGCCCGGCTAAGACGCCCTATTTCATCCGGTCGCGCGCTGAGGTCGGGGATACGGATACGGCCAGGGTTCATACCTGTGCCACGGTCTCTGCCCGACTCTGCAGCAGAGGCCAAATCCGCCAATGGGTTTGCAATGGTCGAGGCCAAAACAAGGCTTAACCCGATGGAGACAAGCAAGGCGACCACGAACATCTGTAGAATACGCTCTTGCTCACGTCGCGCCAGAGCGTCAATTTCGCCTGCGGGGCCCGTTATCGCAACAGCCCCCACTGGTACTCCGTCCTGCAGGATCGGCGTAGCCGCAACGACAACCGTCTCGCGTTGTTCGTCCTTTACCGCCTGAACCTGTGTTGCGCCATCAAGCGCTGAGGGGACAATAGCCTGAACCCGCTGCGCCAAAGTCGGTGCCGTGCTGGGATCGTAATTCGTGAAAATGCGGGTCAGGCCGTTCCACACCGCATTCAATGCGTCGCTGATCAGCGTGCTGCCTGTCTGAACCTCGGCATCAGTTCGCAGCAGCACGGCCATTGTGGACGATGAAGCCGCGCCACGCGTCCAACCGATAAGGGTGCCGGACATGTCATACACAAAAACTTCGCCACCCGGCGGCAGGCTCAGACCGGCCAACGTGTCTTCAACGTCCAATTGACTGGCATTTTGCGACGGTTGATCGCCGGTTTGACGCAACCGTGTTTCAAAGACGTTGCTAACCAGTTGCGCGTTTCCGACGATATTTCGCGCAGTCTGCTGAACTTGTTCCTCACGAGAATCGTCCAAGTACAACAGTCCGGTTACCAGAATAACCAAGGCCACCAAGTTGATAGTAACGATTTTGCGCGCCAGCGGGGACTCACGCAAGGCGAACAGATTTCGGCGATGCCGCGATGCGCGCAGCTCGCCTGAGTCTCCGTCCTGTGGAATGACCCAATCATCCCCCAGAACGACATCGCCATCCTTGAATTCGCTGGCTTGTTCCGTATCGCGCACGAGACCCAACTACCCTTTCAGATTGGCGTTCTTATTCTTCGTTGTACCGGTAACCAATGCCATAGAGCGTTTCGATGGCCGAAAACTCTGAATCAGCGGCGCGCATTTTCTTGCGCAGACGCTTGATGTGGCTGTCAATGGTCCGATCGTCCACATAGACCTGATCGTCATAGGCCACGTCCATCAGTTGATCGCGGCTTTTTACAAAGCCTGGTCGCTGTGCCAACGCCTGCAGCAACAGGAACTCGGTCACTGTCAGGGACACGTCTTCTCCCTTCCAGCTGACCGCATGGCGCAGAGGATCCATCCGCAGTTCTCCGCGTTCCATAACCTTAGCGTCGCCAGTATTGGCGACAGTCGCGTCACCCGAAGTGGCTTCCTGTCGGCGCAGCAATGCCCGGATACGCTCGACCAGCAAACGCTGCGAGAAAGGCTTTTTCACATAATCATCCGCGCCCATGCGAAGGCCAAGAACCTCGTCAATCTCGTCATCTTTCGAGGTCAGGAAAATCACTGGCATCTGGGTCTTCTGCCGCAGGCGCTGCAACAGATCCATGCCGTCCATACGCGGCATCTTGATATCCAGCACAGCCATGTCAGGCAGCTTCTTGTTGAAGGCGTCTAGCGCGGCCTGCCCGTCATTATATGTTTCAACCTCAAAACCTTCGGCTTCGAGAGTCATGGATACGGACGTCAGAATGTTTCTGTCGTCATCCACCAATGCAATCTTTGACATCGGGTTAACCCCTATTCCTGCTCACTCATGCAATTTATCGCTTATTAGTATGGCATTTCTGGCGTTTTTAAGGCCGCGAATCAATCCGTAACTGCGAATCGTGCGATTGTTGTCACATAGATGCAGCAAAAAAGCCGTTAATGTTGCCGGAAAGGCGTTTTGATTTCCGACAGGAAATTTGTGATGGCGCTAAACTTGGGCTTGGTTGCGCTAACTGCGTCAAACCCTCCTGTTCATGTCCCGAATGACCGTGGTAAGACGCGGCCATCCGCCGGTTTTTCCCGGCTAATTGCCCAATGGCGCATCCGGCCCAACCGCCAACGCGCCGCCACACGGAGAAGACACACATGACATCTGGACGGGTTAACCCGCAATTCCGCCTCGAGGATCAGGGCATCGAGGGTCTGGGAAATGTCTATTACAACTTCATGGAACCGGCGCTGATCGAAGAGGCGCTGAAGCGCGGCGAAGGCACTCTGGGCAATGGCGGAGCCTTTTTGGTTACCACCGGCAAGTTCACCGGCCGCTCGCCCAAGGACAAACACGTCGTGCGCACTGACAGCGTTGCAGACCATATCTGGTGGGAAAACAACGCCGAGATGAGCCCCGAGGGCTTTGACGCGCTGTATCAGGACATGCTGGCCCACATGAAAGGCCGCGACTATTTCGTGCAGGATCTGGTTGGCGGAGCCGACCCGGCCTATTCGATCAACGTGCGTATGGTTACCGAATTAGCTTGGCACAATCTGTTCATCCGTCACCTGCTGCGACGCCCGGATCGTGAAGATCTGAACGAGTTCATCGCCGATTTCACCGTCATCAACTGCCCCAGCTTTCAGGCCGACCCGGCCAAGCACGGCTGCCGGTCTGAGACCGTGATCGCGATGAACTTCGACCGCAAGATGATCCTGATCGGCGGCACCGAGTATGCAGGCGAGAACAAGAAATCTGTCTTTACTCTGCTGAACTACATGCTGCCGGAAAAAGGCGTGATGCCGATGCACTGCTCGGCCAACCATGCGGTTGGTAATCCGGTCGACACCGCCGTCTTCTTTGGCCTGTCCGGCACTGGCAAGACAACCCTGTCCGCTGACCCGGCCCGCACTTTGATCGGCGATGATGAGCATGGCTGGTCCGATCGCGGCACCTTTAACTTCGAAGGTGGCTGTTATGCCAAGACGATCAACCTGAACGCCGAGGCCGAGCCGGAAATCTACGCGACCACCACCAAATTTGGCACGGTGATCGAAAACATGGTGTTCGATCCCGAAACCAAGGAACTGGATTTCGAGGACGACTCCCTGACCGCAAACATGCGCTGCGCCTATCCGTTGGAGTATATCTCGAACGCGTCCAGCAGCGCACTGGGTGGCCACCCTAAGAACATCATCATGCTGACCTGTGATGCGTTCGGCGTGCTGCCTCCGATCGCGCGGCTTACTCCGGCGCAGGCGATGTATCACTTCCTGTCGGGCTTCACCTCCAAGGTTGCCGGGACCGAGCGCGGTATTACTGAGCCTCAGCCCACTTTCTCGACCTGCTTCGGCGCGCCGTTCATGCCGCGTCGCCCGGAAGAGTACGGCAACCTGTTGCGCGACAAGATCGCCCAGCACGGCGCGACCTGCTGGCTGGTCAACACCGGCTGGACCGGTGGCGCCTATGGTGTGGGCAGCCGGATGCCGATCCGCGCGACCCGTGCACTGCTGACAGCTGCGCTAGACGGATCGCTGCGGGATGCCGAGTTCCGCAAAGATGCCAATTTCGGCTTTGACGTACCGGTTTCGGTGCCCGGCGTGGCCGAAGTCCTTTTGGACCCGCGCCGCACCTGGGATGATCAGGCGGCCTTCGACAAGCAGGCCGAAAAACTGGTGCAGATGTTCGCCGAGAACTTTGAACAGTACCTTCCGTTCATCGACGAAGACATCAAAGCTGTAGCAATCGGTTAATCGAAAAAAGGGGGCGAAATCGCCCCCTTTTCTTTAAAGAGTCTCACTACATCGTGATCGCGCATAAGTTGTATATTGCAAAATGTGAATGCAATTGCGTTGCTCGAAGTGTCGATCTGAGGTATCTCGGCATGTCAGAAATATGACAAAACCCGACGCTCTCGCGCCGGGTGAGAAGTGAAAAGACCTATGGGATGCTCAAGCGCACACTCACAAACGCGATTTGAGCAGCCTAATCAGATAGCTAGTGTATTCTAAAGGGGATGAGTGTCAATATGAGATTTGCCGGGTAACTCATAAAACGGCATACCTCAGTTCGTCACCGTAAAGGGGCGGAAGACACGGAATAAGGCAGGTAACGATATGACAGAAATCTCGAAACTCACCGAACTGCGTAAATTGATGCAAAGCATGGAGCGGACGCTGGGCCTGGAACAACTCTCTCCGGTTGAGCGCGATATCTATTACGCAGCTGAGGAATTGTCGAAAAACGATCAGGAAGTTCGCACCTTTGGTTTGATCGAACATACACTGGTTCAAAGCGTATCGCGCCCGACATTTTTCCGTGCACTCAAGTCCCTGGTGCAAAAGGGATACCTTTCGCAAAGCGGCAGCGCAAACCGGGGGCGGTACGTCGTTCATGCTCCCAGGTGACGCGCCCAACAGCCACGACAATGGCTGATTGTCGTGCGCAAATGGGCTTCTGAAACGTTTTTTGCCTCGTTGGCATATGTCGTGGCATCGTACCTTACATTCGAGGTTCTGATGCCCCTGCAGAACATGTTTTTCCCAGAATATCCAAGCCGGGCCAGCCTTCTGTTCCTGCCCCATGGGGTTCGGGTATTGTCTGCATGGCTATTGGGATGGCGGGCCATTTTTGCTCTACTTCCCGGCGTTTTCATCGTCTTTGCGGCATTGGGGGGCAGCGACGTTTTCCTGCCCAGCCGCCTTGCCGCGATTGCAATCGCCGTTCTGACAGTACCAGCAGTCTTCTATTTGCTCAAATGGGCCGGATGGGATCTGTTTCCAAGGGCTGATCGCAAACCGTGCTGGGTCTGTGTCATGGGTGTCGGTGTGATCACCTCATTCCTTGTGGCAGGTCTGACAAATATGGCTTTTGGCAGCGCACGCGTCGAATACATTGCCTATTTGATCGGCGACATTTCAGGGCTGTTCTTCCTGATGCTGGGTTTGTATTTCGCCTTCCGCTTTGCTGATAGCCGCAGTTAACCCATCACCGCTTTACGCAGAAGGTTCAATCCTGCGATCAATAGCACCATCAAAGTCAATTTCCGAAACCGCGCCTGGTCGATGCGCGCCTGCAGGCGCAGGCCGACCCACATCCCAAGCAGTGCGGGCAGGATCAGAATTGCCGAGAACGGTGCTGTCTCGGCCCGCAAAATACCCGAACCCAGATGCGCAATAACCAATGCGCCTGCCCCAAGCCCGTAGATTACGCCCTGTACGCGCATTTGCACATCCTTCGGCGTATTCAACGCTGTCAGGTAAGCGACCGTCGGAGGCCCCCAGATCCCCGACAACCCCCCTACGAAACCAGCGATGGCTCCAATCGCGGCTTCAACTCGGGTCGAAGTCTTTTCGAGGGTCAGTTTCCAACCAGCGATCTGAATGACAGCAAAAACCGTAACCGGAGTGCCGATCATCAACAGAAACACCGTCTCGGGCACGAAGCGGACCAGTTGTGCCCCAGCTAACAAAAACACGAGGCCAACCAACAGAAAAACGCGAAACTGCCGTATGGCATCGATCGCGGCCGGAACTCCTTCGCGCAATGCCTGCACGCCATTTGTGACCAACGTAGGCAGGATCAATCCCGCCAGCGCCAATTGCGGCGGAAGTAAAACACTAAGTCCAGAGATAAGCACCATAGGCATCGCAAAACCGACCATCCCTTTGACCCAACCCGCAGCAAAAGCAACGGCTAGGGCAAACAGAATATCCGACGGCGACACAACGGAGAACAGGGTCATGCGCCTGTGATATCACTCCTGAAAAATTCTGCATCGCAAAACTGCGTAAGAAATTTTTGAACTATTTCGCAACGTAATTCGTATTTTTGTTGCGCTGCACGTGCAGCATGGTATGACCAATCGACCCAGAAAAGGACTTGATTCATGGCCCATGACGGACAGGATATGACCCAGATGACAGCATCCGCGATTTTGCCCGACCTTCTGACACTGACCCGCGCCGCAGTCCCGGCAGTCGAAGCTGTGTTCGACCGCGCGCGTGAAACTGTGCGCGAGATGGTGACTGTCGAGGGTCGCGTGTCCGGTGCGTTGATCGAAGCCAACCAAACGGCCGCTCATGGCCTCGCGTGGTTGGCCACCTACAGTCAGTCGCTGCAACAGATGCAGCGTTGGGCCGAGACGTTGGACCGTGATGGCAAGTTTGGTGAAATCGAACAGCTGCTGCATCAAATCGCGTTCGGCGAATACCTGTGGCAGGTCTATGGCGGCATCCAAATGAATCAGGGTGAAATCGTTCGCCTGCAGGATCTTGGCCTCAGCCAAGATGATATGCGCGCGTTGATGATCCCCGAGGTGATGACCCTGACCCAAGGTGGCAATACGCAAGCCGCCCGCAGTCGCCTTGTAGAATTGATGGAAGATCAATCCGGCGCCACCATGTTCGGGGCTTCGGGTCTGGACGAAGAACTGGAAATGATCCGCGACCAGTTCCGCCGTTATGCGGTCGAAAAGGTCGAACCGCACGCCCATGAGTGGCACCTGAAAGATGAGCTGATCCCGATGGAAATCATCGAGGAACTGGCTGAGATGGGCGTCTTTGGCCTGACGATCCCCGAGGAATTCGGCGGGTTTGGCCTGTCCAAAGCCTCGATGTGTGTGGTGTCCGAGGAACTGTCGCGCGGCTATATTGGCGTGGGTTCGTTGGGCACCCGGTCCGAGATCGCGGCCGAGCTGATCATAGCTGGCGGCACGGATGAGCAAAAGGCCAACTGGCTGCCAAAACTCGCCAGCGCCGAGATTCTGCCCACCGCCGTGTTCACCGAGCCCAACACCGGATCGGACCTTGGCAGCCTGCGCACCCGCGCGGTCAAGAACGCCGACGGCGATTATGAGATCACCGGCAACAAGACCTGGATCACACACGCGGCCCGCACCCATGTGATGACCCTGCTGGCCCGCACCAACCCCGACAGCTCTGACCACCGCGGGTTGTCGATGTTCCTGGCCGAGAAAACTCCCGGCACGGACGAGGCCCCCTTCCCCACCCCCGGCATGACCGGCGGCGAGATCGAGGTTCTGGGCTATCGCGGCATGAAGGAATACGAGCTGGGCTTTGACGGCTTCAAGGTCAAGGGTGAGAACCTATTGGGCGGAGAAGAGGGCAAAGGCTTTAAACAGCTGATGGAGACCTTCGAATCTGCCCGCATCCAGACCGCTGCCCGCGCCATCGGTGTGGCCCAAAGCGCGCTGGATATCGCCATGCAATACGCGCAGGATCGCAAGCAGTTCGGCAAGTCGCTGATCAACTTCCCCCGCGTCTCGGGCAAGCTGGCGATGATGGCGGTCGAGATTATGATTGCTCGCCAGCTGACCTATTTCAGCGCGTGGGAAAAGGACAACGGACATCGCTGCGATCTTGAGGCCGGCATGGCCAAGCTGCTGGGTGCACGGGTTGCGTGGGCTGCTGCGGATAATGGCCTGCAGATTCACGGCGGCAACGGGTTTGCACTGGAATACAAGATCAGCCGCGTTCTGTGTGATGCGCGCATCCTGAACATTTTCGAAGGGGCTGCCGAAATTCAGGCACAGGTCATCGCTCGGCGTTTGCTGGGTTGATCTAAAAGGTAGCCCTGTTTCCCCAACTTGACCCGGCGCGCGCGCCGGGTCTTTTTTGCGAATGACATAGGCCCAGTTTCGCCAACGCCCGGAATTTCTCACTACCACGATGCCATGAATACGGTTACATCAACCGGGACAGTGAACAGGAAATTACACAACATGATGCGATCTATTCTGGCCTGCCTCGCAGTAATAGTGGCTATGGCGCTAGGAGGCTGCGCCAAGCAATACCCAGCCGCTGGCCAGAACGACATAGACGAACTGGCGCTGGCTATCCGCGACCTCGGCCCCAACGTCGACCCTGTCGAAGCGCAGCAAGCCGCTGAAATCGCGTACACATACTCAAGCCGTTTGGCGCAGGAATGGAACGTGACCGATCCAGCCATCATTCACAACGCCAAGGTCATCAATGGCCTGCGCGAGAAGGGCCTGTGCAACGATTGGGCCGAAGCCATGACGGCCCGGCTTCGGCAAGAGAATTTCGAGACTTTGGATTTGCATTGGGCGACTTCGCCCCCCACGGCATTTCGCATTATCCACCATACTGCGCTGATCAGCGCCAAGGGGGCTTCGATGTATGATGGGCTGATCCTTGATCCATGGCGCAACAGCGGCGCGCTGACCTGGGCTCCGACACGCGAGGACACAAGATACAACTGGCGCCCTCGCAGCGAAGTACGGGCCGAACTGCTTAGCGGCGAGAACCCGTTTTAAGACCTGTTCAGTTTGGCCTGTGCTGGAATAACTTGATCATATGATGCGACTAACCCTGATCCTGCCCTTCATGGCACTGTTTCAATGCGACAGGGACGAAACCGTCGCCGCCTATGGTGCGGCGGATAGAACATGGGCGCTGCAAGAGATCGACGGTCAGCCATATGAAGCCAGCGCTTTGCTGCGTTTTACGGAAGACGGGAAGATTGCGGGCAACGCCCCGTGCAACAGCTACAGCGGCACCCTAAGCGCCCCATATCCCTGGTTTGAAGTGACCGGATTGACCGCCACCCGCGCAGCGTGCGCGGGGCTGGAAGCCGAAGGATACTATTTCGCCGCTCTGATCGCCATGACACAGTCTGAAGTGGCCGGAGATGTTTTGATCCTGCGGAACGAGGACGGCCACGAGATGGTGTTCAAAGCCGCCGAGTAAACTGCTCGACAAACCGCGCCCGCGCTTCAGGCAGCGGGCGATGACCGAGGGACGGCGCGACCCGGTGCTCTAGAAAATACCCGGTGGTGCGCAGTGCCTCCGCAATTTCGGGATCCGGCGCGGCCCCCTCGCCGCGCAGGCATGGGGGCAGTGGCAAAAGCTTATCCGCCCATTCCCCCGCCCCTTTCTCACTAACCGCGCGGCCAGATTTCGGAGAGACATAGATCAGATCTTCGACCGCCCCGGTAACGGCACAAGCGGTCAGATCAAGACCAAAGCCCAACTCTTCAAGCATGGCCGATTCCCATCGCAAATAGGCCAGAGGCCATACATCATCCTGTCCCAGCAGGTCCATCAACCGTTCGGTTTGTTTGTAGATGACCGGGTGGGGTTCCCGTTCGGGCAGGCAGAAGGCCAAAAGTGCCACGACCGCGTTTAAGCCCGCCAGTGCCAGCCGCCCCGAAAACGCCGCCGCTGCACGAGACCGCAGGGGTTCTACCTGAAACGTGCCTATATGCTCTTCGAGCCGCGCGCGCCAAAGCACATCCAGCTGCGCGCCCGGCTGCAGGATTGGCGCAGTCTTCCGGCTGGTCCCACCGCGCACGACACCGGCATGGCGACCATGGCCTTCGGTAAAGACCTCGATGATCGCCGATGTTTCACCATGTCGGCGTGTCGTCAGAAGTATGCCATGATCGCGCCAGTCCAATAATCTGCCTTATATTGCGCCCCCTTGTCGCCGCAACAGAACGCAGGTGGCTAAATTAAGCAAGCGGGAACAGGTCCAGTCAGAACCGCAGTCGGACTGCCAGTCCAACCAAAGGTGCTGTATCATATTCCTGGCGACTGAGCTCATTGCCATTGCGATCGTCCAGCGTCAGACGCCCGTCCAGCTCAGCGCCAGCGAAAACATTCAGAGATACGCCGGGATTCGGGGCATAGCCGAAGGCCAGAACAATGGGGATGCTTTTGTCTTCACCAACCCCGTCAGGTGCCAGTCCATCCCCATCCAACCGGAACCGTATCCGTTCAGACCGAGCCGAGAGCGACAGGTTCATTTCATCGCTCAGCGCATAGCTGAGGGTTAGCCCCGGACCTTGCGTCGCCCCAATGCCCGAACCAGTGTTCAGGTTCCAACGGTCATTGATGTCCCAATCGACCAACAACGCCGGGAAAAGCTCGGTCCCGTCATCCTCCAGCTGGGAAAACGCACCAAACGCGGGGCCAATCGTCAAACGCTCATTCAACTTCCATGCGATACCTGCGAACACGCCATAGGTCCGCCCGTCCGAGGCCGAAGCCCCGCTCTGGTAATCCCAGCGCACCTGCGGAGACACGAAAACAGTTGCGGTATTGCCTACGCGAAATCGCACGGGCACGGAAAACCGAATGTCGCGAATGTCTTCCCAAGGTTGGTTTTCGGCTTCACTGAAATTGTAGTCGAACCTACCAAAACTGGTCGACAGCCCAACCGAGGTTCCTGCGTCCAAATTGTACAGCGCCGTCGCGCGCAAAAAAGAGCGATTGGCCGAAAACTCTCCTCCATCATCCAAGCTCGCATCGCCCTGAAAAGCCGCCAGCCCCTCAAGTTGATAGACCCATCCCACCCTTGGTTGTGCCGAAGACACGGTCGCGGATATGCTCAAAAACAACGCGGTCCCGCACAACGTTGACAGGAAAGTTTTCATCCGCTCCAACCTTTTGAAAACAGGGCACAGTCTCAAATAGCAGTTCTGCATCTCCTGCAGAACGCACAATGAAAATAGAATGTTTGACTTTCTTCGCCAGACCACAAGGGGATTATTCGAGCCCCTCTTCCCCCAGCAGATGACGTCCTTGCCGATCCTCGACCTCTATCACCCAAAGGTCAGGATCAAAACTGCGCTGTCGCGCAATGGCGACGTCTACGTCGGTTTCTTGTCCCGCAGACAGTTCGACCCATGTGCGCTCGCCGCTCATTAGGTCAAAACTACGTTGAAAAGCGATCGCCTGACCGTCAAGCGTGTTGAGCTTGACCAGCACAGCACCGGCTGTGTTGTCACCGTGAGCGACGACAAACGCAGGAATTTCTTGAAACCGCAGCCGAGCCAGATAGGCGTGAACCCAAAATTCAGCTGTCAGACGGGTCATGGCGCGCTCCTTTGAAACCGCGCCAATAATTTCGGACGAAAACTCTTAGTAACGCTCATGCGTTGCCGTCTTTGAATTCCAGGCCCATTTCCGAATAGCGCTCGGATTCCTCCAACCAGTTCGGGCGGACTTTCACCTGCAGGAACAGGTGGATCTTGCGGTCCAGAAACTCTTCCAACTCGGCACGCGCGGCTTGGCTAACCGCTTTGATCGTCTCACCGCGTTTACCCAGAACGATGCCCTTGTGGCCGTCGCGCATGACATAGATGACCTGATCGATTTTGGCCGATCCGTCCTTGCGCTCTTCCCAGTTCTCGGTCTCGACGGTCAGTTGATAGGGCAGTTCCTGATGCAGACGCAGGGTCAGTTTCTCGCGCGTCATCTCGGCGGCAATCATGCGCAGGGGCAGATCGGCGATCTGATCCTCGGGGTAGAGCCACGGGCCTTCGGGCAGTTCGCCCGCAAGCCATTTTCGCAGATCGTCGACGCCGTGGCCTTTTTCGGCCGAGATCATGAAGGTTTCAGCAAACGGATAGCGCGCGTTCAGGTCGCTGGTCAGGGCCAGCAGTTTCTCGGATGGTACTTTGTCGATCTTGTTGATGGCCAGAGCGACGGTGCGGCCCTGTCCGATCTCTTCCAGACCTTCCAGAATACGTTCGACCCCTTCGGTGATGCCGCGATGGGCCTCGACCATCAAAACGACGACATCCGCATCGGCGGCCCCGCCCCAGGCGGCGGCGACCATGGCTCGGTCCAGACGACGGCGCGGCTTGAAAAGACCCGGCGTGTCAACAAAGACCAACTGGGCCTCGCCCTCCATCGCGACGCCGCGAATGCGCGCACGCGTGGTTTGCACCTTATGCGTCACGATCGAGACTTTGGCCCCAACCATGCGGTTCAAAAGGGTGGATTTGCCTGCGTTGGGCTCTCCGATCAGGGCGATAAATCCGGCGCGTGTGGTCATGTGTGCTGCGATCCTGTTTGCAAGTGCGCACCCCTATAGCAGAAAGGTCCCGCGGGCCAGAGGGATTTGTCGCATTGCGGCCATGCGCCCCCGATGGCAACACTAAGTCACGCGGCGCCGATCCCAGCCAAGCGATCCCCCATTTAAATGAGGCAAAGATGAACCGTCGTGAGTTTTTTCTGAGCAGCGGTGCCGCCGCCGGCGCATTTAGTCTTGGAGGTTTCGGGTTGGCTGCCTCCCCGCAGGAGTTGGTCGTGCAACCCGCGCGCTTTGCGCTGCGAGAGCAGGTCACGGACGGCATGGTCAGCCTGTCCCCGGATGCTCCGCCACCCGTGCTGCATGGCAAACAGGGTGAGGTCATGCGCCTGCCGGTACGCAATACGCTACCGGACTATACGGCGATGCATTGGCATGGGCTGCGCATCCCGAACGGGATGGACGGGGTTCCCTATCTGACGCAAATGCCCATCGGACCGGATGAAGTGTTTGCGTATGAGTTCACGCCCCCGGACGCAGGCACCTATTGGTATCACCCTCATTGCATGACAATGGAGCAGATGGCCCATGGCCTGACCGGCGTGATGGTGATTGCCGAGGCGGAAGACCCCGGTTTTGACAGCGAGCAGGTGGTGAACCTGCGCGATTTCCGGCTGGATGAGGACGGGGCCTTTCTGCCTGCCTACACGGCGCGCGGGGCAGCCCGGGCGGGTACGTTTGGCAATGTGCAAACCGCGAATTGGCTGCAGAGCCCGGTCTACGATCATGCTGCAGGCGGTCTTGTACGAATGCGTGTGGTCAACACAGACACAACCCGGATCTACAAACTGCATCTCAGCAGCAGCAAAGCTCGGATCATTGCCTGGGACGGTCACCCGGTTGAAATAGACCTACCCTTGCCCGGTGCGGATGCGCCTTTATTGCTAGGGCCGGGCCAGCGGGTGGATTTTGCGGTGCAAATGCCCGCGACCGAAGGGCAGACGGTGGATTTGATCGCCAAATTTCCCGGACAGCCCCCTCGTTCGATGTCGCAGTTGCGGGCGATTGGCCGGAATATGGCTCGTGATCTACGGGGCTTGCGGCCTCTGCCGATGAACCCGGTTGCTAAACCGGATTTGGACCGGTCCGAGTTACACGAGTTCGTATTTGGTTGGACGCCAGAAGGCGGTGAGCCGATCAACGGGTTCTGCGGATCATTGGGGTATAATTTCTGGTCGATCAACCGCACCCCTTGGCCCGGAGACGCAGCGCCCGGTGTCGGTCCCCTTGCAACGCTGGAACAGGGCAAAAGTTATGTCCTGCGGCTGCGGAACGAGTCACCGAACCTGCATCCGATCCATTTGCATGGACTGGCATTTGTTCCATTGACGTCGAACCTTCGGACCTTGCCGCCTTTGGTGACCGACACAATGCTTTTGTTGAAGGATGAGACGGTCGATATCGCCCTTGTGGCGGACAATGTGGGGGACTGGGCGTTTCATTGCCATGTGATCGAACATCAGAAAACAGGGCTGACGGGCTTCATTCGGGTTGTTTGAGGGTCGAATTGGCTACGCCAATCCGATCGCAGGGGGCCAGCCCCCTCACCCGAAGTATTTTGGCCAGATCAAAATGGATCCTTGGCCCGTCGAAGACGTTACTTTGTTAACTGATCGAGCAGCGTTTTGGCCGCCGCCTGTTCCGCCTGGCGTTTTGAGCCGGCAGTGGCTTGCGCCTCTGTACCGTCCTGCAAACGTGCGGCGATCGTGAATACGGGGGCGTGATCGGGTCCGCTGCGTTTGACCTCAACATAAGATGGGGGTTTCTGACCCCGTGCCTGCGCCCATTCCTGAAGAGACGTTTTGGCATCGCGCGCATCTGCTTCGACCGAATGGATGCGATCGCCCCACAAAGCAATGATCACGTCCCGCGCCGCTTCGAACCCGGCATCGCGGTAGATTGCGGCGATGACCGCCTCCATCGCGTCGCCCAACAGTGCCTGTTTGCGACGACCCCCTGACAGCATCTCAGATCGGCCCAGTTTCAGAACCGCCCCAAGGTCGATCTGCCGCGCGACATCGGCGCAGGCTTCTTTTCGGACCAACGCATTGAATCGCGGAGCGAGTTGACCCTCAGTTGCCTTTTTGTCGGCCTCCAGCAAGGCCGTAGCCATAACCAACCCCAATACACGGTCGCCCAAAAACTCTAACCGCTGATTATCCGGTCGGGTTGAGGACGAGACTGAGCCATGAGTCAACGCGCGAACAAGCAGCTCAGGGTTGGAGAACGTGTAGCCCAACCGATGCTGAAAAGACTTTATCTCGGCAGAAAGCTTCACTTGACCGCCTTGAAGAACCGGTCACTCCGCCACGTCCAGAAGAACAGCATCGACCGGCCAGCGGAAGAGAACATGATCCGATCTGCGCGACCAATCAGGTTTTCGTAAGGCACATAGCCCACGCCACCCGCAGATTGCGGCAAACGGCTGTCGCTGGAATTGTCACGGTTGTCGCCCATGAAGAAATAGTGACCTTCGGGAACAGTGTAGATCCCGGTGTTGTCGGATCCCTGGTTGCCGATATTGAGTACGTCGTAAGAGACGCCATTTGGCAACGTTTCGATCGTCCGGGACTTTTCGCAAATCGCCCCAATCCCGACCGGGCCGTTTTCACATCGCGGACGAAGACCTTGCGGCCCCTGTGGTAAAGCGGTTTCGGTGAAAACACCATCTGGTTGCTGTGGAACAGGCGTACCGTTCAGGATGATCTGGCCTTCGCGGATCTGGATACGATCACCGGGCAACCCAATCAGGCGTTTGATGAAGTCACGCCCTGTAACAGGGTGACGGAAGACAATGACATCCCCGCGTTCAGGATCTCCGGCCCAAAGGCGCGAGTTATCGTCACCCGACATCCAGCCGCAAACATCCTCGGCATCGATATTCAAGCCAACGCTGGGAATTATCAGACTGGGGCACGAGGCATAGGAATAACCATAGGCCATCTTGTTGACGAACAGGAAATCCCCGATCAGCAGGGTCTGTTTCATCGAGCCCGACGGAATCCAGAAGGGTTGAAAAAACAGTGTCCGGAAAACGCCTGCGATCAGCAATGCGTAGACGATGGTTTTAATCGTCTCCCACACGGGATTTCCGGTTTTGACGTCCTCGGCCATACTGCTCTCCGGTCCTTGGTTTGTTGGGGTGCTACATGCGGGGCGCGGAGAGGTTAGTCAAGGCTGGCCGCTGCGTTCGTGATGGCGCGCGCCTCAATCACCACGAAAGCCTGCGCCCAAGGGTGGTCGTCAGTGAGGGTGACGTGAATGATCGCCTCGTGCCCGGCCGGGGTCATTTCCTTAAGACGTTCGGCGGCCCAGCCAGTCACGTGCATAACAGGCTGACCGGTTTTCAGGTTGGTGACTGACATGTCCTTCCACGCGATACCCATGCGCAGACCGGTGCCCAGCGCCTTGGAGCACGCTTCTTTCGCGGCCCAGCGTTTGGCATAGGTGCCCGCCGTATCGGCGCGGTGTTCCGCCTTGCGCTGTTCTGTTTCAGTAAAGACACGGTTGCGGAACCGATCACCGAACCGGTTGAGCGTGCCCTGAATTCGCTCGATATTTGCGAGATCTGTACCGATGCCTAGGATCATGAAAAGCGGACTGTCAATATCTTATAGCTCGCCAATCCAAAGAACCCGGCAAAGGCAAAGTCAAACCAGCGACGGGCGCGGCGATAAGTGCAAACCATGCGATCGGATGAAAACAGAAACGCATAGCTTACAAAGATCAGCACAGACCCTCCATAAAGTAAGGCGAAATAGCCGAGTAGCATCGGCAAGCTGGCGTCGCTCGGCGCCACAATTGCATAGATCGAGCCCCAGCTAAGGATTGCCTTGGGGTTGGTCAAATGTATCCCCGCGCCTTTCGCAAAGATGACGGGCAGTGAACCGGTGACAGGTTGACCTAACGCGGCTTCATCCGAATTCATAGCCCGGCGAAGTGCCTTGAATGCCAGCCAACCCAGATACGCAACTCCGAAATAGCGGATAACCTCGAACACCCAGATATTGGCCAGCATGACAGCTGAAAGCCCGAGCGCGGCGGCGACACCCCAAGCAGCAGATCCCGCACAAATACCCAAGGCGAAGACCAGACCAGCGCGGCGCCCCTCGTTCATAGCGGTTCCGGCGATTCCCATTGTGGCAGGCCCCGGAGACCCGCCAGCCATCAACCATGCCAACCAAATGGCGACGAAGCCGGATGTTATCATGCCCGCGCCTCATCCATCAGCCGTCGCATCTCGGCAATCGCCGGGGTCAGGCCGCGAAAGATAGCCTCTCCGATCAAGAAGTGGCCGATGTTCAACTCGCGCACCTCAGGGAAAGCCGCGACGGGCTGCACCGTGTCATAAGTCAGGCCATGGCCTGCGTGGACTTCCAACCCAAGCGAATGGGCAAATGCGGACATCTCGCGCAGGCTGTTCAGCTCTTGGTTGGCTACGTCTGTGTGACCCTCGGAGACGGCGTCGCAATAAGCACCAGTGTGCAGTTCGATCACCTCGGCACCGATACGATGCGCGGCTTCGATCTGGCGCTGGTCGGCGGCGATGAAGATGGAGACGCGGCAGCCCGCGTCGCGCAGGGGGGCGATGAAATGGGCCAGCTTGTTTTCCTCGCGCGCGACTTCCAAACCGCCCTCGGTCGTCCGTTCCTCGCGCTTTTCGGGAACGATACACACTGCATGCGGTTTGTGCCGCAGGGCGATCTGCTGCATCTCGGGGGTGGCCGCCATCTCAAAGTTCAGCGGGACCGACAGAACCTCCATCAACCCGTCAATATCCGCGTCCGAGATATGGCGGCGATCTTCGCGCAGATGGGCTGTAATGCCATCAGCCCCGGCCTCTTCGGCCAGTTTCGCGGCGCGCAGAGGGTCAGGATACGCCCCGCCACGCGCGTTGCGCACAGTAGCCACGTGGTCGATATTCACGCCCAGACGCAGGGGATTGTCAGACATCGCTTGATTCCTTTGCCGAATTCTGGCCCGAGCCTAGTGGTTTTGAAACGGAAACGGCAGGCTTGGATTCTGCCAAACGGCGAATTTCGTCAAATTTCGCTTTGATTTTGGCGCGCCGCCGCTGCTGGTAGGTTCGGATCAAAGGCAGGCTCAGATAGTGGCAGATCGCCCCGGCCAGCAAACCGGGCAGAATGCCCCCTATCAGATAGGGAAAGAACACTTCGTCATAGAATATACGCAACCCGGACCAATCAGCCATACGATCCGTGAAAATGGCAATGAAATTGTCCTTGAGGTCGCCCAGCGCGTCGGCAAACTTGCCCATAAGTCCATGGGTGTCGCCCTCCTGAAACTCGGTTCCCAAAATGAAATGGCCGGCCTGAAGGCAGATGACACCAATCGGAACGTAAGTGAGCGGGTTTCCGAAAAACGTTCCGCTCAACGCAGCCAGAATATTGCCGTTGATCAGCCGCGCAGCCAAAGCCGCAATAAAGAAGTGAAATCCGTAGAATGGAGTAAACGCTGCGAACACCCCTGCCCCGATACCACGCGCGATACGTTCAGGAGAGTCCGGCAACCGGCGAACGCGGTGTTTGACATAGTGGAACGCGCGGGTCCATCCGCCACGGGGGTAGACGAATTCAGATGCGATCTGGACAGGCGAGCGTCGATCTCGGCGCTTGAAAACCACTCCTGATCACCCCTTCTCAGCCAGCCGCCACGGCGGTCTTGGTCCTGTCTCTGTAGCGTTCGACCGCAGCAACATCGCTTTCTGCCTCAAGCATCAGCATCAAAGAATGAAGCTGTTCAAGGTCGCGCAGTTCGACATTGATCAGAAGACGGTAAAAATCCGGTTTGCGGTCGACGAATTCAAGGTTCGAGATATTGGCCTTTTTCTCACCGATCAATGTGCAAATACGCCCCAGTACGCCCGCATCATTGCCAATGGTCAGATCCAGCGTCGCGCCATAGACCGCCGGATGGGTGCCCGTGTGCCAATGCAAATCCACCCAACGTTCGGGTTCGCCTTCAAACTCTGTCAGGCGGTCACAATCTATGGCATGCACCACCACCCCTTTGCCACGATAGGTGATGCCGACAATCCGCTCTCCCGGCAGGGGCTGACAACATGGTGCCCGGTCGAATTTCTGACCCGGCTCAAGACCAATCACAGCGCGGCGCAGCGGGATCGCGTCCCCTTCATCCTGCGTAAGCTCAGGGTAAACGGCCGTAACCACATCATGGGCCGTCAGTTCGGCACTGCCCAATCGGGCCAACAATTCGTGTCGGTCCTTCAGACGCAAATGCTTGGCCGCCGTATCCAGCGCCTTGTCCGTCGCCTTTCGGCCCACATGTTCGAACCCCGAGCGCGCCAGCTCTTTGCCCAATTTGATGAAACGCTCGCGGTCCACCTCGCGCAGAGCGCGTCGGATGGCGGTGCGGGCCTTGCCGGTGACAGCAATCTCAAGCCAAGTGACTTGCGGGGTTTGGCCGTCTGCGGTGATGACATCAACCGATTGGCCGTTCTTGATCCGGGTCCACAGCGGCACTCGGATACCGTCTACCTTGGCCCCGACACAGGCATGGCCAATCCGCGTATGGATCGCATAGGCGAAATCGATTGGTGTCGCCCCACGCGGCAGTTTCACCACATCGCCCTTGGGCGTGAAGCAGAACACCTGGTCCGAATACATCTCAAGCTTGACGGCTTCGAGGAAATCTTCGTGATCATCCTCGCTATCGAATTGCTCAGTCAGGTTGGCGATCCACTTGGCCGGATCGACGGCGAACGGGTTTTCCGACCGCACCCCGTCGCGGTACGACCAGTGCGCAGCCACACCCGTCTCGGCCACATCGTGCATCTGGCGAGTACGGATCTGAACCTCGACCCGTTTGCCATCCCGCCCCGACACGGTGGTGTGAATCGAACGGTATCCGTTCGATTTTGGCTGGCTGATATAGTCCTTGAACCGTCCCGGCACCGCGCGCCAGCGCTGGTGGATCGCGCCCAGCGTCCGGTAACAATCTTCTTCCGTCTGGGTGATGATGCGGAACCCGTAGATATCAGACAGACGCGAAAAGCCCTGATCCTTTTCCTGCATCTTGCGCCAGATTGAATAGGGTTTTTTTGCTCGGCCGAACACCTCGGCTTCGATCCCAGCCTTGTCCAATTCAAGGCGCATGTCGCCGGTGATCCGATGGATCACATCGCCGGTTTCCCGTTGCAGAGTAATAAACCGCCGGATGATCGACTGCCGACCTTCGGGGTTCAGCACGCGGAAGGCCAGATCCTCCAGTTCTTCGCGCATCCATTGCATCCCCATACGGCCCGCAAGTGGCGCGTAGATATCCATCGTCTCGCGCGCTTTTTGAACCTGTTTCTCGGGGCGCATCGCCTTGATCGTGCGCATGTTGTGCAAACGGTCTGCCAGCTTGACCAGAATGACCCGCAAGTCTTTGGACATGGCCATGAACAGCTTGCGAAAATTCTCGGCCTGTTTGGTTTCCCTGCTGGACAGCTGCAGGTTGGTCAGCTTGGTGACGCCATCGACCAGCTTGGCCACTTCATCCCCGAACAGCTCGGATACCTTGCCGTAATTGGCCTTGGTATCCTCGATCGTGTCATGCAGCAGTGCGGTAATGATCGTGGCATCATCCAGACGCTGTTCGGTCAGGATGGCGGCCACGGCAACAGGATGTGTGAAATAAGGTTCGCCAGAGTGGCGGAACTGACCTTCATGCATCTGGCTTCCGAACTCATAGGCACGGGCGATGCGGTCAGCATTTGTCTTGGGGTTGTAGTTGCGGACCAGCGCAATCAGGTCTTCAGCAGAAATCATCCGGTCCGCACCTTCGTTTTTGGGGATTACCCCTGGCCTTGAGCCTCCATAAGAGCGCGCAGCAGCTTCTCTTCGGACATGTCATCATCTGCGGGCTTGTCGGATTCCGCACCCATCAGCAGCGCCATCTGATCCTCTTCGGGCTCATCAACCTCGATCTGGGTCTGGTTGGCCTCGATCAGGCGTTCGCGCAGTTCATCGGCGCTTTGGGTTTCGTCGGCGATTTCGCGCAGCGATACAACCGGGTTTTTGTCATTGTCGCGGTCCACAGTGATCGCAGCACCTGCGGAAATCTCACGCGCACGATGGGCGGCAAGCATCACCAGCTCAAACCGGTTTTGTACCTTGTCTACGCAATCTTCTACCGTCACGCGGGCCATGGGGCGCTCTCCGTTTCTGAATCCATGTCAGGAAGAGGTTTATCTAAGGGCGAATCCCTGCATTGACAAGCAGGAAATGCCGCAAATGCACTGATCACAAAGGGGTGACGGCGGCAATATCTTCGGCCGGCAGGGCTGCCACCATTTCCCGGACCGTCAGACCTAGCACGGGATGGTACCAATCCGGGGCGACATCAGCCATTGGCACCAGCACGAAAGCGCGATCCTGAAGACGCGGATGCGGCAGGACCAACTGGTCCGGCGCCTGCTGCATCTGTTTTTGTGAGGGCAGCGTCCGCCATTGGTTATAGGTTGATGTATCCGGAAGCACTTGGTCGCCGAAACATACCAAATCCAGATCCAACGTCCGCATCCCCCAGCGCTGTATTCGTTCGCGCCCGAATTCGTGTTCGACCTCATGCAGCAGTTGCAACAAGTCTGCAGCTGACTTGTCCGTGTCGACCAAAACAGCCGCGTTCACGTAATCCGGTCCAGCACCCGCTGGAAAACAGGGGGTCTCGTAGAATCGGCTGACGGCGCGAATCACCAAGCCCTGACGTGAAATTGCGTCAATTGCCTGTTCTAGTGTCACCTTGGGTCCGCAGCCTCTCAAATTGAGATTTGCGCCCAATGCAATGACCGATTCTGACGTAAATTTGCACATACTATTCCCTATATTCGGCGAATTGCATACTTGCGATACACATTAAATGCCCTAATTATAGGCGTATCAGCGCGCCGCCAATTTCCTAGCTCACTCACGTAACACCCGGCGTTCTGGTAGATACCGGAAGGACCTATTTATGTTTTATAAAGACGAACGGCTAGCGCTGTTCATCGACGGCTCGAATCTTTATGCGGCCGCGAAAGCACTTGGATTTGACATCGACTACAAACTGCTGCGTCAGGAATTCATGCGCCGCGGGAAGATGCTTCGTGCTTTTTACTACACAGCGCTTTTGGAAAATGACGAGTATTCGCCCATCCGCCCCCTGGTCGACTGGCTGCATTACAACGGCTTCACCATGGTGACGAAACCGGCAAAAGAATACACCGACAGCATGGGGCGTCGGAAAGTCAAAGGAAACATGGATATCGAACTGACCGTCGATGCCATGGAACTGGCACCGCGCGTTGATCACATCGTGCTGTTTTCGGGCGATGGGGACTTCCGCCCTCTGATAGCAAGTCTGCAACGTCAGGGCGTGCGCGTTTCAGTTGTGTCGACTATTCGCAGCCAGCCTCCGATGATCTCGGATGAGTTGCGCCGCCAGGCCGACAACTTCATCGAGCTTGAAGACCTGCGCGATGTGATCGGCCGCCCTCCGCGTGACATTCCGATGGAACCGCGCAGCGTGGCTGCAAGCGGTCAGTAACACGCGCCAAACACCAAAAGATAAAGAACGCGGTCAGGGTTGATGCCCTGACCGCGCATCTTAAACTAGAAACAGGTGATGAAACATCTGTTTGATAGCATTGATTCATGTCAGATGAATGACACTGTCCTGTCTGGACCATGGCGAGGAAAAGACCTACCTGTGGCCTTAAGGAGAACGTGACATGACAAAGCCATCCCTGACGCTGTATCTGGCAGCACCGCGTGGGTTCTGCGCCGGTGTAGACCGGGCGATTAAGATTGTGGAAATGGCGCTACAGAAATGGGGCGCTCCGGTCTACGTGCGCCACGAGATCGTGCACAATAAATTCGTGGTGGACGGGCTGCGTGATAAAGGTGCGGTGTTCGTCGAAGAACTGGATGAATGCCCCGATGACCGGCCGGTAATTTTTTCGGCTCATGGCGTTCCAAAATCGGTACCTGCAGCAGCTGCCCAGCGCGAGATGATCTACGTCGACGCGACCTGTCCGCTGGTGTCCAAAGTCCATGTCGAAGCGCAGCGCCATGCCGAGGCCGGGTTGCAGATGATCATGATCGGTCACAAAGGGCACCCCGAAACTGTCGGCACAATGGGGCAACTGCCCGAGGGCGAGGTTCTACTGGTCGAAACCGTCGAAGACGTCGCCACCGTCGCTGTGCGTGATCCCGACAAGCTGGCCTTTGTAACGCAAACGACCCTGTCCGTTGATGACACCAAGGACATCATCGCAGCGCTACAGGCGCGGTTTCCAGCCATTGTCAGCCCACACAAAGAAGACATTTGCTACGCGACCACGAACCGACAGGAAGCTGTCAAAGCTGTGGCCCCCAAATCCGATGCGCTGTTGGTTGTGGGGGCACCCAATTCGTCCAATTCACGTCGTCTGGTCGAAGTTGCCGCACGCGCCGGGTGTAACTATGCGCAACTGGTACAGCGTTCGACAGATATCGACTGGCGCGCCTTGGAAGGGATTTCCTCGGTCGCGATCACTGCTGGTGCGTCTGCCCCAGAGGTCTTGGTGAATGAAGTGATCGACGCATTCCGAGATCATTTTGATGTAACGGTCGAATTGGTCGAAACAGCGGTTGAAAACGTCGAATTCAAAGTCCCGCGCGTTTTGCGCGAACCGGCATGAGCGGTATTCCACGCGCCCCTTTGGTTCTGGGGCTGGCCGGGTTGATCCCCTTCGTCTGGGGGGCGCTGACTTACCTGAACGATGATCTGCATGCCTGGGGCACACAGGCGCTGGGGTCCCGTTTCGTGGGGCCTTACGTTCAACTGTTCTACGGCTCGATCATCCTCAGCTTTATGTCTGGCGTTTTGTGGGGGTTTGCGACGAAGACATCGGGCAGTAAGGCTGCGACCTGCTATCTGTTGTCCGTTCTCCCCGCGCTTTGGGCCTTTTTCAAAACGGGCGGTGGCCCCGTCGCGGCAGGTACCAACCTGATGTGGGGCTTTGCCGGGTTACTTTTGCTGGACGCTGTGTTCTCATACTGGCGACTGACGCCGGTTTGGTGGATGCGTCTGCGCATGTTGCTGACAGCCGTCGTTCTGGTCTGCCTTGCCGTTGGAGTATACTTGTGACCGACAAAAGAACGATTGAGGCCTATTCCTCGCGCGTCGCTGATTACCTCAGTGTTCCCCTACCCCCTGAACAGATCGAAGCCCGCATGGCCTTTGCAGAAGCGGTCGTGGAAGGTGGATACGTACTGGATCTCGGGGCCGGCCCGGGATCGGACAGCGCCTTTCTACAACGGCAAGGTCTGCGCGTCCGCGCCATCGACGCCACACCCGCTTTTGTCGAACACGCGCGTGAAAACGGCGTGGACGCTCAACTGGGGACGTTCGACGACGTGACCGAAGAGGCCGAGTATGATGGAGTCTACGCAAGTTTCTCGCTGTTACATGCCCCTCGCGCCGATTTCCCCCGACACCTGTCAGCCATCCACAAGGCGCTGAAACCCGCAGGGGTCTTTTTCCTGGGATTAAAACTCGGGACTGGTGAACATCGCGACGATCTGGACCGCCGTTACACCTATTTCTCGCAGACTGAAATCGAAGAGGCGCTGTCCCAGACCGGATTCACCATCGACTGGATCACCACGGGCGTGGGTGCGGGGCTTGCGGGCTCGTATGACGGTTTCATTCTGGTGTTGGCCCATGCCTGAGCTGTTTGCCTATACCGACGGCGCATGTTCCGGCAATCCGGGCCCCGGCGGCTGGGGCGTCCTTTTGCGCGCGATGGATGGCGACAATGTCCTGAAAGAGCGGGAACTCAGCGGCGGTGAGGCCGAGACCACAAACAACCGCATGGAGCTGCTGGCTGCGATCAGCGCGCTCGAAACGTTGGACCGGGCCTCGAAGATCACCGTTGTGACAGACAGCGCCTATGTGAAAAACGGCGTCACAGGGTGGATTTTCGGGTGGAAGCGGAACGGCTGGAAAACCTCGAACAAGAAGCCTGTCAAGAATGTCGATCTGTGGCAGCGCCTGGACGAGGCGCAAACTCGTCATGACGTGACCTGGGAATGGGTCAAAGGCCACGCGGGCCACCCTGAAAACGAGAAGGCCGATGAACTGGCCCGCGCCGGCATGGCCCCGTTCAAGCCAAAAAAGACACAGGCATGAGCTGGCTGGCGCTGCTCGACTATGCCTCGGTTCTTGTGTTCGCACTGACCGGGGCGCTGGTGGCCAGTCGGGCGCAGCTGGATCTGGTGGGCTTTGCCTTTATCGCCAGCCTGACCGCCGTGGGTGGCGGCACTGTCCGTGACTTGCTGCTAAACCGCGACCCGGTTTTCTGGGTCGGACAACCGGATTACATCCTGATCGCAGTGGCCGCCGCCGTATTGGTGTTCTTCACCGCACATCTGGTGGAAAGCCGCTATAACTGGTTGATCTGGCTGGACAGTTTTGCACTGTCAATCGCCGTCGCAGCCGGATCAGCCACCGCTTTGTCGCTGGGGCAGTCGGGCGTGATCGTCGTGTTGATGGGGATCAGCACCGGATGTCTGGGCGGGTTGATGCGCGATGTGGTCTGCAACGAAGTGCCTCTGGTGCTGAAACAGGGCGAACTTTATGTCTCGTGCGCCTTTGCCGGGGCGCTGACCGCTGTTGCAGCCAGCCGCCTTGGGCTGGACGATCTGGCCGTTCTGGCCTCGTGCGCGCTGGTCTGCTGGGCCTTGCGGGCGGGGTCATTGCTGTTTGGTTGGAAACTGCCTGTCTACAAAAGCCGCCCACCGCGTGTTTGAATAGGACCTCTACGCATGAAACCTGCATTTTGTATCGTCATCGCCGGACTCGCCGCCCTCGCTGGCTGCGGTCAACAATATGACCCCATGCAGTTTGCCGCGCAGGGAGATCAAATCGTGGCCACAGGTACGATCGACCATACGACGCTGGATGCGTTTCTTGAGGTCACCCAGCGAAACCCCGACGCAAAAACACTGGTGTTAAGCTATATCGAAGGCTCGATGGACGACGACGCGAATGTGGTTTTTTCCCGCGTGGTCCACGAACAAGGCTTCGATACGATTGTGCCCTCAGACGGGCTGATCGCTTCGGGCGGAACCGACCTGTTTCTGGCAGGGAAGCGCCGCGTGCTGGAGCCCGGAGCCTGCGTCGGCGTCCACAGTTGGGGCGGCTGGAACATCGTCGCCACCGAGATCCCCGAGGACGACCCGGAACATGACCGATATCTGGACTATTTCGAAGATATCGGCGTGGATGAGGCGTTCTACTGGTACACGCTGGACGCCGCCCCGTCCGAAGGGATGCACTGGATGAGCGCGTCCGAGGCTGACCGGTTCGAAATGACCACGGGTGGCGCACCCCGTCTGGGATCAGCCGCCCAATGTGACGCGCGTTAGGATCAGCGCGACAGCAGACGCCCGCCAATTTCCTTGACGAATTTCGCCGCCACCATCGCGGTGATCCCATAGGGATCGCGGTGGGGGTTCAGCTCGACGATATCCGCGCCAACCAACTGGCCCTTGAAACGGTGGATCAGGTTGATCACCTCACGCGTGCTCAGCCCACCGGGCTCGTGATGCGAAACACCGGGCGCAAAGGCCGGGTCCAGCGCGTCCAGATCCAGCGAGAGGTAAACCGGGCCGTCAAAGCTGATCTCAAGATCCGGGCTCCAGCTTTGCATGTCGATGACTTCGACGCCGAACTTGTCGGCCTGTTCCTGCTGATGTTTGTTCATGGTGCGGATACCGACCTGTACCAGACGATTGATCTGACACGTCTCCATCACCCGCGCGAAGGGGCAACCGTGACCCAGCGGGCCGACCTGCTGGCTGTCATAGAGGTCGGGGTGCGAGTCGATATGCAGGATGTTCAGCCCCTCATACCGCTCTGAGTGCGCTTTGATCAGCGGATACGCGACCGAGTGGTCGCCCCCCAGCGACAACAGCCGCGCGCCGGTTGCGATGCGTTCGGCGGCCCCGGCCTCGATCCGGTCGATGGGTTCCTGTCCAATCATCTCGAACACGTCCAGATCGCCCGTATCCTTGAACCGGTCGGTTGCGCCCAGATCGGTGCCGTCTTCGGCAGTCAGGTTGGCGGCTCCGGAATGCAGTGCCTCGCGGATACGGCCGGGGGCAAAAGCGGGCCCCTGCAGGAACGAGGAATGCAGGTCCAGCGGAACGCCCATCAGGGCAACGTCACCGTGGTTCAACTCATGCGACATGGGGCACCTTTCGGATAGAATTTCCCGGCGATCTGGCCGGGTTCGCCCTGAAAGGTCAAGGGGTCAGCGACGCAGATATCTCTGCCAGATCCAGATCACCAACAAAGCGCCCAGAACCGCGCCAACAAAACCCGACAGCCAGCCCGCCACGGCAATCAGGGCACGCAGGATAAACCCGCCCACCAATGCGCCGACAATGCCGATCAGCATGGTTGTGGGGATATCCGCCTCGATCCGCATCAGGCGGGTCGCCAGAAACCCGGCTGCAGCTCCGATGATGATCAGGGCGATGACGGGCACGTTATTTCCTCCAATGAGTCGGAACGATGATGAGCGCACCAATCGAGGACAGCACGGCATCAAAACCAGGCGGCCCAAAGCTGATGCCGAACATGATCCGGACAAAGTAAAACAGGAACGCTCCGCCCACACAAATGATGATTGAGGGCAGATACCCATTGTGGGTAAATCCCGTCTTCTCAGACAGATATCCTACGATGCCAGCGATAACCACCGTTCCCATCAAGACCATGAACATCTACTTTACCCCGACGTTAAATTGGTCCCAGCTGCGACTGGCCAACCCCTTAGGAAAGTTGCTGCATCCTGCGCTGCTTTCCCAGCCCGCTGCAAGCGCAACAGGTCAATCGCGCCATCGCCACAGGCAACGCGGAGGGTATCATCCAACAGCTCACCTGGCTGCCCCTGCCCCACTGCCAACCGAGAGGCCAACAGCTTAATACGCTCGCCTCCAATCTCGGTCCAGGCGCCGGGAAAAGGGGACAGGCCGCGGATTTGCCGGTCGACCTCGACGGCTGGGCGGGTCCAGTCGACACGCGCCTCGGATTTGTCGATCTTTGCCGCGTAAGTCACTCCGTCCTTGGGCTGAGGTTCCGGTGTCAGGTCCGATAAGGTGTCCAACGTTTCCACAATCATCGCTGCACCCATTTCTGACAGTCTGTCATGCAGGTGCGCCGTGGTTTCCTGCGTCCCGATATCGGTGGCACGTCGCAAAAGGACCGGCCCGGTATCCAGTCCGGCCTCCATTTGCATGATGCAGACGCCGGTCTGAGCGTCCCCCGCCATGATTGCGCGCTGCAGCGGCGCGGCCCCGCGCCAGCGCGGTAAAAGGCTGGCGTGAATATTCAGACACCCCTGTTTAGGCGCATCCAGAACGGGTTGCGGCAACAGCAGACCATAGGCCACGACAACGGCCACATCCGCTTTTAGCGCTGCGAAGGCTTCTTGTTCTTCGATCGACTTTAATGACACCGGGTGACGAACATCAAAGCCAAGCGCTTCGGCCCGTGCATGAACAGGGGTTGGCCGGTCTTTCTTACCCCGCCCTGCCGGGCGTGGTGGTTGGCAGTAAACAGCGGCGATCTCATGCCCGGCTTCGACCAGCGCGTCCAGTACCGGCACCGAGAAATCGGGCGTTCCCATGAAAATGATGCGCATTTCTACCCCTGCTTTCTAGCTTTTCGCAGCAGCATATCGCGTTTGACCTTGCTGAGACGGTCGAAATACATCCGACCGTTCAAGTGGTCGATCTGGTGCTGCACGCTGGTGGCCTCAATCCCTACAAAATCACGACGATCGATCATGCCCTGTTCGTTTAAGAACTTTACCGTCACCGCGCGCGGGCGCTTCACCTTGGCCGAGACACCGGGCAGGTTCGGGCTGGCTTCATCATGCTCGCGCAGTTCAATCGAGCTGTGCAGGATTTCCGGGTTCGCCAACCGCACCGCACGCCCACGCTCGGTCGAGCCATCCACCACGGCCAGCCGCAACATCACTCCGATCTGAGGGCCCGCAAGACCAACACCAGGCATCGCCTCCATCGTGTCGATCATGTCGTCCCAGATGGCGCGGATTTCATCGGTAATCTCGGCCACGTCCTCGGCCTTGGTCCGCAGGCGTTTGTCGGGCCAAGGCAGGCAGGTGCGAACGGTCATGCGCGGGCCTTTTCGCGTTTCAACTTCTGCATCTTACGCGTGATCATCTGGCGCTTCAGCGGCTTGAGATAATCGATGAACAGCTTACCGTTCAGGTGGTCGATCTCATGCTGCACGCAGGTCGCCCAAAGGTCATCAAACGTTTCTTGCTGTGCGTTACCGTCACGATCCATCCAAGCCACCTCTACCACTTTGGGGCGGGTGACTTCGGCATATTGTTCGGGGATCGACAGGCAGCCTTCTTCATAAACATTTGTTTCGTCCGAAGAGGCCACGATCTCGGGGTTGAACATGATCAGAGGGCGCGGTGCCTCGCCCTCTTCCTTGACGCAATCCAACACGATCAACCGATCCAGGATGCCAATCTGCGGTGCGGCCAGCCCGATACCAGGAGCGTCATACATCGTCTCCAGCATGTCATCAGCCAGTTTGCGCAGTTCATCCGTCATGTCAGCAACGGGGGCGCAAACTTTTTTCAAGCGCGGATCGGGGTGAATAAGTATTGAGCGTTTCATGTCGTTGATTTAGGCCATCGCGCCCCCCGCCGCAACGCCCCCCTTGCACCCGCCACGATTGTGACTAGCTTTCCGTCCGACAGATGGAGACAACATGACGTTTAACGACCAGATCGACCGCCGGGGCACCAATAGTTCTAAATGGGATAAGATGGAGCGCCTTTACGGCGTGTCACCGGATGACGGGCTGGCCATGTGGACGGCCGATTCCGATTATCCCACGGCGCCATGTGTTGTCGATGTCGTGCGGCAGGCGGCGGACCATGGGGTTTTTGGCTATTCTTGGATGCACCCGGACTATCTGAGTTCGGTCCAGTGGTGGATGAAGAACCGTCATGGATGGGACATCGACACCGATTGGGTCCTGACTTCACAGGGGTTGGGGAACGCGATCGCCCTATGTCTGGACGTCTGGACCGAACCGGGCGACGGAGTGGTCATCTTTTCGCCCGTTTACCATGAGTTTGCGCACAAGGTGAACAAATCCGGGCGCAGGTTGGTAGAGTGCCCATTGGTGCGCGATGGCGACAGCTATGGGGTGGATCTGGACGATGCGCAATCGCGGCTGGACGGATCAGAAAAGATGCTATTGTGGTGTTCGCCTCAGAACCCTTCGGGGCGGGTCTGGACACCAGATGAGCTGCGCGCCGTTGCAGCTTTTGCCGAACGGAATGGGCTGGTTCTGGTGTCAGATGAAATTCATCATGACCTGGTCTATCCCGGCCAAACGTTTGTCCCGATGGACGTGGCCGCCCGGGATGCGCGGCCCTGGACCGTAACGCTGACGGCACCTTCCAAAACGTTCAACATCGCCGGTCAGCGCACTGGCAACATGATCATCCCAGACCCCAAATTGCGCGCGGCCATGCGCAACCGCATCCAGACGCTGGACTACGACCCCAGTGCGCTTGGCGTGGCGATGATCACGGCCGCCTACACCCCCGAGGGTGCCGCATGGGCCGACGAGCAGATCGTACATCTGGACAGCAACCGCCGTCTGTTTGATGCAACGATTGCGGAAATCCCCGGCCTTTGGTCCATGCCTCTGCAGGCGACCTATCTGGCCTGGGTTGATTTCTCGGGAACTGGAATGGACCACCCCGAATTCATTCGCCGCCTGCGTCAGGATGCCAAAATCGCCACCACATCTGGCCCCGGTTTCGGCGCGGGCGGAGAAACCTTTGAGCGGTTCAACCTGGCCACCCAACGCAGCCGTGTAGAGGACGCCTGTGCGCGGCTTAAACGCGCCTTTGCCGATTTGCAGTGAGGCGGGCGTTAAAGACAACTCATATGCTGTGCCTGATCAGCGCAGCATGGGTTGGGTGGCACCGATACGGGCCACGTCCGCCCGCGCCAGCAATGGTTCCCGAAGCCGCACAGATCGACCACATCCTGATCGAAAAATCCGCCCGGCGACTGACCGCATCTGCGAACGGGGCGGTCGTGATGCATTCAGATGTCGCACTGGGCTTTGCACCGCAGGGTGACAAACAGCAAGAGGACGACGGGAAAACGCCCATTGGGGCGTACAAGATTGACAGGCGCAATCCTCAAAGCGCCTATCACCTTTCCCTTGGGATCAATTTCCCCAACCCCAAAGACATCGCCCGCGCGCGGGCTCAGGGCGTTCATCTGGGGGCGACATATTCATTCATGGACAGCCAAACGGAATTATAGGCCTATCCCTGCCCGATGATTGGACTGCCGGTTGTATCGCCCTGTCAAATGTCGAAATGGCGCGGCTCTGGAGTTTGACGCCAAATGGGACGACCGTAGAAATCCGCCCCTAGTCCTCGTGCCCCAACAGCGCGATCGGCGCATCCGGCGCGCGGTAGAAATCCAGCGGCGCTTTGTCGGCTGCGGCAGTGCTGCGTTTGAAATCATAGCGCATTTCACCCGCTTGTGCTTCATCCGCGATGATCAGGCATTGGTACAAATGGCGCGCGCCGTCATAGATATCGACCAGACCGCGCAGCTGCGGAGTGGTTTCAGCCTCAACCGTGAAACCATCCTTCCACAATCTTAAAATTTTGAAGGTATTGTCGCCAAATTCTACACGAAGACGGCTCGTCCTCTTCAGGCCCGCGATTCGAGCCGCGTCCAGTTCAGCGCTTATTTCCTTGGAAACATAGGTACTCATCAAAAAACTCCCCCGGCAGTGAGTACTATTGTGCGCTCTGAATCGTAAAAATCTAGTGAAACCGGTTACTTTAAATCCAGTCTTCATCACAGTGTTGCGGGCGCACGCGCCATGGTCTGTGCGCAAACGCAGGCAAATTGCGCGCCTGCTCGCATAGGAACACCGCGCTCAAACGCCTATCTTTCGATAAATCTCTAAGCGGAGGAATACAGATGGGCCTGTTGGTCGACGGCAAGTGGCATGACACGTGGTATGACACCAAATCCACAGGTGGCGCATTCAAACGAAGCGCGGCGCAGTTCCGCAACTGGCTGACCGCCGACGGCACGCCCGGCCCTTCGGGCAAGGGTGGGTTCAATGTGGAACCGGGGCGATATCACCTCTATGTAAGCCACGCGTGCCCCTGGGCGCATCGCACGCTCATCTTCCGCGAACTCAAGGGGTTAAACGACCTGATCTCGGTTTCGGTCGTTCATCCGGATATGCTGGATAAAGGCTGGACCTTCGAGACGGATAACAACGGCGCGACCGGCGACGATCTTTACGGGCTGGATTATGCCCATCAGGTCTATACCAAGGCGGATCCGTCCTATTCCGGCCGTGTAACTGTGCCAATCCTTTGGGACAAACGGCAAGAGACGATCGTTTCCAATGAAAGCTCGGAAATCATCCGTATGTTCAATTCGGCGTTTGATGGCATCACCGGAAACACTGATGACTATTGGCCCGAGGCGATGCGCGACGACATCGAGGAGGTCAACGCTCGCATCTATTCCGACGTCAACAACGGGGTCTACAAGTCCGGCTTTGCCACCAGCCAAACCGCTTATGACAGTGCGGTGGGACCGCTATTTGATACTCTGGATTGGCTCGAACAGCGCCTTGCTCAGAGCCGCTATCTGATGGGTGACCGCGTCACCGAGGCCGATTGGCGCCTGTTTACCACTCTGATCCGGTTCGACCCGGTCTACCATCTGCATTTCAAATGCAACCGGCGGCGACTGATCGACTATCCGAACCTGTGGGCCTACACGCGCGAGCTATACCAATGGCCGGGCGTCGCACACACGGTCAACATGGAGCACATCGTGCGCCACTATCACTATAGCCACGAAAGCATCAATCCGCATCGCATCATCCCGACCAACCCGGTGCTGGACTTCATGGAACCTCATGGACGCGGTCAGCGACCCGCCGCGTAGTGTTCGACCATCGCCGCCAGATCCTCTGGCGGCGTTGCGCTTTGCACATAAGCGCAAGCGTTAGGGCTGTGGGCAAAGATCGACCCGTCCGAGAAAAAGGTGGTATTGGTGACAAAAATCACCCGTGCCTCGGGGCGGCGATAACTGGCGAAATCTGCGACGGCCAGCGCGCTGCCCGCCTCTAACACCAAATCGAGCACGATGATATCGAACTCAGCCCCATAGAGCGCAAGAATTGCAGCCTCTTGCCCAGTGACCAACGTCACCTCGGCACCTTGTCGTTCAAGATGCCTTTGCCAGACCCGACCCAGATCGGGGTTACTCTCAACAATCAAAACATTCATACGTAAAACCTCGGCCCATGTTGTGGTGAGTAGTGCCGATCCCTGTGGTTTGTGATCACGTTATTTCCTTAACAAAGTGTTAACGCTGTTTTCGGCTTTTCGTGGCCGTGCGGATTCGCTTGTAAAAACGGCGAAAATCCGCTTGAAACAGCCGGAAATACGCGATTCCGGCGGGACCTAGATGACAAGCTCTGACAAAAACTTGAACCCACGGGCTGCGCGAGACCACGGCGGCGGGTTGGATGCAGCGATTGCGACCTATGGCGGCGCGCGCGGGAACTGGATCGACCTTTCGACCGGAATCAATCCTCATCCGTACCCCATAGCCGCGCTGGCCGATGAAGATTGGACAGCCCTTCCAGATCACGGCGCATTCGAACAGCTGTCGCAAGCCGCCCGACACTTCTGGTCAGTCCCGGCAGACGCGGCCGTTTTGCCCTCGCCCGGCGCATCGGCCCTGATCGCCCGTATCCCCGCACTTGCGTCGACAGGCCGCGTTCAGATCACCATGCCCACTTACAATGAACATGCCGCAGCCTTTTCCGCGCAGGGCTGGAAAGTTCAATCTGGTGGACCGGCCCAGGCCCGCGTCATCGTCCACCCCAACAATCCAGATGGTCGCTATTGGGACAAGTCAGACGTGAATGCCCCGCTGACCATAATTGACGAGAGCTTTTGTGACGTCACTCCCGCGGCGTCTCTGATCCACCTGGCCGCGCGACCGGGCGTGATCGTTTTGAAAAGCTTCGGCAAGTTCTGGGGGCTGGCCGGGCTGCGTCTGGGCTTTGCAATCGGTGATCCACTGCTGATCGCCCGCTTGAACGACCTGACCGGCCCTTGGGCAGTGTCTGGGCCGGCGCTTCGCATCGGTCAGCGCGCCCTGACCGATCCCGATTGGGCCAATTCCACCCGTCAGCGCCTGACGACGGACACCGCTCGGCTGGATGCGCTTATGATCGCAAAGGGCGCGCAGCTTGCTGGCGGCACCACACTGTTCCGCCTCTATCAAGTCGAGGACGCTGCCCAATGGCAAACCCGCCTGGCCCGCGCCCGTATCTGGAGCCGTATCTTCCCCTATTCCCAAAACTATCTGCGTCTGGGCCTGCCCCCTGCAGATGGCTGGGACAGGCTTGAGGCCGCACTGTGAGCACCGCCTTCCTGCTGGTCTGCGCCCTATGTCTGGACGCTGCCTTAGGTGAGCCAGACTGGCTATGGTCGCGCGTCAAACACCCGGCGGTCATGATCGGCAACGTGATCGGCGCGCTGGACAAGCGCCTGAACCACGGGGCGCATCGGCGGCTGAAGGGCGTTGGTGTGGTCATCCTTCTGGTCGTAGGCGCGCTGGGGATCGGTTGGGGGATAAGCTTGCTGGGTGCGGTGGTCCAGATCATCGCCTGCGCCATCCTGCTGGCGCAAAAATCGCTGGTGGCCCATGTGCGCGCAGTCGCAGACGGATTGCGCGTATCCCTGCCCGAGGGGCGCGCCCAGGTCGCCATGATCGTTTCTCGCGATACGCGCGACATGACGCAGGCGCAAGTTGCCCGATCCGCCATCGAAAGCGCGGCCGAGAACCTAAGCGACGGGGTCATCGCGCCCGCCTTCTGGTTTCTTATTGGCGGTTTGCCCGGCCTGCTGGTCTACAAAGCCGTTAACACGGCCGACAGCATGATCGGCTACCGGACCGACAAATACCGAGACTTCGGCTGGGCCGCCGCCCGTCTGGACGACCTGCTGAACCTGATCCCTGCCCGCCTGACCTGCATGATGATCGTAGCCCTATCAGGCCAATGGGCGCGCTGGTCTGAGATGGTCGCCGATGCGCACCGCCATATCTCGCCCAATGCAGGCTGGCCCGAAGCCGCAATGGCCCGCGCCCTGAACGTCGCCCTTGCCGGGCCTCGCAGTTATGACGGGCAGTTGCGCGATCTTGCCTGGGTCAATGGTGACGCCCCTCGCGATATCGGCGCGTCAGAGGTTTTCCGCGCATGTGACATGCTATGGCGGGTTTGGGGGCTTGCGCTTGGCCTCGTGTCGGTGTGGGTTGGGTTCAGCTTTATTCTGTAACGGACCCGTTTCATGCGCTTGCTTCCTGGCCTTTTGGCCACCGCCCTGCTGACCTCGCCCGCCTTTGCCCAATGTGGCGGAGGATTCAATAGTTTCGTCAAGGATCTGAAATCCGAGGCCGCGCAGCAAGGCTATGACCGCGCCACCGTCAACGCCTTCTTCAAAGGTGTGCAACAGGACAATGCAGTGCTGAAAGCCGACCGCGCGCAGGGCGTGTTTCAGAAACCGTTCATTGAATTCTCGCGCCGCCTGATTTCGCAAAACCGGATTGATCGCGGGCTAGCCATGTCGCGCAAATATGACGCGGTTTTTGAGCGGATCGAGCGCGAATACGGCATCTCGCGCGGCGTACTGCTGGCCTTCTGGGCCTTTGAGACCGATTACGGCACGTTTCAGGGCGATTTCAACACCCGCAATGCGCTGGTCACACTGGCCCATGATTGCCGCCGTCCCGAACTGTTTCGCCCTCAAATCTTCGCCGCCATCGAATTGTACGAGCAGGGCAATTTCGATCCCGCCCGCACCACCGGGGCTTGGGCCGGAGAAATCGGCATGGTTCAGATGCTGCCCCGCGACATTCTTGAAAACGGTGTGGACGGGGATGGGGACGGTAAGGTTTCACTGAAAACCTCGGCCCCGGATGCGTTGATGTCGGGCGCAAAAATGCTGTCGAGCTTTGGCTGGCAGCCGGGTCAACCATGGCTGCAAGAGGTCACGGTACCCAGCGAAATGGGCTGGTCCCTGTCCGGCCCCGGCAAACCGCGCCCCGTGTCCGAATGGCAGGCGATGGGCGTTCGGCCCCGCAGCGGGTCGCTGTCCAACCTGCCCGCCTCGCTGATCCTGCCGCAGGGGCATAAAGGGCCTGCCTTTCTGGCCTATCCGAATTTCGACGTCTATTTCGAGTGGAACCAGAGCTTTACCTACGTCCTGACCGCCGCCTATTTCGGCACGCGGTTGGAGGGCGCGCAGATTTATGATGCAGGTAACCCGGCGCAGGGCCTTTCAGGCGCGCAAATGAAGCAACTACAGAGCAAACTTCAGGCCCGCGGCCATGACGTGGGCAAGATCGACGGGATTCTGGGGGCCGGCACACGGGCGGCCGTGCAGGCCGAGCAGGCGCGGCTGGGATTGCCTGCGGATGCTTGGCCAACGCAGGAGTTGTTGGGGCGGCTGTAGATACTCATATAGTAGGCCGCAACAACTCTGAATGAAGTTTAAGTTGAGTCTGAAACAGTAGTGCCCACCAGCTACGTGTTTTCACCATCCAGCCGCAACTTTATGGAGTCCAAAAGGTATTTCCACGGATATCTTTTGCAGTGATCCAGATTGGTTTTGTAGTGATCCAGCTGCTGCGACATCTTATCGTAATCCGTAGTTTTTGCCTTAAGCGACCGCGTCGCTTGATCCAAGTCTCTGTTCAAGTCTTTCAGGGTGTCCGCAGTTGTCGTATTCAGCAAGCGCAACGCTTCATCTATGTCCGATAGGATATCTTCGTTTGTGTCCGAGCCAGAGAGTGCTTTGCAAAGCCTGTACGCAACCAATTCGAATTCACTTTGGGCATCATGAGGCAGGAACTGGCGCTGGTCCAAAGCGACTGCAAGATTCGCTAGACTTGCCAACGCAGGGTGTTTCCCTTCCGTTCTCACCGCCGTCATTGAGCTTTCAGTTGGAGCCAATGGGTCGGTTGAATAGCCGTAGGCCTCAAAATCCGTTCCATATAGCTTTGCGATCCTATCCACTGTCAATGGGTTCGACAGCGCGTCCTTCAATGCACGATTTGTATCAGATGGTCCCTTATTCACAGCTCCTGTCCGAAACCCAGCGTAGTCTATTCCGGCTGCCAGCATCGCCTGACCGAAATCTTCATCCATAGTTTCGACGTGCCCCAAGAAATTGGGCGTCACGAAAGAATTCAAAACGTTAATACTTTGGGGCCGCCAATGTGGGTTAAAATAAATTAAGTCATCGGATTCAGACAGCAATTCAATAAACTCATCGAAAGACACTTTTGCATCTTCAGAAAGACCAAATGATTTATAGAAACTGGCCCAGGTTACAGCGTCGCGACGTCCGATATCTGCATTTATTTTATGATTGTAGACAGACAACGCTCGTGCAAATGGGTTTCTAACGAATGTGAAAACAAACGCGTTTCTCGATCGCGAGATGCAGTCCAGTGTGTTTTCAAAAGGGTTGCTTTCAAGGTTGTACAAATCAGTCTGAAGCTTTTGCCCTGAAATGTTCCACATATGTTTAATTACAAAAGTCGACCCTACTTTATGGTTCGTCAAATAGACAAGGTTATGCTTTTTAAGACCACGAACCAGGTCTCCTTGAAGGTAGAAAGACAGCGTATCTGTAGATTTACGCACAGAACACCTCTGGCAACGAAAATTTTCCGGACCAGCTACCACTCTCTATACGCGGTTTGCAAGTTCAGTTCACCGCCTTAATCATCTAATGGCTCTGAGCCCTGAACCTAGATAGCCCTCTAGTTCTTTAGCGGTTTCAATTCCCTTTGCCTCCTCAGCCGTAAAGTGATCCTTGCTCTCCGTCACATTACGCCTTGCTCCACACTCACCACGCGATTGTTCATCACCTACGGTCAGGATGCATTGATTTTCTTTGCGCTGCGTGATTCACAGCTCCGAAAACGGGGCGTTGAAATGAGCGACCTTTATTGGCTTACAGATGAGCAGATGGCCAAGCTTTCCCCTTTCTTCCCGAAGTCGCATGGCAAGCCACGGGTCGATGATAAACGGGTGTTGAGTGGGATTATCTTCATCAATCGCAATGGGTTGCGCTGGCGGGACGCCCCAAAGGAATACGGACCTCACAAAACGCTCTACAGCCGGTGGAAGCGTTGGAGCGAGAAAGGCATCTTTGCGCGGATGATGGCCGGTCTGGCTGCTGAGCACGGTGAAAAGAAAACGGCTATGATCGACGCCACATATCTAAAGGCCCATCTTACAGCGTCCAGTTTGGGCGTCAAAAAGGGGGGCGTGGCCGCCTGATTGGCAGAACCAAAGGCGGCATGAATACAAAATTGCACGCCATATGTGACAGAAAAGGGCGGCCATTGAACCTCTTTGTCACCGCTGGCCAGGTTAGTGATTACATCGGTGCTCGGGGATCGCGGCAAAGATGCCAACTGGTTCCGAGACGCGTTGAAAGACAAGGGGGTACGCGCTTGCATCCCCGGTCGAAAGCAACGCAAGACGCCGGTCAAATACGACAAACGCCGATACAAACGGCGTTACCGGATTGAGATCATGTTCGGCAGGCTCAAGGATTGGAGGCGCGTGGCGACACGCTACGACCGTTGCCCAAAGGTCTTCCTATCAGCCATCACACTCGCGGAAACCGTCATATACTGGTTATGAATCCTGACCCTAAGCTCGAGTGGAAGAGCTAACTTAGGGATTTTAACTCTAGCGGGTTCGCCATGGCTTGTTGGAAGCCCCGCAAATGGTCCGGGTGCGGTATTGGGATCTCTATCGCCATGTGTGCACGTCATATTAATTCTCCTTTAATTTATCATAGTTTTGAAATTCTCTGAGCACGCGAAACCCAACGTATCTTGCCCGACTTCCGTATAGTCATTTAAGTAGCTTCATCCTCATCTGATGCGCATCACAGACAACGCATCGCCTTCCGCGCCCGACTTCTTAGGCGCGGTTGATCTTGATTTCTTACGCAATTGTTGGGATGATAAAGGAAATCGCGACGAGTGATTTTCCGAGCCGATTTATGGATGCCAGTCCGCCGGGCTCACCCTTTTTCGGCCCATAAATTTACATCTAAGCAGATATGTCTTGGCCCCCTTTTTTTAGGATGTTCCGACTGTGTGGGTCTTCAAGTATTTCTCCCAAGAGCCTGCCGGTATCTTTGGGTTTCGTTTGCCCGGAGTAATGTAAATATGTTCGAGTTGTTGGGTCTTGATCAGGTACCTGACACTTGCGACGGTCACACCAACCCGAGACGCGAGCTCTGCTGGCGTTTCTAGTTGTTTTTGTACAGATCGATATCCGAGTTTCATCGCCTGTCTTCCCCGAGCACTTTTGTGACTTTCTGTCTGTTTTTGTTTCGGTATGCTCGTTTGTTAACCGATTCGCTAGCATATGACTCCATATGCGTCAATATTGGAGATTTTGATCTTGAATCAGGCGCGGTACGATGTTGGGTTGGGAAAACGCTTTCTCGAAGTGCGAAAGAAGCACAACTTGTCTCAGCAGGAGTTTGCTATTTCAGTGGGTGTAAGTCGTAGTGCGTACCAAAGCTATGAAAGGGCCGAAAGAGAAGTTCCATTCACTGTCGTTCGAAATATTTCCGAGAAATACGACATAGATATTCGGTGGTTAGCTCATGAAGATGGTGCAGAGCGCATGCTTATGAGCAGTCAAAGCACAGGGGCAAGGTACGATAAGATTTTTCGATTTATCGATGCACGGTTGGTAAAACTCGACCGGGTTATTGAACCAGATAAACGCCTTACTTTAGCAATGCAGTTGGAAGCACAGCTCTACACAGCTGACAGCGGCGACAGTACGATAGACCTTCAGAGCAACCCAATGTTCAATAGCCTTATTGTTTCGATGTCAGAGGCTGCATAGCAGTGAAGAACAATAGCATACCAACGATCGCAAACACTTCGGACAGCCAAGCTGTCGACGCAGAATTGGATGCAATACTGCAGAACGGTGGTGACGCACTTTACACCAGTTTTTCGAAACGAGTCATCGATTTTGGGCAGTCTCCAATAGATTCGAGTGTTGTCGGTGTGGACGAGAGGAGTACATCCTCTTTGATGACATCGGTGGACGATCACAGCTTAGCCGAGCAGAATGCCCTGCGTGTGGAGAAAACCTTCGTGGCCAATTCGACACTATGTTCTGGAACTGGATCGCCCTCACCCGAAGCACTTTGAAACGCCGTGTTCGAATACTGCAACGAACATGCTGGATGCTGCTCCTCGGAGCCGCCTTTTTGGCAGTTTTCACCCTAGCGCTTTGTTATTTCGAACTAATAAGGCCTGAACAAATAGCCAACTATCAAGTTTTCAATATAACCGTGGCATTCGTTTTGGTAGTGTTGGCACAGGCTTCGTCCCGCAAAGCGGGGCAGGTAAGAAAAAACGGCAAACACTAAGTCTTTCTGATTTCCTAAACAGTGAATTTCCTTTCAGAGGCTGATGCAAATTCCCAAACGTTTAACGACGAGTTCCAATTCGGCATGATCGAAGAGGGCAACCAGCGCTGCCCCCACCATTGTTATTCAGGCGCATTGATCGGCTGCCATTGCATCCCGAACAGAGGCCGGATCGCCTCGACTTTGTTCTCCGAGCCTGCGGCGCGTTCGAGAATATCCAGCAAGCTTTGTCTGGGCGGCGTGCCGTCGAGTGCGCGAAAGGCAACTGATTGCAACCGCGGATCAAGCTCTGCCTTGGCCTTCAACGCGAACTCTTTCCGCGCCAACTCCCGGTGTTCAGACACGAAGGCGTCAATCTCGCCAGCCTGCACATCAACCGCCCTCATGACGTCGTCATGGTAGAATTGAACCTGTGCAGCAGCCTCGGGTGCCAGCAGCGGCAGAACATCGTCCATCGCGCCCTTGGCGACCCAGGCCAGCAGGTTCTTTTCATGCGCCAGCCCGGCCAATGCCTTGTGCCGCAGGACATAGGCGTCGGCTTTGATCTTCAGCCTGTGACCGTCCTCGAACGCGATGACATAGCCCTCGACGCCCTCCAATGCCCGTGCATCCGTCCAGAACCTGTGCACATCGTCGACGCTGTCGAATTGCGCAACAATCGGAACGCCGTGCCGAGTGGCGACAGCTACCAGTTCTGCGTGCGGCATGTAGGCCCCGGTCCGCATATTCCGGATCGCCAGCAAGGTCAGCTGCGGAACCTCATAAGCCAGAACCACCCGGTTCTCGGGCGAAGTGAACTCGAAGATCGGCGTGAACCCGGCCGCGATCATGTCCGCACACAGCGCTTTTACCTCGGGCCCCGCAACAGCCCAGGCGGCCCGGGACTGGGCAGAAATGCCCATCCGGGTCATGAACACCATCTCGCCTCCGACAATCGCGGGGTGGATCATCGAACCGTCCAGCTTATCCAGCACCGCATGGGTCGCATCCCACGGCTCTTCCTGCACCGGGCGCTTTTCACCCAGATTGAAGAACTTGTGGAACGGCCGCGCGATCAGCCTGCCGTCAAGGTCAAATTTCAACCCTCGGCATTCCCGTGCCACTGCGCTGTCGAACGTGGTGTCCAGCGTGTAGAGGTAGTTGATCACCGAGTATCCATCATGGTCGAAATGAAAGATCCCGGTGTCGGGGACAATGTGCGGGAGGACGTCCTCCAGCGTTTCGATGATATGGTCCATGTTTATGCTCCAGAAAAAGAAAAAGCCGCCTTGGGAAGAGACGGCCTGGTTCGAACAAAATGGGTAGAGTTAGATCACTCGGGTCTTAGTCCACCTGTCGAAGAGAAGCCGCCACAAAGCACTGCGTCGCGTTCATCCGCGCACAGCTGCTTCGAAAGATATGAGTTCACAAAAGTCATCTCGGCTTCTCCTGCACTGCGTCTAAAACGTGCGGCCACTTCGGGTCAAGAAATTAGTCCATTTTCAAAAAGCGCGTGAACCAATGGGACTGCGATGACACCGACACTCGAAGCGCTGCAAAGCTATGGCGGACTTGATGTGGGTCTGATGTATTTCAATTCTGCAATCCAGACGTTCTGACCGCATTCTTCAAAAGGATGTTATGCGGGACAAAGCTGCCGTTCGGTGGCCGACACGCAGATCAGGCATTCGCCATTAGTTGATTTGTTCTGTATTGGGGGCAGCAAGATTTGCGATATTTGCAATCTTTATCGCCTTCCTCCAACTTATCCATTCACGTTGGTCAATTGCAAGCGGGTGCGTGTTTTCCCAGAGGACAGCTTTTGGCCTTTGCCCTTTTGTTCCCCAAAGGACATCGCATTCCAAATGTGTCAAAGGGGCACCGGCATCTGAGAGATTGTAGAATGGCATATTCACCTCCAGCCAACCAAAGCTGCCAAACGAGGACTGATCCTGACCGTAGGTTGCGACATACTTGTCGAAGTTTTCTTTGGGTTGCGTTACCCAAACGCCCCAAGTGAAGGGATCCTTTACACCGATTATTAGGGTCTCTAGAATGGTGCGGATGCAAAAAAATATCTTCACCTTCTTCGTCCCGAGCCGGCCTGATATGACAGATGTCGTCAGAAATAAGGACCCGTTCGTCTCGGTCAGCATCTGGTAAATCATAGAAGCAAGTCGGATCCCTGAACGAATAAGACGGCGAGCCAGTGTGCGTTTTTCCACACTCGCCCATTGGTACGAAAATCGCTTTTTGCCGAAAAACCTTTTGAACACCGAGAATCCTTTCCAGGCCGTGCTAGAGAGAAGAGCAGGCAATGAGCTGCCATTCATTGCGCTTGGGTAAAGTCTCACACCAGACCTTCGCTTCATGGCAGCTCCTCGCGAAGCGCAACACCCGAACCTCCTGATCGCAGATTGGAGGCTAGGTTGCGTGCAGGCCGTAGACGAGGCATAGAGAGTCTCTCCGCCAAGGCGCGCGTTCATTGTCTGTGATATCGAAGGTGCCTTGTGGCGATTTCCCGGCCTGCGAGGTGCAGCTGTTTCCTCGCAAGGGACGGCCTTCCTGGCACAGTTCTGAGAAACGCAAAGGCTCTGAGGGCCGCGCCAAATGATATTGTCACATTAGCGCAAGACGATGATTTCAAAAACTAATTGCTTACGTTTGCCTATCGAGAACCTCCAGACGCTACAAAAGAACTTGCTTGATAGGGCAATTCCAGCCACGCTCTGAATTATTGAAATAGAAATTTGGAAATGGGCGATTCTCCGTTTTCCATCTAATCGGATGGTGGGCTATGTGTATTTCTTTGCGCGAACTCGGCTTCGCGGCCTCTGCTATTGTGAGCCTTATAGTGGGTTCTTCCGCGACCTTTGCGCAGGCGTCAGAATGCCCGGTCACTGAAAGGCTGCTACGCGACCTGCAGGCCAGTGCTGGAGGGTCTTTGGAAGGCACGGGCCAAGTCCTGCCACCCTTGGATGCCCTGGCAGTGTCGATAGCGGAACTCAATGGCGTTTTGGCCGGAGTTCCGGTTTTGACATTCGCGTCTGGGGACAAAGCACTGCGAGGTGAAAAGAGAGAATGCCTCAGGGCGTTTGGCCGCTTGGCAAATCAGATTGGTGAAACGACGCCCCTATCGCTGCGCATCATTGGACATGCCGACTCGGTGGGTGGTGACAGGGTCAACGCAATTGCATCTTGGAAGCGCGCTCGCACAGCGAGAAGTTTTTTGCGAAATGCCATACCTGGGTTCTCCCAGCATGTGACAGTAGTTGCGATGGGGCGTGGTGAGGCGGACCCCTGGTCCTGTGGTCCGCCTGATGGTGTGGCCGACCAACCCGGGGCAAGCAGTATTTCCTGCGGTGCGCGGATGCAGCTGATGGGCCCCGTGAGGGCGGGTGTCGAGGGCGCAGGTGAGGTTGAGGTTCGCAACGATCGGCGGCTGGAATTACAGCTGGATATGCCACATTTCGCAGGGCCCAGGTTGGCCGAACTGGCTTCTGTGATGTCGCCCAATGCGCCGTCGCCGGAGGGCGGACAGGTCGAGAAGGTCGTTCAGCATCATTCGGTGTTTCGTTACTATCCAGCGGGCACCACGCCACTGCATTCAATCCGCGTGCCACTTTCTGCCGAACCCAGAGCGGTGCACGACGGCTGTAGTTTGTCGGGTGGCGATGCAGACGGCGGACGTCTGTGGCTCGATACAGGTTGGCAGAAGCTTGAGATAAAACCCAAAGACAGTTTGTTAGTGTCTTGGACCGAGGAACCAGGCTTGGTGGCACCTAAAGGAGCCAACGGGATCCTCGGCTACAATCTGATTGTGCGCGTTCGTGCTTTGCCCGAGGTGCGATCCACAAATCCCGACGCAAGTGGCGTCGTCGAGCTGATGCTAGCCACGCAGATTTTGCAGGATGGTCAAGACGTCGGGGGGGCAACGGTGCGCCCAGACCTCGCCACCGGTGTGCCTGACCCATGGCGTGTCAGGGTGCGCCTGACGTCGTTCCTGGATGCACTTGTGCTCGACGGCGGTGGTACCTTGCTCAATACGGCGCAACGGGATCTGCTTCGGTCATGTTTGGGAATTAGCGCCGACATGCTCGATGGGGCGTCCGAGGATGAAAAGAAGACAGACACAGCTGCGCGAAAGGCCCTGCTCGATCCTATCATGCTGCGGGCCTTGGACAATTTGCCGCGCGATCCTGCGGGTCTCTTGGCGCTTACCCATGACTACCATGCACCGACTGGGCTATTTGCGCTGCGGCCGGGGCAACACCTTCGATTGCTTGTCGGTCGAGATCAGTTGGCCCCGAAAGTGGCGCCCTCGACGGAGGATGCGCGCGCTGACTTCGTTGATTTGACGTCCCAGATGATCCTTCCGCTTTATGCGGCGCCAACGCGCACATTTGCAAAGAAGGGTGAGGATGCATTGAGCGTCATCGTGGGGCGTGCTGGGGTGGATGCAGTCACGCTTGATCCCGGGATTATTCTGCAGTCTTGGAATGCACCCACACCGACAATCAGCAGCCTGTCAGAACGTGGGTTTGATGGCACCTATGGAATTGGGGATCCCGCTGCGCTTGAGCTGCTTATGGCGGGGCGGCTTAGCTATGTTTTGCCCCCTCAAGGCGAACCTTTGCAGAAGACACGTGGCATACCCCGTGACTTCATAGTAAAGTCACCCGAAACGGGCCCGAGACAGCGCGCCCGCGATACGCTCATTATTGCAGCCCGGGACGACGACGCGCTTACGACTTTTCTGGCGCGCTATCAGTTTGCGGGGATCTTTGGATCGGAGCCGATAACAGAACAAGGGGTCAGGCGAGAAACGGCCTGCTACTGGGGCTCCGATCCCGAAGCTGAAGAGCCGGTGCTTTGTGGTCTGTTTACCCAACCCATGCGCGCCAGCCTGTTAATCGATGCGACCATCAATGGCCAACCCCGTCGTGTGCCCTTGGGCACGACCGTTGGTGCGCTCTTGCCTCCGGATATCTCGCGGACATGCGTTGCCACATCGCTCCCCCCTCGTGATGAAAAAATCCAAATCCCCCCAAGGGTGACCACCACGGCGCGTCTGGGCGATGCCAAGCGCCCTTTCGCTGTACAACTGCCAAAGTATGAGACCGGCCCAGACGCTGTCTACAGCAGCAATGATTGCCGGTTGCTAGCCCTGCCCCTCTTCCACGGAGCCGTATTGTCATGGACGAACTGATCCTATCCCGTCTAGCGCCCGGCCTCTATGGGACCGTTGCCGCCACTGAACCAGCTGGTCTTGCCTTTATGCCAGAGACAGATCGCGGGCTCGCATCACTGGCGCTGTCCGGCGACATCACGGAGGAAGGACGTTGGTTGGCCTGGTCAAATGGGCCCTTGCTGCCTGTCCTCAGCCAGGTGATCCCTCTTCTGCGGGATGGAGACTATCGGATCGTTTTTTCCCGTGGGCCGTTCGCGGGCACCGTCTTGTGCGCAGACAAAAGTATCGGTTTGATCCCCAACAACAACAATTTTTCGGCCCGTCTGCGGCCTGATTTTCCCGACATTGGCGCGGTGCAGATCAACGATTTGCCGCGGATCGAGACCACGGTCAGTCGTTTAGAGGTGCGTTCAGACGCGCTCGCCCTGGTGGCCACCTCAGGAGCAAGCCATTTTTGGGAGCAGGGACCTTCAGGCACGGGTTTCAAGGAGCTTTTGCTAAAGGCCCGAGGCTCTCGTGCGGGTTGCTTCGCCTTTGAAATTGCGCTGAATTATCGTGATCTTCCAAACTATGGCCTTCAAACAGTGGTTACCGCCCAGGCAGCGAGTTTTGGAGGGATCGAAGTTCAGCGGGACGCCCGACCGATCTTTGCAGTCAATGATCAGCCTGAGGGCACGAACCTACATGTAACCGTGATCTTTGATCCATTGAATGGCGGTGATCCAGAGCGTTGGCAGGTTCTGCCCCGGAGCGGGACACGGATGCGGTCGCGGTTCAAAGGTGTCCATGGCCATGACGTGATGTTGCGTGTGCCCGATCCCGGTGCCGCCACATTGCCATCGCGCCTAAGACTTGTCCTCAATCGTTCGGCGATGAGCTCGGAAGATGCTGTGTCGGTTTATCGCGCTGCGATGATGCCGGAAGGCTCCTTTGACATCGAGATGACGATGCCCGGCCAAAGCGATGCCGTGAAGACGTGGCGTACCGGCCTTGCGGTTGGCGACACAGCGCACGAATACCTTCTTCTTGATCCCATAGAGGCGGATGCGCCGCCACGCATGACCTTTCGCCTGAACAAGAGCCATGTGGCCACGCCCCTGTCGGATATAGCTGAGGATGGAAAGTTGGTCGGCGCCGCTCGGCCCTATGAGGACGTGACACTCTGGGCACGGATTGAGCGCCCCGCGCGGACAGCCGAACCGGCCCCCTTTGTCACGGAAGCTAAAGCCCTGCGTCAGATCGAGACGCGAGCACCATCGTTCCGCAAAGGTGCGATACAGCTGCGTCAGGCTGACCCCAGGCGATTGAGGGGCGTCGAGCTGGATAAGGAAGCGGGCTACGTTCCGATTTTACCCGCTCCAGACGGCGATGCGACCTCAAGCGACATTCCGGCCCAATTGTCGTCGGCGCGCAGGCTTGCCGCTCTCACCGCACGCCAAAGTTCACCGGGGCCGTTCGCACCGGAAAGCGGCGCGAGATCATTGCCGCCCATGAAGCCTGAAACCCGTGTGACTACAGCGGGTTTTGAGATCCGGGAAGACATTCAAAACAATGTCCGTGAGATCATTTTTGCGCGTGGGGCTTGGGATTCTACGATTGAAGGCCGCGTTTCGGTGGTCGGAGATCCAGACCCCCTTGATCCCGACGTACCCGGCTTAATCCCGGCGCCGCTGAGTGCGGCGATCTTGCGCAACCAGCTTTTCATGGCACTCGATCCCGCCAAACTGGATACGATGACAGAGCCGGGCTTCAAGATCTGGGGACAGATCGCCGTGGCCGGATGGGGATTTAGGATCTCTCGGGCAGAGGATCGTGCCGAACGCACGACGACAACAGGCCCCAGCGAAGACGATCTTATCCTTTTCAAAGGCTACGAGGGGCTCTCCATCCTGCAGTTAGCACAGGAGATCAACCTCAAGCACTGGTCCGGCAAAAGCTATGTGGGTGACCCCAAAGTCGCCGCCCGCCGCATCCGCCAGCTGCACACCAAGATCACGCAAGACGAGACGCTGAAAAAAGATCCACGCTATGACGCGCTGCGCACGGCACTTACGGACAAGGATTGGAACGGTGTTCTAATCCTCGACATGCGCATCGATCCCTCGAACTTGCCGGGCCAGATCAAAGCGCTGATGAGCGGTGTTGACCGCGACAAGTTTCTCGCCGACCATCTGGGTTTTCCCGTCCAGCGGCTAAGCGATGGCGCGCGCCCCCCGCAGGCCAAGCCATTTGCCGCGGTAAGCTACGAAAGTGCGCCGTTCTCCCCGCCTGATAACGGCGAGTACGCGTTCAACGTTCAGAAGCTTGCGGTAGGGTTCGCGGGTGGCAAGATCACTGCTTTTTCATGCACGCTCGAGTTGCGCTTGGGCGGAGTCTTTAAGGACACCCAGTTCACGCTCAAGAAGGACGGAACCGATGTTGAGACCAACATCGTCACCTTGGAAGGTAGCTATGAACGGCGCGTCGAGGACGGGGTCAGTGTCGAGGTCTACAAGTTCCTGACAAAGGATGACTTCGAGATCGAGATGGGTGACGACTTCCCCCTTCTCAAAAAGGTCACCATTACCGAACTGGGGTACGCGGCAGAGGTCTCACGGATCAAAGGTCCCAATGGTAATGAGTTCGACAAAGTCAACGGCGCCTTTCTGATCGACGGCGATATCGACTTTAAGCCGCTTGACCTCGATCTTGGCGGTGGAGTTTTCGACTTTATCGACAAGAAGAAGGTGCGTTTCTTCAACCTTTCCATCGATATGGATTTCAATATCGATCTCGCCGGCACTGTATCGGGGCTTAGCCTGGACTTCAATGCCGGCGGCCTCGCCTTCGATTTCGATATATCCAAGGCCTTCGGCGGCGGTTTCTTCAGCTCGTTCCCTCTAAAGTGGAAGACCTTCGGCTTGTTAACCGGCGATCTGACCTTGCCGGACATCGGTTTTACTTCGATCGCTGGGCCCAACGTCGGTGGCCACGTGCCGTTTTACTTTGTCTTCGATGTTGATCTCGGTAGCTTCGGGTCGCTTGGCGAGGCGCTGAAGGACTTTAAGATGGAGCTTGCGCTCGGCTTCGGGTGGGAGAGCGGGGCGCCGGTGATTGATCTTGGCATCAAGTTTCCATCTTCGCCACCAGGCAGCCTTGACATTGGCATTCAGGGCGTGATCGAGCTTAAGGCCGAGAAGTATGAGCTTGTGCAATTGGTCTACCCTCAACCCGATAGGACCGAAGGCAAAGCCTGGGGGTTCCGCGGTGTCGGGGTAGAGATCGTCATTTTCGGGGTAGCATTGCCCCCGGGCGACAGCACCAGTGGCCTCTATATTTTCGCCGATCCCAGTAATCTTGACGCCGGTGTTGGCTGGCTGATTTCGACAGTCACTGAAAGCAAATCTGGGACCGTTGATTTAAGGCTGCTCACCCTGGGTCAGCGGATCGATCCGCTGCCGGGCGTTGGTCAAGGGGCGGAGCGGATCACCACGCAGGTCGTCCTTGACCAACTGGCCCTGACCGCCACCGGCGGAAGCAATCCCAAAGATAAGCGGATGCCTGTCGGCGACAATGTTGGCGAAAACAAAGCCGAAGAGATTACGGTCCCTGCGGTGACCTATGATCCGACCCGCGACTGGACGATTGCCTTTGATGTTGAGTTGTTTGATATCCTCACGCTTGGCCTTGCCATTCGCGATCCCGATTTGGCGGGGTTGCGTGTCAAGGTGGCCGAGTTGTTCGATATCGATGTGCTCTATCGAAAGCTCTCTGAAGACCTAGGCGTCTTCTCGACCGAAGTCGCACTGGCAGAAAACCTCAGGCATTGGCAATTCGGCGCCGCGGGCTTCACCATTCCGGTGATCGCCTTCGACATCTACACCAACAGCGATTGGGGCGTGGATATCGGATTTCCCCACAACAAAGACTTCAGTCGATCCTTCCACCTCAACATCTTTCCGTTTACCGGCGCTGGCGGCTTGGTGTTCCGACGGGTCTCGGGCCCTGCGGCACGGCTGATCCCAAACAAGGGCGAGCTTAACGATGGTTCATTCGTCCCCTATAGCCCCGTCACCGAGGTACAACTGGGCGCCCGCGTGGGGCTTGGTGTGGCCGTCGGTGGGGGCATGTTCCGCGCGGGCCTTTCGCTGACCGTCTACATGTATCTCAACGGCGCCTACGGTCGCTTGCAGGTTCCCACAGGGAAAACGCCGGTTGCGAAGCGTTCCTACATCCTCGTCGAGGGGATCGTCGGGATCATGGGCGAGCTCTATGGCTATGTTGATTTCGGCATCGTGCGCGCTGGTGTTCATGTGACACTTTGGGTGGAATCCGGGGTGCGGTTTGAGACGGACCGCGCGCTCCGGCTGCACTACGAAGTGGGCGTACGGGTCCGCGTGCGCGTGGTCATCGCCAGGGTCTGTATCTGGCGGAAATGTTTCGAAATTTCGGTGAGTTTTTCCTTTGGCACCCAGGTGCGGATCGAGCAGACGATTGGCCGAGACAACACTGGTCCCTATCAATACGGTTCAGCGCGCCTCGAAGCCTTGAAAGACTCAGGCAGATACGTGGCACTTAGGGAGAGGTTTTCCTCTACCTGGGATACCTCTGTGCCGCCCACCCTGTGGGGCGCTGCGGGCCCCAAAGTCGACGTGACATGCGTCTTGCAACCCGATATTACACTTGCTTTCAAGGCAGATACTGGCGAAGCGCAGCCCCAAGCGGTCTTGTTGCTGGCCTCTCAACTTACAGACCCAGCTGGACAACGGCGATCTGCAGGGCCGATTTCCGGTCCTGAAGAGCTGGTCCGAGGCCTTACCGCCTGGGCAATCCATACGCATGTTGCCGATACCGATGCGCTCACCGCACCCCTTTTGCGTGAGGTGGCCGCGCGGCTCGCCGGCGATGACGGTGCCTTGGAAAACCACCGCGCCCCAGATCGTCCAACGGCGCAGAGCATATCCGAGTTTTTCCAAAATGCCTTCATCATCAAGGTGAGGGATCTACCAGATAACGGCAGCTCTGAAGCGACATCAGGTGCAAAGGGGGCTTTGATCCCTTTGCCGTCCCAGTTGCAGGTGATGCTTGACGCGACCTCCTCTTTTGCTTTGTCTGATTTCAACTTTGTGGATCAGGATTATCTTGACCGTGTCGATGAGCTGACCAAGGTTCAGCTCTTGGCAGAGGTTGGCGAAGCGCAGTCCACAGTGCCCCCTACGGTGGCGGATGTGCTTTTGCAGGAATGGGCAGCGCTCGTGATGCGGGGTGCCCTGGGCAAGCTCGCTGACCACCTGGACGCGTTGACCGCAAAACTCCCGGATGTGGAGCAAGATCTGGATGTGCAGCAATCGCTCATCCAGCTTATGGACTGGCTCGTAGCGCCCCACGACGTGGACACGGCAGGCAAATCGCAGTTGCGTAGTCACGCGGCCGAAGTGGCCATGCAGGCTGGACGTAGTCTAATCGCTGGTCCCCGCATCCCGATACCGACCACGGGCACTGTGCCCCCCTGGATCGAAGCCGCGCCGGTCGGTGCGGAAGACGACTGGTTCCATCCGCTTTTCCGGCTTGCCGGCATGCAGTTTCCCATCGATCCAACAGCGGGCCCAAGCATCCCTGCCGGGCAGTACGGGTGGTTGTCAGTTCCCGATGAATTGGATTTCGAAGCACCAAACACGGATGTGTTGCGGGATCTCGCGATGGCGGCCGAAGCGTTGGAGCAGGATGCAGCGGACAATGAAATCAAGCTCTTCAACACCCATGTGCGCCGGGCGCCGCTGCTTAAGTCCCGGCCGCGCTATGTGCGGCTGGGCGGCATGGACCTCGTGGACCGCATCGATGGTCGACCCGTTTGGCCACTCGACTCTCTGCGGGAAGAGGGTCGCGAGGCTGTAGGCAAGATCAATGCCTTTGCGCGCTCTGACACCCGTCCGAACGCTCCGTTGACCTATGAAGCCATCGAAGATCCAAACGAGCTGAAAAACCTCGTCCCAGCGATGATCCTTGATCTTTCAGTCGCACCAGTGGCCGAAACGGCAGCTGCCAAAACCGCCCCAAGCGGGCTTGTTGGACTCACAATACGCGCCATGGAAGAAGCTGCGCGCGCCGTGCTGGACCAGGCCTTGGCAAGTGGTCAGGCGGCGCCAGACGTCGCCTCGGTGCGGCTATACGTTGTCGATGGAAGTGGGAGCACCGGAAACCTGCTTGAAAGCGCCGGCGGCGTACAACCGATCGTCGTGAAGACCAATCCTTCCCGCGAAGTCACGGCCCCTCCGGCAACCGAGCGCTTTCGCGCGATAGAACGCAGTGTGGTTCGTACCAGCGAAGGCGCAGATTTCCTTGAGCTTATTCGCCAAGCCGTCATCGTGAACACCGGTGGTTTCACGATCTTTGTGCCAGAAGACAAACTGCCGGATCTGCAGACCGTCAAAGGCGACACAGATCCGCTGCAGGCGGGTTTGCGGCTTCGTATCGTGGCAGAGCTCGGGGTGCCGCAAGCCAACAACGGCCTAGCGGACGTTAATGACCCCCGCCTTAAGTTCGCCAATGTCCTTATGGGGGCCGACGGCGGGTGGGGTGCGCGCACTGTATTGGCGATCGACATGGGCAATGAACTCTACCCTCTTCATCAGCCGGGTGTCTTGCCGGTACTGGTGACGCGTGATCCTGCACCGCAAGACTCGAAAGAAATCTCGCTACTTTCGGAGCGGTTTTCCACGGCAAGCTTCGAGCTCAGGCACGACGGCCAAGTGATCCTATCGCGTGACCGTTCGATTGCGGTCCAACCCGATGTTGAAGATCGTGACCAAACCGAACGTGCCGCGGCTTCGCCTGAGACTGCTTTCAATGAAACGGCACCCTGGGAATACAGGGCCTCCATGCCCATTGGCCAGCTTACGGGCCTCACGGATTCACCAATTGACGCAAAGCGCGAGGCCGCTGAAGGCCGTGCGAAAGAGGTTGATCTCTACGCGCTTGTTGGCGAGGTGGTGGAAACCGCCGTCCACTGGCGCGACGTCTATGGCAATCTCTGGGGGACCGAGGCTGCGACGAGCGAGAGCTTCGTGCTTCAATACTGCGACCGTTTGGTGGGTCTTCTGGGGCTACCGTTTTTGCGATTTGTCCAGAGCCCTGACACCGGCGTCTCACCGGTTGAAGGCAAACTGGCCCTAACCCTCACCCTGAGTTTCGATAGACTGGCTGTGAAGGCAGCGATGGAGGATGAGTTTGACCCTGGCCAACTGCGCCTGGCCGCGGCGACCCTCCAACGCGCTGCAGCCCAATTGCGCGACGCACGCGCCACGCTCGAGCTGGCCATCGGGGCCCACGCAAAGGGGGCGGTGACAGTCCTGTCAGAGGCAGTGAAGATCAAGATCATTGGCTTCCTCGACAAGATGACAAAGGAGGTCATCATTGCCTCGGAAGGTAACGACCCCGCCAACCTGTCACCGCTAGAGCTCGCGCAAGCGGTTGACCTCCCCAAGAGCGATGCCCCGGTTGAATTCACCGTAGACATCGCCCTATGCCGCCCACCAGTTTCCGATAAGCCGGAGCTTTACCCTGTTGCCGACGCCTGCGAGATGCCGGACGTCACCACAAAAGACGAGGCCTATGCCGCTCTCGCGCCCTTCGCCAAAATCGCGCAAGAAGTGCCCATTGCTATCGATGCCACCGCGCAAGCAGTGCAATCAGCTGCGGGAAGTCTGTTGGTCGACGCCACGCGGCCTGCAAAGCCGCTTGATGGCTATCTCGATAGTCTCGAGACCGCGGTTGAGCCATCGTATCGTGTTGCCACAGGGCGTTCTGGGCGCCCCTCGGGCGCATCCGCCGCGATCTGGCTGGTGCCACGTGGGATGACGGATAAGATCACCGAAGGAACCACAAGCCTCGCGGGACGAAACGGCGTGCCCTACGCGTTCCGTCCGATCAAGAACCGCCGGATGAGCGCGGATTTCAGCGACAGCGGGGGATATGGCCCGATTGCGAAACCTTATGGCGCGGTGTCCCAGTCCGTGCGCGTCTTGGATGCCGACGTGGACCTGGAAACCCGCCGTATCATCGACTTCCTGGAACGGTTGAATGACCCTAAGGTGATTGCCGCAGCGGCAGAAGAAGAGACGTCTGATACAGGTCCCTTGGATGCCTTCGTCACGAATTACCAAATCCAGCGCCGCTCGTTCGCAGAACTCCTTGTCGACAGCCAACTTGCGGCTGTGTTCGAAGACGATGAGAATAGCACGGCTCTTGATCAAGCCCTTAAAGGGCGCGTGAGTGATCGCCTGTCCCGCGACCTGACGAGGTTTGACACGACAGGGGGGTTCCTCGTCTATCCAGATGATAGCGCACCCCCGCAGCCCGAGGGCGCGGAGCTACATGGCACTCTCGTCTTCGCCAAACCAAGCGATGGTAGCCACAACGACGGCTACGCGCCGCCATCACCCGAGATACAGCCCTTTGCCCTTGAGATCGGGACGACGGCTGCAGAAGACGATGACCGCCGCAGTACGCTTATGCTGTCGTTCCCCTTGCAGTTGAACAACATTTTGGCGGCACCACCTGCCGGGATCCGACTGATGCATTTGCAAGCGAACAAACGCGTCAATGCCGGCGATCCGAACAACGACTATCGCCCGACGGCTTGGCTGAAACTTCACGACCAGGTCGCCCAGGCCAGCGGGGCCCAACCCTTGGCCGGGTGGAGCGCAGTGGCCCTGAAGCGAGATCCTGCCGTGATCCCTTTGCGGCGTGTGCCCAGTGCGCCGACGCTCATGGAGGAACGGTTTGTTCCGCGTCTTAACCCCGGCGAAACCCACTCGCGGCTGCGGGAGCTGAGGCAATGGACTGCCCTGCACCAGCTGAATATCACCGGAATGAGTGGCCAGGATAAGCTGACCTCTACTGTGACCTATAGCGACGGCGCTGAGCGGTCTGGGCGCAACCAAGAGGCTTTTGGTTCGCGGCAAGAACCGCTCTGGGTACGGCTGCTCCGCTTTGGTGAAGAGATCCGCGGCATTGACGTAAGCGATGTCTACACCGGACCCAAGGCCGCTGATTTGCGGGACTGGTTGACAGACCGGCTGGACGCACTCGTTGCCCCGCTCCCTGCGCGGGCCGAACGGGCCGAGGCCGCGGGTCCCCAGAAAGACGTTGTGACCGTGCAAGAGACAGGAGCCGACACTGACCTGCGCGTGATACTCGAAAGGCTTAAAGGAGTTGCGCCAAAAGTGGACTGGCTTTGGGAAAGCGGAGGAATGGGCAAGGAATTCGCGATTCCAGCCGAAGGAGCAGGCGCGGCAGTCTACCAGGCAGGGGCAAGACCCCCGAGCCCAATCCGCCAATTGCGTCTGCGCGAACTCGATGCCTTCGTGCAAGCCGAAGCAACCTCGCAGCACTATGTCGACCGCAATCGTGAAGCGGACAAGAGGCCTTTGCGCGAGGGCTTTGTCTACACCACGCCGCTGGTCGGATCCGCAGAGCCCGTCGTACCTGTTCTCGACTATAAATCGGAGGTCAGGCTCGGTGATCCGATCCGGGCAAACAATGGGACCATCGACACGGTTTCCCTATGGCAGCAGCTTCGCGGGATTTTCCAAGAGCTTTTGGGGGAGACTGACCGCGAGCTCATGACCGACATCATGATCGAGTACGAAAACGATGTCTTCCTTGGCAGTGCATCTCCGAGCGGATCAAACTGGCGCGAGCCCGGCGGCCCGCTCATCGTGGCCGTGACCGGGTTCACTGGGAACACAGAGCAAGATCTCGATGAACTCACCGGGCAGATCGTCGAGTATGTCACAACGTGGGCAGGGAATGGCGGGCCCATTCGCGATCTCTCCAATGATCCTATCGGGCGACTTGTCTTCGACCTGCGCGTCTACAATGCAACACCGCTGAGCGGGAGCGAGACGGAACTGGATGATACAAGGGTGCTCTGGATCAGGCGTGGTATTCTGGGTTTCCGGGGCCAGATGCCGTAACCACGATGAATGCGCCGTCGTCACTGATTTCTGTTGCGCTGCGTGCTCGCCCCCTCCCATCGTCTGCTGCGCCAACGCATGCCAGTCAATGGATCGTGGCAATTGCGCTGCGAGGTTCAGAGGCGCTCTTTAGGATAATGGGTTGCGCGTCTGCTTCCCAGGCCGGAAGAACCGCAAGACGCCCGTCAAATATAACAAACGGAGATACACGCGGCACATCCGCTTGGAGGCAGTGTTCGGCAGGCTCAAAGACCGCATGCGCGGACGCGACCTGGTACGACCGATAACCGAAGGTTGTCATCTCGGCCATCACCTGGTCTGCTGTCGTCACCCACTGGTTATGACCCCAGACCCTAGATACCCGTTTCATCAGTAGTTGGACTACGCAAAGTCTAGCTTGCCCACGCTTAAGCCGTCTCCCGCCCTCGATTTGTGCATGACTTCGAAGACTTTTGACCATGTCGCTGGGTCGCAAGTCACGCAACCTTCGGAGATCCTTCCGGCATGGACGTAAAAGTCACCCGAATGACCAATTCTAAACCACACAGTCCCATGTGGCGGGTAGGCCTTTCCAAGGTCATGGGGGAAATCCGGAATCTCTATGTCTGTTGTGCCAGTTGGTGGCGGATTGGTCGGATCGGTTTTTGAGTGAAATGGGCCAATCGATTTGGAGGCACCGCCGTCACGATAAGTTATGATAACGTCGCGGTCATAACTCTCTCCATTCACTATGACGGAGCCACCTGATTTGAGACGAGATTTCAGGACCATGTCAGAATATCGCGAATAGCTGTCCACCAAAAAACCCGATGTCACGTCGAAAGCCCGCCCCCTGAGGACACCTTCCGCAACAACGCCGTAGTCTCTGCCCTGCGCCGTCTTTGACAAACGCACAGAGAGACCGCTGGGCAAACCAGTTGTTGCCACATTTATCTTCACATTCAGCCAACCGTCACTTGTCGACTTTATGAATTTCTCTTGCCCTGTTTCAGTGGACTCGAGCCTGTCCTCGGATCTTCTGCGTTCAATATCATCGTAGAACCGGTGCCATTCCAGATGCTCGAGCTTTTCCTCTATGGCAGCAAGGCGTTCGTCTGTGTCTGTACTCATATCTGGACCTCAATTTCCGAATGCAAGATTCCGCAACCTGACGTTGCGAGGCGACCGAAGACACCGATTGCCTGGTATCTGTTCAGGAAGCGTAGAAGAAGTCTTTGGATGGGGCAACTTATCGATGAGGTTGTGAACGCCCACGGCCGCTCAGCGGGACAAACCAGACCTTTGCTGGAGCCGCATCGACTACAGCTTTCCCTCACAAAATCATGTCAGTATACTCCTAGGTATCGTCCGTACATGTTGCAAAAGTAGGAGAGTACGGCCAAAGGTCGTTCCGACTACTTCGCTATATCACGTTGAAGGGGAAATATTGGCGCAAAGATGCATGTAGGCTTAGACAGAATAAGAGAATTGTGTGGTTCGGATGTAGTAGACTTGAAGCTCAGCCTTCGGCAGCTTGTTACGCAAGCGCTCTTTAAGCAAAGTACCTTTGAGAACGCCCGATATCTTGGATTTGAAGAACGACACGATAGACAACTTTCTGCAATCCCGCCCGAAGAACATGGGGCATGTAAAAGAGCTTTCTTGGCGGTGGTTCTAGCGCAGAACTGCTTTCATGAAGTTACCAGAACGGAGCGGACCGATTACTTTCGCTTTTTTGATTTAGTGAAGGGTGATCTTGGTGGACCCCTACCGGCGAGGGACTATGGCGGGTTCCCGAGTTACGATACCGACCTAATTCAGGGTCCTGTTCTGCGGAAGGTAGGTTTACGCCATAGTGGAGCCTTTGAAGTTGGACCGATGCCCAAAGCGCTGGTGCTAGACTATGGCCCTGGCTCTGTCCGGTTTTACCGGACACTGCGCAGTGGCCTCAACATTGGATTGTTCTTTAGCAAGTTACGCTTGGGCAACCTTGGCCTTGACTGTCGGATTGAGGGAAAAATTGGCTGGCACTACCTTGAGCTGCCTAGCATCTTTAATCTCCGTGAACGTTGGGATTTCCTAGGGTCAGGACTCATAGCCAGTAGATAACGAGTGCTGCGATGGCGATGGCTGATGGGAAGAGCTTCGGGCATCTGTCGTATCGCGTTGCGACACGGCGCCAATCCTTCAACCTGCCGAACATGATCTCGATCCGATTGCGTCTTTTGTAGCGGCGTTTGTCGTACTTTACTGGTTTCTTCCGTTGCTTCCGTCCAGGGATGCAGGCGCGTATGCCTTTGTCGCTCCACCGCTTCCAGCGGTTATAGAGCGTCTTGTGCGGGCCATAGGCCGAAGGGGCGTCGCGCCATCTCAACCCATTGCGGTTAATGAAGATAATCCCACTCAACACACGTCGGTCATCGACGCGAGGTTTGCCATGGGATTTCGGGAAGAAGGGTTCAAGACGCGCCATCTGCGCATCCGTAAGCCAGAAAAGATCAGACATGTTCACCGCTCGTTTTTGAGCCACGAATCACGCTGCTGAACGAAAATCAATGGGTCCTGACCCTACACATCTACCCTAGTCGACAACATATTCTGTTTGAAGTCTCTTCGTTCAAAAGCTGACAATGACGCAAGCGGAGCATCCGGAAGAATGGGCTCTTTCCCACCATCCGCTGCGTTCTGCCACAAGGTCCGCTTTGCGGTATCAGACAGCAACTGGCTTTCGCACATGACGAGGAACAGCCCGTTGCCAATCGAGACCTTCGAACAGCGCTTCAAATTGGGAGCGGTTAATGGTGATGACACCATCAGTCATCCGCGGCCAGATAAAACCTGCACCCTCGATCCGTTTGTAGGTCATGACCAAGCCTGTCCCGTCCCACACAATGATCTTCATTCTATCAGCCCGTTTGGCGCGAAAGATAAAGATAGCTCCGCTAAACGGGTCCAGATCAAATTCGTTCATCATGATTGCCGCCAATCCATCCATACCCTCGCGAAAATCAACGGGCTTGGAGGCGAGGTAGAGTTTGAAATTTCCGGACGGTGAGATCATGATAGTGCTTGGATCACAGAGATTAGGTCTGATACTGGATAGTAAGCTGGCAAGGTTATTTCGAGTTGGTCACTGCGCAGAACGATCTCGGAAGGGACGTCAGGCTCGATCGGATCCTCTTGGACGACGATCTCGGAAAATACCCTTTCTTCCCGCACGTCGGTTGTTATTCGTCCGGCCCGCCGAACGTCACCTCGCCATTTGTAAACCAGCGATTGTGAGACGTTGCATGTTTTCATGATCTCGCTGACGCTCAGTTCACCGCGATCCATCTTTTCGTCTATAAAGCGTTTGAAGCTAGGTGGCCAAACACGGCGTCCGCCGGCATGCACTTCGATTTTGAAGCCGTAGACTTCGAACGATCTGGTTTCCAACCCCATGACAGCGCCTTTTTTCTGTTTGGCGGCAGTATCTCATGATGAAGTCGAAAGCGTCAGATGCTATTTAGGGGGTCAGATGCAACGCTTACAGTGTATGGAGTTTCTTGGCCAGTTTTACCGGGGAACGCCCCAAAAAGAGGATTAGACCATTTAAGCATTTTCGCCACTCAACACTATGAGTCTCAGCCAAAAATATTCGTTCAATTTCAATTCGCTGATTAAACATCGACGAATTGGTAAGACTCACAAAAATTTTATCAATGGTGAAACTGTTAACGAGAGGCGAACAATCCGTCAACTTAAGAGAGATCACAATTTGGGATTTCTATTATATTCTTCTATTGCGTTTCTTCTTTTTGAACGGACAGAAGTCGGTAAGCGTTGCATCCAACCCCGGATTCGGGACCTGTCTGCAGAGGCGACCTCGGTGTATATTGGCGCTACGCGCCAATACGGAAACTTATATTTATACCCGTTCGGCCCTAGGACGTGCTTACTGCGGTCAGCAATTCATCAAAAGAAATAAGGCTATAGCTTTCACCACAGGAGCTGTACGATTTCGAATTATAAATTTCGACCTCCGCATAACAAAGTTGGCACTCCGGATGGGCGATTGCAAAAAGTCCGACGGCCAGGGTAGACATCTTGGTGTTCAATGGCGCTATAACAATATTTTTCCCGGAATGCTTTTCACTAGTTTTCTCGAGTCCGCGGATCACTTCGGAAACACTGCTAGGTGAGAATTCAAACTCATCTTCAATTTGATCGAAAGAGACTTTGAGCCTTTCACCTAGCTCAAGGTTTCGTTCCGCCACGTCATCATTGATTGCTTGATGCCGTGGAACATACCCCAAGGAAATACTGAATGGTTCATACCAGCGAACAATACTAAGTGCTCTGTGCGTTTCGATGCCCCCAAGAACAATTAAGTGCGTCTTTCGCAGACTTGAAACCTCTCCGGGAAAACCAATAACCGGTCGCACTTCACGAACATTCTGAGACAGCCAATCACCGTGTTCTTTCGCCCGGCAGTAGATTAGAGTTGTTTTTTCATGCAACTCCTTCACTTCAGTCAATTCTCTAACGAGAATAAGGAGTTCTTCTCGCCGAAACGATGAGATGTCGATTACGAGTCTATCAAAATCCAGAGATCTCATGCTTTGGATTTTTCGTCGCAACGTCATTTGCGTACTCAAGGGTTCAAAAGTATTGAGTGAAATCAGAGTGTCTGTATCCTGCGAGAAGCGTTCTCGAAGCTCGATGGCCTCCGGCGTTTCGTCTTTGGAACGGAAGAGAGTGGTATTGATCGTGTGATGACCTCTAAGCTCGTTGATGGCAGAGTAGGCTCTTTCTTCGAAGCTGGCACGACCAACGAACATCAGCTTCTCGGCCGCAAAAAATGTGCCCAGTTTTCCTAATGTAATAGTCGTCGACAGAGTCATATCAACCTCCAAAATCAATGGACTTTTGATTGTCATCTACAAGCTCTTTTGCCCGGAGTTTTACGAATTGGTCTGGGTCGTGCATGGCGATCTCCAGATCGCCGCAAGTCACAGACAAGTGCGCCGCAAAACCGGATACATCCAGTTTATAGTGAGGGCCTAGTCTTCTGGACAAAATGTAGCGAGGCCGTCGAACTCCCATGGAAGTTTTCGATGCCAAATCGGTCTTTTGTAAATATCCCAGTCGTACACCCAAATGCAAAACCGACTGGAGCCGTTCGCTAGGGTCGTCATTCAACACAAATGAAAAAAGTCGCTGTTCGCTTTCGGTGGAATTGAGCAAACGTTTGCGACAAAATTGTCCGATTGCATCCAACAGATTGCCGAGCTTCCTGTAACTCTCGGGATCATGATCATGAGCGTGAAGGGAAGATTCTTCCCCGATGTCTTCAGCCGAAACCGAGGTGGTGTCTAGAAAACCTCTAAAATCTTTTGACCAGGCAGAAATTACCTTGTCTTGTAGGCCAACCGGAATATTGGTCACTCCCATAGTATTGTTGCCAGCATCAAGCGCGTTTTGCGCCTCTATGTACATCTTTCCGGCAGGCTCAAGAAACCAGCGGACAACGCCGGATGAAAGGTCGATCATTGATTGCAGGCCTGCGTAACTGTAGGTATGAGAAGATCTGCTATTGTTGAGCTCTCGAAACAACGAAGGGTTGGCGTAGCGTTGGGCCCAATCGCGATCTTGCTTGGGTCCAGAACCTTTCAACTGAACGTAAGGATCTCGATCTCCTGCTTTCAAAGCAGCTTCAATTTCCTTGAGACGGGTCAGTTGTTTTTCGTTTGGTGGAAAAAACTTCTCTGGAGTTACATTTATTTCTGCAATGTTGAGCCTTCGAGAAACGATTTCCTTGATTTTTTTGTGAAAGTTGTTCCTGCTGCTCGTGTAGAGCCCACTGATGTTTATTTCAGAAAAGTCGTGAGGGCTCTCGATGATCCGATTGTCTACTGTCCGAAATGTCTTGTAGCCGAGTTGTGTCGTGATCTTAAAGCAGGCTGTCTTTACTGTCCGCGTAGAAATCCAACTGTTAAGTACTTTTTGCAGAGAGACCGGTAGGTTGTCGGCATCGTCGACCATCAACCCAAACGGTTTTGCGATATGGCGCTCGCCGCAGTTTTGCAGGCTCTCTATGACAGGCAGAACAAAGTCTCGAAATCCTGTTAAAGCCCCTCCATAAATTTCAGGCTCTTGGTCATCAGGAAGCCGCACGTAGTATTGCCGCACTTTACGCGTTTCTCGATCGCAAAACTTGGCAAGCTCCTCCAAACTGTTGCATGCCTCCAACCTTGCACGATCCTCCGGTTCTCCACCGCAGTCTTCCCAGCATTGAATAAATTCTTGTTTTACTTGTTGTGGTGCCACTCTTTGGAAAAACTGCCCACTAGTATGCAATATATATTGCATGCAGTGAACCGACAGAAGGTGCTCACCAACCGTCGTTCCCTTCCATCCAGAAACCCGACGAAATTCGTGATTCCCAAAAAAGACAGGTTTGATCGGAATGTGAATCGCGAAATATGGGAGACCATCTGGCTTATCGAGCAGTTCTTGCACAGCAAACTCAAGACTTTTTAGCATGATGCTCTTGCCAGCGCCTCGGGCTCCGTGAACAAACATGTTCACTGGCTCCTGTAAACGAGGGAAGTCCGTGTACGTTTCAACAAAGTATTGAGCAATTTCCTGAGCTGATAATTGCTCCGGAGTATGAACAATGAATGGATCACGCATTTTTGCAGGCTTTCATTTTTTTGTACTCCGAAGCGACAATTTCACCAGATAACTCTTGACCATCGGGCCAAACATTTTGCTCGTCAGTCGGGAATCCAGACTCCCTCAGAACAAAATCTTCCGTTTTCCAAACGTCTTCGTCATATAGCCACTCAATAGTCACTCTCACTTCTTCAAAAGAACAAAATCCGCGAATGAACCTGTCACAATAACGTCTTTCAAGTTCAGTCTTGATGACTCTGCTTTTAAGATAGTCGACAAAATACTCTTCGCGTCCTTCGGGTGAACCTTTTAGTTCACACCCTTGTTCTGAGAGTTCAAAATCGAGTTTTATCCATCGAGCTTCATAATTGACGTGCACATGTATGCACTCGCAGTACAGATTGTGGAACCTTGAGGCGTCATTGTCCAACCTTGAAGCCCGCCTATTGTTTTCCGCAAGTTCGTCGGCAAAACGCAACAGTCCTGCTAGCAATTGTTGACGGACCGTCAATGCTGCAACGCCGTCCTCACGCAATATCCTTTCGATCTTGCCCTTGCTACGATCGGGATTTTTACCACCGTGCGCCGCTGCGATGGCGGCAATCACCTTAATTTCCTTGTTCTGCAAAATGCCTTTGGAAACAGCTCTCAGAACTTTTCTTGCCCTGCGCTCATGTTCATCTCGTCCTTCAACATTGCCCGCGTCGTGAACAAGACACGCGCACAAAAGCACGAAGTTTTCATAAGGCTTTAGTTTTTCAATCACCGGTGTTTTTGCGCTTGAACCAGCGCCCATCAGCTCTCCTGCAATCCTGATAACGTCATCTACATGCCCGATGTCATGTCGCGTAAAAGCTGCTTCCCCTTGAGTATCTGCCGTCAAACCCGCTTGGACGTCCCGCAGGTATTCATCATTCACACGAGCCTTTAAGGTTTTGTAACAATCAAATATGTTTATTCCATTGCTAGGGAATATTTCCCCAACGTCCTCTCGATTGGCATCCTTCTCAAGTTTGCGTTCCAGAACACTAGTAAATTTGACGTCGTAGCCGGTAGCCATGTTTAAATCCCCAACTGTTGCAACAAGTGGGTAAACACGTGCCGTGCGAGCAACGGAGGAACCGCATTTCCAACTTGTTGCTGCTGCTGACCAATTGAACCGCTGAAACTATAACTATCAGGAAATGACTGAATTCTAGCAGCTTCCCGAACAGAAAGACCCCGGTCTTGAGTAGGATGTATCAACATATTCTTTCTAAAATTTCCCAAAACTATGGACGGTTCGTCATTGCGCAAGCGCCGGTAAATCCCCGTGTGACACCGTTTGACATTTCGATAAGTACTCATCATGTGGTCAGGGATATCAGCCCAATTTCCTCCCTGTGGTACAAACTTGTATCGCTCCACAATGTGTTCTGCATTTCGCGTCACCAAATGACCATCACATTCAGCGGAGTTACCTCGCAACGCGGCCGCATATTCACTTTTTGGTAGTGTCGCATATGGCAGTTCGTTGAAATTGTCTCCTACCTGTAAGCTAGGGAGGTCTCCAATTGCGTCTTCAACCGTTACCGCTATGGAACCATTTGATGTTGGGATGACGATTTTCTTTCCTTTTGCAGCCACGCAAAAGTATCGTGTGCGTTTCTGTGGCACCCCGACTTGAGAGGCGTCGAGCAGAAACGATGACACCTCGTACCCGAGGTCAACCAACGATCTTTTCAGTTCTGCTTCAAAGAAACCTTGCGCCGTGTGAGTGATCCCGGAAACATTCTCAAACACCACCGCAATTGGATCTATCGTTTCAACAAAGCGTAAGAACTCTTTAAAAAGCCAGTTGCCCTCATTATTCAGGCTTCGGGTTTTTTGATTGGAAGTAGAGAATCCCTGACACGGTGGTCCACCAAAGACGACGGTTGGTGCGGACCCGGTGCTGAATGCATCGGCCTGTAGCGTTCGAATATCGTCGCAAACGACTCGGGAATGAGGATGGTTCGTTTGAAAAGTCCTTGTTGCAGGCCGCGCAACGTCGATTGCTGTTGAAACTGTAACACCCGCTTGCTCTGCCCCGCAGGATAGGCCCCCGGCACCACAAAACAGTTCAACTCCGATCAAAGGTGACATCACGCCTTTTGAAGGTGCTAACTGCTCCGATGCAATAGCAAAATTTGGCGTTGTCATTTTCTAGTGTACCGTCTCTTCTTCAAGCCTGTCTAGCAAGCCAAGGATGAAATAGCTAGTCGCTAGTCAACTTCGCCTCCCCCACTGAATTGATCCACCCTTGTAGTTTGGCTGGGCCTGGCCCCAAAGCAATTGCTGCTCCGCCCTTTTTCACTTACATCTCCACGGAAGCCAGCGGCAGCAAGTGCTCCCCTAATGACCAACCGCTTTCCCGCGTTTACTGATCTTGGTGCTGCCGCAGCGTGAGAGATATTACACTCTCGACTGTGAATAACCGCTTTCACGGATCAGAGGAGTTGCTCTTGCAGATCCAGAGAATTCGCACTTTCCACCCATGCTTGTGGCCCACACGGCGAAACCGGATGGGTTAAACTCACATGGTGTGATCAAAATTACTCGATGCCGAAACGACCCTTCGGGCAATGCCAAGGCAGCAACTTATCATATTCAAACCTTGGATGTCCCTTCGCCATCTGATCCAGCAACCACGTCAGATAGGCATATGGTTCGACGCCGTTCAGCTTGCAGGTACCGATGATGCTGGCCATCAGTGCCCAATTGCGGCCACCGATTTCGGATCCCGCAAATAGCGCGTTCTTCCGCAGCAAGGCGATTGGCCGGATCGTATTCTCAACCGCATTGTTGTCGAATTCCACACGCCCATCTTCGAGAAACACGGTCAACCCATCCCGGAGTTTCATCGTGTAGTTGATTGCCGCACCCAGCGTCGACTTCATCGAAATTTCACCAGATAGTTTGCGAAGCAGCGTAAACAGCCTGAAAACTATTGGTTGCGTTTCTTTTTTGCGCACCGCCAATCGAACGGTCGCTGTCTTGCCCTTCAAAGACCTCTCAACTTCATAGATTTCATTGATCAGTTCAATAACGCTCTTCGCCTCCTTTGACTTTGTTGCTTTGAAAACGTCCAGGAACTTCCGGCGCACATGTGCCCAACAGTAAGCGAGGACTAGAGGGCCACCATCCCGTTCTTCACGCGTAAGGCGATTGTAGCCGGCATAGCCATCCACCTGCAGTGTTCCGGAAAAGCCTCTCAAGATCTCTTCAGCATGTTCGCCATGCCGAGATTGTTCAAAGTTGAAAACGACACCTGGGGGCTCATTTCCCAGCCAGCGTCGGTCGTCGCGACACAAAGCCCAGACATAGCAGGTCTTCGTCTTTCCATTTCCAGGCAGCAGCTGGGATAATACCGTCTCGTCCATGTTCAGCTTAGTGCTGGTTTTCAAGTTCGCTGCAAGGGCCGCGTGAACCGGTACGATCGCGTTCCCAAGCTCGTCCATCAGCCGCACCATTGTTGAACGGTGGAACTTGATACCAGAACGTTTGAATATCTGTTCTTGGCGATAGTTTGGGATGAAATCTGCAAATTTGCTGACCGCGAGGCCTGCGATCAACCGATCGTCAAAGCGAGTATAGTCGAAGGCGCGCGGTGGCACCTTTGCTTGCACAAATTTATCGCAGATCCGGCATACATATTTGGGATAGTGTTCCCGAATAACCCGAACCTCAGCAGGTTTGTAGGTCAGTCGTTCAATCACTTGTTCACCCATCGGTCGCATGGCGCAACCACATGTGCACTCGGTACCCTGTTTCGGCTCGATGACCCGATCTTCTCGGGGAAGATGTGCTGGAATAATGACGGGCTGTTTTCCTTTCATACCCCGTGGCTTCGACACCTTCTCGGGTTCAGTTACAATTGATGAACCGTCTTGGCCGGGCTTCATCGGATCAGCTGGTGCTTTTTCGTGATCTTCCTCAACGTTGCCCTTATCCTTCCGCTTCGGTGACTTTTCACTCGATTGGCCGAATTGCATATCCGCCAGTTTGTTGAGCTGTGCTCGAAGGCGACGGTTATCAGCTTTGATAACCCTAATCTCTGCAGAAAGCGTCGAAATCTTCGCATCTTTCAGCACGATCTCATTGTCATAGTCAGCCTCGCGCTGGTGGTCAGCCTTCGATATTCGGGCTGCCACGTTGGTCACGAACGAATCTGCATAACCCGCGAGGTCTGTGCAGGCAGATTGAATATCCTTCATTGCTCCTATTCATCCCATGTTGGCCGCAATCACAGCCGCTTTGGTCGCGGCCGACATGCCGGCCGCGTTTTCTCTTGATTTTTTGACGTGGGGATGGGATGAAGTGAGCAAGATCGTGGTACTAAACGATTTTGAGGCCCTTGAGGATCGGCAAAATCCTCGGGGCCTTGCTTATTTCAGAGCCCATGAGTTTAACGGCTCATTCTGGATCTCCTTTATATTCGGGGTAGCGTTCGGGCCAGATTTCAGCTGGATGAACGCCGATTTTTTCCGCGATCCTTGCCTGAACCTTGGCTGAAACTGAACGTGAGTTGCTCACTGACAGCACCGTGCTGTGGCTTAAACCAAGCTCGCGTGCGATCTCGTTGAATGAGCTTCCAGCGCGCTGAAGCTCATACTTCGTCTTCAAATGCCTTTCTCTGAGGTCCTGCATTTGCGGGTCTCTAATCGTGACTTTGCTACTGCATAAGCGCAACGGCAATTCCCCAGCAAGAAGAAAAACTCTGGTAACCAGCTGTGTTTACTTGGTTTTTCATGATCCATATAACACTTGCAATCATTTGGTCACACGGCAACGGAATTTCAGAATTCCGAGCTATTCTGCAACCTATTGAGTTTTAACAGACAAAACCGAGCGTCACTGGCGCGATTTTACACTCAGCTTCAGATATCAGCAGTGCATTCGGATTTGGAACGCATTATCTCTGGCTGAAAATAATTTCTATCTATGGGTGGAGTCTTTGCCTGAAGTCGAAAAGCCACCAGGCGGCTCGCGGTTGTCGGTGCATGATCGTGATATCCAGGCGCTCATCAAAGAGTCGGGGGATAGTTCCATCCGAGGACGCCGGAACCGCGTTCTACTCGCGTTGGCATGGTCAACCGGTTTGAGCATCAGTAACTTGCTGAAGCTTCAGCTCTGGCAAATGACCTACTTCGTCCATCAAGTGGATACGTTTGGTACTTCGACACGCTTCTGGTTTTCAGATCGTATAATTGGGCATAACTTTGGGTTCTATTTTGACCGATCCTTCGAGGCGATCGTCCCGATACCGAAGCCTCTTCGCCCTATGACATACCGTTATTTGGAGATTTTCGAAGATGGCTATGACCCGGAGCATTATGTGTTTCCTGTCATGCGAAAGAACGACCGAATGATGAAAACTGAGCCTCTTACAACGAGGGATGCTCACAAGATTCTGGTCGAGCTCCGAAAACCGATGGGCAGCACTGCACAAATTGATTGGCACAAAATTCGCCAAGTCGCAGTCGCAAGAATGTTGGCATCGGGGATGTCTATACAGGAGATCCAACATCAAACCGGTTACACTGATCCCAAATCAATAAAGAACATCGCATCGACTTACGGGATGGATTGGACAAGTGATCCTTCATTTCAACCATCCGGAATAGTTGGCCTGGACTACGAGGGGTCAATAGTATCGCGAAACAAGGATTGGTATCCAGTGCACCTGTTTCCAAATCGCCCCCCGCGAAAATCATCGTCTTGAATTCGACCAAAGTATGTCGATCTCCAATCGCGTGGTGCAGGTTTATTTGGCGCACGCGATACCAGCAAAGACCCTTGCAACCCAAAGGGTCGGCGCAGGCAGAGATCTCTGCCTACGCCATTTTCACTCAGGTGTGCTGATCGGCTGCCATTGCATACCGAAGAGCGGCCGGATTGCCTCAACTTTGTTCTCCGAGCCTGCGGCCCGTTCCAGAATGTCCAGCAGGCTCTTACTCGGCGGAGTCCCGTCCAACGCCCGGAAGGCGACAGATTGCAACCGCGGGTCAAGCTCTGCCTTGGCCTTCAACGCGAACTCTTTCCGCGCCAACTCCCGGTGTTCAGACACGAAGGCGTCAATCTCGCCAGCCTGCACATCAACCGCCCTCATGACCTCGTCATGGTAAGATTGAACCTGCGCAGCAGCCTCGGGTGCCAGTAGTGGCAAAACATCGTCTAGCGCGCCTTTTGCAACCCAAGCCAGCAGGTTCTTTTCATGCGCCAGCCCAGCCAGTGCCTTATGCCGCAGGACATAGGCATCCGCTTTGATCTTCAGCCGATGGCCGTCTTCAAATGCGATGACGTAACCTTCGACACCCTCCAATGCCCGAGCATCCGTCCAGAACCGATGAACGTCCTCGACGCTGTCGAACTGTGCGACGATCGAAACACCGTGCCGGGAGGCGACAGCCTCCAACTCCGCGTGCGGCATGTAGGCCCCTGTCCGCATGTGCCGGATCGCCAGCAAGGTCAGCTGCGGAACGTCATAGGCCAGCACCACCCGGTTTTCGGGCGCAGTGAACTCGAAGATCGGCGTGAACCCTGCCTCGATCATATCGGCGCAAAGTGCTTTGACCTCAACTCCTGCAACAGCCCATGCAGCCCGGGACTGTGCGGAAATGCCCATCCGGGTCATGAACACCATCTCACCCCCGACAATCGCCGGGTGGATCATCGAGCCGTCCAGCTTATCCAAAACCGCATGAGACGCATCCCACGGCTCTTCCTGCACCGGGCGCTTTTCACCCAGATTGAAGAACTTGTGGAACGGCCGAGCGATCAGCCTGCCGTTGGGGTCAAATTTCAACCCTCGGCATTCCCGCGCTACTGCGCTGTCGAACGTGTTGTCCAGCGTGTAGAGGTAGTTGATCACCGAGTATCCATCATGGTCGAAATGAAAAATCCCGGTGTCGGGGACAATGTGCGGGAGGACGTCCTCCAGCGTTTCGATGATATGGTCCATGTCTATGCTCCAGAAAAAGAAAAAGCCGCCTCGGGAAGAGACGGCCTGGTTCGAACAATATGGGTAGAGTTAGATCACTCGGGTCTTAGTCCACCTGTCGAAGAGAAGCCGTCACAAAGCACTGCGTCGCGATTATCCGCGCACAGTTCTTGTGGTATGTATGAGCTTACAAAGGTCATCTCAGCTTCTCCTGCCCGATCTCTATCGGCTAGGTGTTGATCTGGTCAAGAAATTTTGTAGATCTTCGACGGTTGCCGAATCTGCGGTGAGCTTTTTGACCTGCCACGAACTGTCGTCAGCGCTCCTCAGTCGCTTAGATTTAGCCCATTTTAATTTCCGCAAACCGAGCGCTCTCCCAAATCCCCCTGGCTGGAAGGGCCACACAGCTGCCGTTCGCGGCGGCTGCAGAGCAGCGCACTCCAGACGACTACAACTCGCAGAAAGCGGACATTCTAACGTGAGTAGTCCTTTGCAACAGCGGTTACTTCACAAGTTCTTTTTAGTTCGGCCCAACGAGCACCTGTGGAACTGGCTCCCGAAGGCTTGGCTCGCAACAAACGACGCTCTCATCCCCGGATTGCAAGTTGCCGTTGGAAATCAAAAGAATTGCTCATAGGCTTTCTTAAAGGCCATTTCTTTGAGGATGTTATGACCAATCCAATTGCAGAGTCGCTCGACAGGGTCGCCACAGCGCTTTCCACCCCACCCACATCTGTTTCCGATCTCGGTGGCTTATACAGTTTCTTGTACACGTGGCAGGGCTACATTATTCCGGCTGCGACGATTGCTGTAGGCATCATTGCATTACACGCCCAACGAACGAGTCAAAATCTGCAGAACGCAGAATTCGATCAGATGAAGCAGGCTGGCATACTCAGAGCGCTCCGAGGTGAGATTTCAACCAATATTTATCGACTGATCCCATGGATTATGGTGATCGAGAAAGAAGGATCTGTGAAAACAATATCAATCACGCAGGACGTATACACAGCAAACATCGGCCGTGTTGGTTTTCAGAGTGCGCGTGTCTTTGCGATGATGAATATCACCAACTCAAGACTGGCAGACACGCTGGAGGTTGCAAAGACGGCTGAAGAGGCCAAGGAAGTCTCTGAATACGTCAGACAGCTCACGGGCCACTTGATTGCGATCGCTACCTACACAGAAATGGCGATCGGAGTCGTTCCATCTCGAACCTCAATTATTTCACGTGCGCAATTGGACAAAAAGGGCAAGCTTGCAACCAACCTTTCGGATCTTTCTGACAATGACTTCGACGCATACATCGCGAAGTTCACAAAAAGCGAACAGCCCATCCTTTACGAATGTCTCAATGCATGGAAAAGAGCCCATGAATTACAAGACACCGACCCCGGTAAAAAGAAGCCAGGCTTCCGCGTCTCACTTTTCAGACGCCAAGATCCTCTCAGCACGGGTGCAGGAATTCATGGCTACAAATAGCCTGCTGCGATTTGCCAAAGTAACCAATTAGCGCGGGCCAAACAGGGTCCAGTAAGAAAGACATAAAGAGCCTGATGTACTCCAGGCACCCTTCAGCCCTAATAATCCTCTTGTGCGTTTCGCTCGGCCCATTTGCGACCCTCTTCGACCATGAACCGAAACGCTAGGGATTCCTCAAATGTCGCATGCTTGTCTGACAGGGCTCGCGGTACATGCTGCAGCCCGCCGAAATCTACGAGGTGGTCCCATCTGGCCCGCGTGGCAGGCCCCATTCGCTCAAGGTCGATGAACGTCTTTACGAGCACACCAGTGTTCTTGACCGGCGCCCCTTCATAGGCGCGCGCCGGCAAGAGTGTGTCGCAACAAACCAATCCTGACTCCGCGGGAACGAGAAATGGTCCCTCATGCCTCTGTACGTTGGCAATACCAGCCCAGTTTATTGCACGACCAAACACATCCATCAGGCCCTTGATGCTCCGCACACCGGCGTCCTGGATCGACCGCTCGACTGCGTGCAGGCTGATCGCGGCGACCCCGGCATTCGTCTGGATGTCTGTAGGCATACCACGACCCATCGGGTCCAACGGAGCCTGAACAACCAGTCGCACCGTGTCGACAGAAACCGAGAGCATTTTCTGCTTTCTGTCATACCCCTGCAGTCCGGGCCGCAGATACATCACCTTCAGCGTTCTATATTCATCAAGAGCCATTGCGTCGAACACCAGGGGCTCATAGACCTTTCTCAATATCCTGCAGCTTTTCTGCCTGAGTTTTAGGGTCTTGGAACCTGCATTGATGACCGGCTTTCCAAAGTTCCTTCCCGTGATCGTTTCGATCTCGGAGAACAACTCCTTCGCTATTCCTTTAGCCAGACTGTCATCAATCTTGTCCGGCAGATCACTACTGATCGGCATTTATCACTCCGAATGGGAAATTGGCCTTGTTTTCCATAAATTTGGCGGAAGGCTCAAGACCAAAGCTGTTCTAAGAAAATTCCGTTAAATCAGTTGACCTCAACATTGTGAGACGCGGCCACTTTTTTGATGATGAAGCTCAGAAGGACAACAATCCTATGTCCTGCTAAGTCCCTGGGAACGTCCGAAATGCGCGGATTGCGACGTGCTGCAAATGCGAAGGGCAGAAGCTTGGCCGACGGCAGCAATGGGCTCAGTGCCACCACTGAACACTTAAGCAGAGAAGGACTGTTACGGGGCGATCCACAAAGTACATTGCACACTCGGTACCAACGATTAAGTTGAAACAAAGCAGAGTTGTCTCATCCAACTGATCCTATATTTTTGTAAGATATGAATAATTTTGATGCCACGGATTGGGAAAATCGACTGTCCAATGCTTTGAGCGGACTTGCAAAAGTCCAAGACAGTTTCTTGCGAGATTATTGGGAAACCAATGGGTACCCGACACAGTTTACTTACAATGGAAAGGACGAAACACCGTTTCCGACAGAGGACTACTACCAAGTCTAAAATGAAGCATTGACGGCCAAGCAGGGTGATCAAAGGCGATACTACAAGCCGCTTGTAGAGGCGCTCGCACCGGTGAGATCACTTCTGCGCATCCATCCTGCATTTGCTTCGTTACTCAGAATGCAGCTTGGACCTGAAGCTGTTCATGTTGGAATTTTGGACGGCAGCACTTACACTGGCGTCGCCCAATTCATTTCTGGGGTGATGGCTCGGCGATTTTATCGATCAAACAAAGAATTCCTGAACACTGCGCAGGAGCTCAATTCGTTGCTGTTGCTTGCGTCGCGACTTGCGACCTCGTCCTTGAGTAGTAATTTTGACTTGGGCTTGGATGTCGATCTGTTTTATGGCGTAGAAATTCCGCATAAAATCGAGATAGGCAATGGCTACTTTATCGCGCCCTTCGCTGAATTGCGCGACTACATTGAGCCGGAATGGTTTCAAAATCGAGCGCCGGATCAGGTCGAGGCACGGAATCTAGATTTGTTTTTTGGCATTGCGGCGCCATTCCGCTGGCGGCCCGAAATCCGCCATGTACATGCTCCCATCCCCGACAGATCTCCGAGGGGTGTGCCTCCCCTGTTTCATCGCATAACAGCAGAATTTGCAGAACTTTTGTCGGTTGTTTTACGGTGCCCGATTACTTGGGTCTACGATTTCCCGGGAACAGTTCACAAATCTAGCACGCAACTTTTAGGGCAAAATCAAAAGGTGACATCGCCTCGCGCTGGCGAATTTGTTGGGAACTTTCACGACCCATTCCGAAGACGCAAGGCGGCAGATGTTGACCTCATCCTAGAAGCGGTAAACTTGTTCTCGAGAAAGAGCGAAACAGAATACCCGACTGTCGCCCCGCTCATCCACCGGCTCGCTGAAGCGCAACGAACATTTGGCAGATACGCGAAAGAAGATCGAATACTTGATCTAGCGATCATCTTTGAACGTTTTTATCCAGAAGAAAATACACGTAGCGAACAATTGAGTAAGAAGGTTTCGAGGGCATTGGGTGGCAGTGACGCTGAGGTCACGAAGACGGAAGAGGCCTTCAGACACTTTTACAGAGTTCGCAGCGCTTTAATCCACGGAGCAAAAAAGGAAAGTGACAAGGAGCTATTGCAGGAAATCGACGTCGCATTGGAAAACGGCTTTAGATTCGCACGAGCTTTGTTGTTGAATTCTATCACGTAAAATCTTCGAAAAAATACCGGGTTCTTTGACAAGAACATTTTTGAGGATCGTTCAGGCAATCAGTGGTCGACTGTTTTGGGCTGTGATCAACCGAGTGCGCTCGCAGCGGTCACCTCGGACGGCTATGGGCTCGTAGGGGAAATTGCAGAGGTCGTGGACAGCGGTAGTTGGACCATTGCCAGCAATAAAAGAATATCATGCAGCCACGGGGCGTCGGCTGTATCGCGGTGTAACGCGTTTCCAATCAAGCCCTTCAAATAGAGCTTCAAACTGCGATTTGTTGATGCTGATAACGCCATCCCGCATTTGCGGCCATTCAAATCCCCTGCCTTCTATTCGCTTGTAGGTCATCACAAGACCAGTTCCATCCCAGACGATGAGTTTGAGTCGATCCGACCGCTTGGAACGAAAAATGAAGATAGCGCCACTGAATGGGTCGAGGTCAAATTCGTTCATAACAATGGATGCTAAACCGTCCATACCCTTCCTGAAGTCGACCGGCCTAGTTGCAACGTAGAATTTGAAGTTCCCTGCTGGCGCGATCATGTGTTGCCCTCAAATGACTTGATCAACGCAGCGAGCTGATTGAGTGGGTAATTTGAAGGAAGCAGGACCTCACAGGTGCCGCGCTTGAAGATGATGTGCCCTTGTGCCTCTGGGACCGGATCTTCGACCGCATCAACCTTAATCTCTGCAAATACAGGTTGCGATTTTGCCTTCAGAGTGGAATGCGGTCCTGATGCTTTCCGCTCGGCGTCTTTTTTCCATTCGGAGGCGGTACCACTTGAGATGCCGCATGTCTTTGCGACATCGCGTGTTGATAGGCGTCCGGTTCTCATGCGTTGACCCACTTCATTTTTGAATTTTCTGGGCCACAGTCGACGGCCGTCCTTCCCAACGGGAATTGAGTAGCCATAGGCATGGAAGACGTTTTCGATTTTCTGGTCACTTGCGAGTTCACCTAAAGCTTGAGAATTCATGATGCCTGTATCCTTTTTCGGACATCATAAACTGCCAGGTACGAGATGATCAGGGGTGATTTAGGGGGTCAGATGCAACGCTTACAGAAGTCGTAGGCTTTTCCCGCGCGTTTCAAACTTAGTGGAGAATCTTGAGACAAGGCGTGAGGTAGTGTTGCGTCTTCACCACAGAGTGATTTCACCCCTGTTGCTTCCACAGTGCTTCCAGAGAGATAGGCGCGCGGTGGCAAGGATACTTAATCCGACCCTTAACGCCTTGCTTTCGTTTAGAAAGGTTGGTTGCGGGAGTAGGATTTGGATCTACGACCTTCAGGTTATGAGCCTGACGAGGTGAAGACGTAAAGCACTTGATCCAGTGGATCAATTGTAGTCTGAACGGGCTGCTTTGGGTTTTCCGACACT
>NZ_JAGHRL010000010.1:0-95774 GCF_017743815.1 Ruegeria sp. R8_1 | reverse complement strand
AGTTCCGCGCCGACGCCCTGATGGGCCTGAAGGTGAACCCAATGAACATGATCGGCGACCTCCATGGCAGCAAAGACTACCGCGCACATCTGGTCAGCGTCATGACCAAACGCGCCGTCCAAGCCTGCAGCTAAATAAAACGTCAGCCCTGAAAAAAACAGGGCTGACTTTAGGAATAAAACACCGATACTTCGCCGCTTTCGTGCGTGCAAATGGCTTTGGGATTGCCCTTTGAAAGCGATAGTATCTCTGGAATTTCACTGGCTGAGACATGGCACAACGCGGTGGAGAGAGCGTCGGCCATTGCTGCGTTTGCGGCTTCCACGCTGACAGTCGACCATAGTGCAGGTCGTTCGTTTTTTGCATTCAGGATATGGAGATGAACAGGGCTCAAACGAAGCACAGAGGGGCTGGAAGTTGCGATAGCCCGATCCCGAAGCCTGACGGTTTGAACAATGCCATGCACCGGGTCTGAAACTCCCAACCTCCAGATTCGGCCAGCGGCGTAATACTCACCGATATTTACCAGCACATTGGTCCAGCCTGCGTTCCGCAATGTGTTGGCCACAAGGTCCGTGACAAAACCCTGAGCGATGCCGTTCAATGTAAGTTGCTGACCCTGCCCCAGAACAATTCTGTCTTCGGATATCCGGACCCTATCCCAACCGATTAATTCTCGGGCAGCGTCGAGATTGCGACCGTTGGCGGCCGCCAGCCAAAGCGGTTGCACCGTTGGGTCAAACCGCCCCCCCGTCCGGCCATGTGCCCAACCACAAATACTTAACAACTCCAACATTTCCGGCGCTGGGTTCACTAATATCCCGGTTTGGTTCAGGCGAACCAAATCAGAGTCCGGCCGATACAGACTGAACAAAGACTCGGCCCGGTCCAGGAGAGCCTGCACTTTAGTGATCGCAGACGCGGCCGCCTCAGGATCGGCATCGAAGGTCAGGCTGACTTCGGCACCCATGGCCTGACCACGCCACTGAGTCGGCTGAGCCATAGCAGGAGCCCCCAGAGCCGCCGCTGATACGGCCAGGAATCGTCGGCGGCTCATCATTCTGCAGCAACCTTTCTGGATTGACGGCGTGCGGCTAGAATCAATGGGACACATTGGTTTCGGTCATCATGGATGGCAACGCAATCAAGACATTGGAAACACTCATTATATTGAATTTCCCCAGTCTGCTTAATAGCCCCGTACTTGCACTTGACCTTGCACAGTTGACACGGTGACCCGCATTCAGCTCGTCTTTCGATCCAGTCGCGACCACGAAGAAGGCCTCCGATCGCCATGACCGCCCCCAACGGACAGACATAGCGGCAAAACCCTTTGAACATTACCATGCCCAGAATAAGCCAAAAAATCGCATATGCGGCATAGTACCACTCGCGGATAAAGAAAGTTGTGATGGCGGTTTTGAAAGGTTCAACCTCTGCCACTTTGTCAACTTCGTCTGGGGCCAGAAACACGACGCCAATCAAGCCACCAAGAATCACGTATTTCAGCCATTTCAACCGTTGGTCCCACGCCCGCGATGGCTCGATCTGGGGTAAGCGGAGCGCTTTTCCCAGATGATGTGCAAACTCCTGAAGCGCGCCGAACGGGCAGAGCCACCCGCAGAACAAGCCCCTGCCCCAAGCGATTAACCCGGCAATCGAAACCGCCCAGATCAAAAGCGAAAACGGGTCGTACAGCAAAAACCCGTAGCTGCCCCCGTCAATAGCTGTTCGGATAACGCCCAACACGGTGACAATGGACAGTTGTCCCTGTCCCCACCAACCAATGAATCCCACGATGACCGCGAGAATAGCGAGCCTGTATGGTGTGAACAGCGGTTGCGCAGCGAAAGAATTCATCCGCAAACCGAGCGTCAGCACTAGACCGGCAAGCAATGCAGACAAAATGATCATGTCTGTCTGACGATTTCGCAGGGCCTCTAACCAAGGTGGGGCGGGCGTGATCTGGACCGGACGCTCAAAGAACCGATCGGGCGTCACATGCCTCACTTCCAATGTCACCGACCCCGTCTCGGGCTGGAACATGCCGTGTTCGCGAACGGCAAGAACCTTCAGGACCCACTCGCGTGAAGGATCAAAACCCAAACGACGGTCGGTGCGCAGGATCATTGCGACGCCGTCTGGCATTCCATCGGCCAATTCGACAAGCAGATCGGCGTCGCGCAATGCGACCGGTAACCCGTCTTGCTCTGCAGAAATCCAATCGGGTGCTGTATTTCGCACGAACTTGTCGCTGACCAGCCCATGACGCGCAGTTTCGATCAGAAGGATTGGTTCATCATTGTCGGAAATCTCCAGAAAACCCTGCAGCTCGTCGAAACTGTCTTGGGACAATGCCGCGCGCGCAATGGATTTGGGCCCCAGATCAACCACCCACAAATCCAGATAAGCCTCGTCGGGATAATCCTGTGCCTCGGGATCGTCATCTTCCCACAATGTCCCCTCGAAAAGGGCGTCGACATCTGAATTCTTTATGATCTTGTTGGTTGCGATCCCCTTAGCGACCAGATCCTCCCAGCTGAGGGTCTCGTCATAGTCTGGGTTCGGAAAAGCGGGTGGCGCGGTTGCCAACCCTTGCATCTTTTCGCGCGCAACGGCCAGCGCCGCCCCCATGACGGATTCATGCGCTATACGGACACTGGCCGTAGCCTTCGTTACGCCATCCAGATAAACTAGCTGCGAACCGGACGCAGCATCGCCGTACGGCGTACCAACAACGATCGAGTCCGATATGGACAGCCCTCCATATTGCTCAAAGAACTTGTGGAACGGTGCCTGACCCAAACCAGACACAAATATGGGTTCGTTATGTTCAATCAGCTGGACGTCCATGAACCGTCCTTCAAGATCCAAGACAACCAGCACGTTGATCGGGGCACCGGAGAACCCCGGCAAAGGCGCTAAGGGTTCAGTTTCAAACACATAACCCGCCTCGATCCCGCCTGAGTTCAACAGCGAATAAACCCCATTTTCGCTAAGGCGCTCTCCCAGAGAAAACGGGGCGCGGATAAATGTCTCGATGCGTTCGCGCGGCAGCGGCTCGGCCGCAGCCATTAGGCTGCCGAGCATCAGCAGGATCATTGCAACAACCGCGCGCATGGCCGCAAGACTATAAGCCCATCCAACCTGACGACATTCGACAAAAGTCCTAAGCTGGCAATCTACGACCTAAAGCCTGTTGACCTCGGCCCAAATGGGTTCAAAACTACCGCTCGAACCGTACGACCAAAGAAGCATTTTCTGAATCTGGCCCGAGATGTACGGTCTCATCAACGCCAGTGATTTATGGGAGGTAGCAATGACCTGGAGCGCACCGAAGCTGAAAGAAGTAAATTGCGGCATGGAGATCAACATGTATTCTCCGTCCGAGGATGAAGGCCGCGAGCACGAGCGCGACCTGTTCTGATTACGTAAACGCAGCGGAGGCCCGAGGTGCATTTTCTGGTTCTTGGGGCTTCTGCAGGCGGCGGACTGCCGCAATGGAATTGTGGATGCCGAAATTGCGAGGACGCCCGTTTGGGAATCATCCCTCCGTCTGGCCAATCATCTTTGGCGGTCTCGCCCGATGGTGAAAGCTGGAGCATACTGAACGCTTCACCTGACATCCGACAACAAATGCTGGACTGCCCCAAACTACATCCCAGAACACTGCGCGATACGCCTGTGGCTTCGGTATTGCTGACAAACGGAGATATCGACCACATTGCTGGTTTGCTTAGCCTGCGCGAACAAACCCCGTTTTCGTTGTTCGCCACAGGGGACATTCTTAACGTTCTAGCGCAGAACCGGATTTTTGATGCGGTCAATCGCGATAAGGTCTTGCGGACCCCTATTTCACTTGATCAGGAATTCGCCCTGCAGCCCGGCCTCAGCGCGCGCTTGTTTGCCGTGCCCGGTAAAGTGCCGCTTTTCATGGAAGGTGATACCGTTCAAACCGATCTGATCGGAGAGCAAACAGTGGGCGTTCGCCTGACTGCAGGCGACAAGATTGCCTATTATATTCCTGGTTGCGCCCAAGTGACCCCCGCCCTGCTGGATCAACTCTCGGACGCGGATCAGCTGTTTTTTGACGGCACGCTTTGGGACGATGATGAGATGATCCGCTCGGGAACAGGGGTGAAAACAGGGCAGCGGATGGGGCATATCTCGGTCAGTGGCCCGGACGGTTCGGTCGCGCAATTGGCCGGGATCGACGCGGCCAAAACCTTTATCCACATCAACAACACCAACCCGATGTTGCAGCCCGATGGACCCGAGCGCGCCTTTGTCGAATCTGCAGGCTGGACCATTGCCTATGACGGGCAGGAGATCACGATATGAGCCGCGAAACTCTCGAGGCACGGCTGCGCCAGATCGGGGCCGAGCGGTATCACGACAAACATCCCTTTCACCACCGGCTTCATAGCGGTCAATGCTCCCCGGATCAGGTGCGCGCATGGGTGATCAATCGTTGGGCATATCAGGCGGCGATCCCCATGAAAGACGCTGCTTTCATGTCGCGTTGTACCGACCCAGATATCCGCCGCGAATGGCGGTCCCGGATCGAAGATCACGACGGGGACGTGAAAGAGGGCGGCGGCATCCGACGGTGGCTGAAACTGGCCGAGGCAGTCGGGTTGGACCCCGACTACGTCGCCTCGGGGCGTGGTGTTCTGCCCGCAACTCAATTCGCCGTTGATGCTTATGTGCATTACGTCCGCGAAAAGCCAATACTTCAGGCTGTAGCGTCCTCACTGACAGAACTGTTCGCCCCAAAAATTCATGAAAAACGGATCGAAGGTCTGCTCGAGCACTACGACTTCGCCAATGCGGACAGTTTGTCTTACTTCCGTAAACGACTGTCGCAGGCACCTAAAGATGTGGCTTTTGGCCTGAATTGGGTTTTGGATCACGCCGACACATCCGAGAAAGAGGATATGGCCTGTGACGCCCTTATTTTCAAAACCAACGTGTTGTGGGCACAGCTCGACGCGCTGTGGTCTGCCTATGTCGAACCCGGCCTGATCCCGCCCGGTGCCTGGCAACCCGGGGAAGGCATGAAATGACGCTGGTTTTCTCTGCATCGGACCGCCCTTATCTGCCGCGCGGCGTGCGGATTCAACGCGACGCAGTACGTGATCGCACCGTTCTGATGGCACCAGAGAAAGTGATTGAACTGGACGATATTGGCGTCGCAATCCTGTCGAGGGTCGACGGGCAAGCCCGGTTTGGCGATATCATCGCGGATTTGGCTGCTACATTTGGGGCTCCGGCCGAGACCATTGAGAAAGACGCTCAACAGTTTTTACAAACTTTGCGCGGGCGTCTGTATGTGATGGTAAAGCCATGAGCATCGCACCGCCTATCGCACTGCTGGCCGAACTGACCCATCGATGCCCCCTTAGTTGCCCCTATTGCAGCAATCCGGTCGAACTTGAACGCAAAGAGACCGAGTTGGACACCGACACATGGAAAGATGTCTTCTCGCAAGCGTATGACCTTGGCGTTCTGCAACTGCATCTGTCTGGAGGCGAACCAGCCTCGCGCCGCGATCTAGAGGACCTGACCCGTCACGCAGCCCAACTGGGTTTGTACACCAACCTGATTACGTCCGGCGTGGGATTGACACCCAAACGGCTCGATCGGCTTGAGGACGCGGGCCTGGACCATATTCAGTTATCGCTGCAAGGCACCAACGCCGCACTTGCTGATCGGATCGGAGGTTATCGCGGCGGGTTCGATCGCAAGATGAAAATCGCCCGCGAAATCCGCGATCGGGGCATTCCGCTGACTCTGAACGCCGTGATGCACAGCCAAAACCTGGACGACCTGGATCGGACGATCGAAATGGCCGTCGAACTCGGTGCCCGCAGGCTAGAAGTCGCCTGCGTGCAGTTTCACGGATGGGCCTTGAAAAACCGGCACAATCTTATGCCGTCGTTTGAACAAACCTTGGCTGTGAAAAAAACAGTGGCGAAGGCCGCACAGCAACTGCAGGGCGTTTTGGCATTCGACTTTGTCCCGCCTGACTACTACGCAGATTATCCCAAGGCGTGCATGGGTGGATGGGGGTCAACCGGGCTAAACGTAACTCCGAATGGTACGATACTGCCCTGTCATGCCGCACAAACCCTGAGCCATCTGCATTTCGACTCTGTAAGAGATCGGCGTCTGAGTGACATTTGGTATGACAGCACGGCCTTCAATGCGTATCGAGGCACCGACTGGATGCCCGAGCCATGTAAAAGCTGCGACCGCAAAGAGGTGGACTTTGGCGGGTGCCGATGCCAAGCGCTGGCATTGGCAGGCGACGCGTCCGCGACCGATCCAGTTTGCCAAAAATCCCCAGAACACGCTCGGATCAAGGCGATTTTACAAAACGCATCACCGCAGGAGGACCGCGGCTTTGTCTATCGAAAACTGGACCCGACCGGGGCTTGACCGCACGAGCACATAAAGTTCGGGTCACAACCGCGCGATAGTTCCTGTTCGTGGACGATCTGTAAGGTTATTCGGACGCCGAGCAATGTCGAATAACAAGAGAACGTCGATACTCGGAGATACAAACCATTCGCAATGGAGTATCTTTTATGAACCGCTTCTTCTCTGCCGTCGCCACCGCTTTGATCTTGTCAGCACCAGCCTATGCTCAGGACGTTTCTGGCATGAACGATCTGGAATTTGCGCATATCGCCTATACTGCTGATGTCATCGACATACGGTACGCTCATCTGGCGCTGGCGCTCTCGGACAACCCCGACATCCATGAATTCGCCAATACCATGATCCGCGACCACACCGCCGTGAACGAAGCGGCGCTTGGGTTGCTGAACAAACTCGGCGCGACGGCGCAGGACAATGCCTTCAGCCAGACTCTCAATGCCAACGCGGAAGAGATCATCAACACGCTATCACAGCTGCGCGGTGCAGAATTTGATGCGGCATATGCAGCAAATGAACTTGCGTACCATCAAGCGGTTAATGATCTGGTCGAGGGTAGCATGATCCCGAACATCGACAATGCAGAGGTCAAAGCGTTGTTTGAACAGGGCTTAGAGATTTTCAAGGCCCATGAAGTTCATGCCGAAAAGATGGTAGAGTCGCTGAATTGATGCCGCGCTTGCTATCGCGACGTCAGGTTGTGACCCAAGCGGCTGCGTCAGCAGTCGCTTTTAACCCGCCCGCGCAAGCATCCCGAGCATCTGTACTACATATGGTCAGGATTCACCGATTTGAGTTTCAGCCCGCGCTGGTAAAGGTCCACGTCGGAGATCGCATCAAATGGACCAATCTGGATATCGCGCCACACACGGCCACAGCTGACGCACATGGTTGGGACACGCAGGAGCTGTCTAAAGGTCAGAGTGCAGAAATCCTTGTAACCGAGGGTATGGAGCTTGGGTATTTCTGCGCCTTTCACCCCCATATGAAGGGCACCATTGAAATTATCTGAGTTCAATACCGGTTTTACGTGATCAAATCTGCCTGAGATGGTCGGAAACCCGCCAAATGCCCACGTTGAGGCTTGTTATACAAATTTTTATCTATAAACATCCACATCAGCCTCAAGATGATGGGATTTTATCTATAAAATGACTGTTGCCACGCCGAGCTGGACCCGCGAAGACGCTCAGACCCTGCATGATCTGCCCCTTATGGACTTGTTGTTTCGCGCTCAGTCCGTTCACCGCACGCATTTTGATCCCAATAAGGTGCAGACCTCCAAGCTCTTGTCGATCAAGACAGGTGGATGTGCCGAGGACTGCGCGTATTGTTCTCAGTCCGCACGGAACGGATCAAAACTTTCGGCCTCCAAACTGATCGAGGTCGAACGTGTTCTGACCCAAGCGCGACAAGCCCGCGACGGCGGCGCAACCCGGTTTTGTATGGGGGCGGCATGGCGCGAACCCAAGGATCGCGACATGGATGCACTGGTTGCCATGGTCGAAGGCGTCCGGGCACTGGGAATGGAAACCTGCATGACGTTGGGAATGCTGGACGACAATCAGGTAATCCGCCTTCGCGATGCCGGGTTGGATTATTACAACCACAACATCGACACGTCGGAACGATATTACCCCGAAGTGATCACGACGCGCACGTTCTCGGATCGGATCGACACGATGAACCGCGTGCAAGAAGCTGGGATCAAAGTGTGTTCGGGCGGCATCCTCGGCATGGGCGAGGAAACGCAGGACCGCGTCGACATGCTTGTGACTCTGGCCAATATGAACCCGGCTCCGGACTCGGTCCCGATCAACATGTTGATGCCGCAAGAAGACACACCCTTGGCCGATGCCAAACCGATCGACCCTATTGATTTCGTCCGTGTGATCGCAACAGCTCGGATCATGATGCCAACCTCATATGTCCGATTGTCCGCCGGGCGCAGCGACATGAGTGATGAACTGCAGGCCATGTGTTTCTTTGCAGGCGCAAACTCGATCTTTGTAGGAGAGACCCTTTTGACGGCCGAAAACCCCGAAGAGGATACAGATGCAATCCTGTTCGCAAAACTCGGCCTGCAGTCAGAGACCGTAGCAGGACAAGGCAGCAGGGAAGCAGCTGAATGAAAGCACATCATCGCCTTGACGCGATGCTTGCGACCCTTACGGAACGGCATCGCAGACGTAGCCTGACCGCAGCGCAGGGTTTAGACTTTGCCTCCAATGACTACTTGGGGCTGGCACAGTCCGAGTTTCTGGCCGACGCCGCGCGCAACGCACTTGCCCGACAAGTGCCTGTCGGGTCGGGCGGATCACGCCTGTTACGCGGCAACCACCCGGAACATGAGGCGCTTGAGCAGTCAGCGGCCAGCTTTTTCCAGTCCGAGGCTGCTCTGTTCATGGGCGGCGGATTTCAGGCAAATCAGGCAATATTTTCGACTCTGCCCGCAGCCGAAGATCTAATCCTTTATGATGCGCTTGTTCATGCCAGTGCACACGAAGGAATGCGCCTCGGCCGCGCTGAAACTCGGGCTTTCAAACATAATGACGTGGAGGACGCCCGGCGTCACCTTGAGGAGTGGCGCGCGAAAGGTGGGGCCGGACAAATCTGGATCGCCGTAGAAAGCGTCTATTCGATGGAAGGTGATCTGGCGCCTCTGACAGCGCTAGCTGATATCGCTGTTGCGTTCGATGCCATTCTGGTTGTCGACGAAGCCCATGCGACCGGAGTATTTGGACCCAACGGACGGGGGCTGGCCCATGGTTTGAAAGCAGAGCTTGTCACGCTGCATACATGCGGCAAGGGTTTGGGGGTTGCTGGCGGTTTGATCTGTGGCCCTCTGGTGATGATTGAAACGCTGATCAACCGTGCCCGACCCTTTATTTTCGCGACTGCGCCCTCTCCGCTGAATGCTGCGCTGCTGCAAGCTGTGCTTGAACGATTGCAATGTGATGCGACTCTGACCCAGTCGGCCGTCTCCAGAATGCAATTCGCGCATGCCTGCGCCCGTCGCATCGGCCTGCCCAACGCCGGCCTAAACAGCCAAATCATCCCGATTATCTTGGGCGATGACGCTTTGACAATGCGCATCGCGTCCGAGATGCAAGCCCACGGGTTCGACGTTCGAGGAATTCGCCCACCGACGGTTCCACGCGGGACATCTCGCTTGCGTATCTCCGTCACCGGCAATGTCAGCGATGCAGATATCACTGCCCTTTTCGACATTTTGTCCAACCAGTTGAAAGCAGCCGCATGAGCGCCATCATCGTCACAGGAACTGATACCGGCATTGGCAAGACAGTTTTTGCAGCTGGCCTGACAGCCGCACTTGGCGCGCGGTATTGGAAACCTGTGCAATCCGGCTTGGAAGACGCGACCGACACAGAAACCATACGCGCTTTGTCTGGCGCTGAGACTCTGCCCGAGGCATATCGGCTATCCCTGCCCGCTTCTCCACATTTGTCGGCCGAAGATATGGGCGTCGAAATCACGCTTGATCAGTTGGCACTGCCGCAGGTCGACGGCCTCTTGGTCGTCGAAGGTGCAGGCGGCGTGATGGTGCCGCTGAACCGTGAACATTTTTATCTGGACCTGTTCGCGCAATGGAAAGCCCCGGTTGTTTTGGTCGCCCGCACAGCACTTGGCACGATCAATCACACCAGCCTGTCCGTGATGGCGTTGCGGAACGCAGGATGCAATTTGGTCGGCGTGGCATTCGTGGGCGAAGCTGAACCGCCTGTCGAGCAGACCATTGCCCAGATGTGCTCGGTCCGGCATCTGGGCCGACTTCCGCATTTGCCATCCTTGACTCCCCAAACACTGTCGGACGCGTTTGAAGCCATCGACACCGCCACAATCCGGAGCGCCCTTTGACCCCGCTGGAATTTGACGCCAACCACCTGTGGCACCCATACACGAACATCGCCAATCCCGGCCCGATGCATCTAATCACAGAGGCAGAAGGCGTCTGGCTGACCCGAGACGATGGGACAAAAATGATCGACGCCATGTCTTCGTGGTGGTGCGCCATCCACGGCCACCGTCATCCGGCACTGATCGCGGCGATGCAGGCGCAACTAGATCAAATGCCCCACGTCATGTTCGGTGGGCTGACGCATGCCCCCGCGATCGAGCTGGGGCGGAAGCTGGTCGATTTGCTGCCTGATGGGCTAGACCGAATCTTCTACAGTGACAGCGGATCGGTTGCCATTGAGGTCGCGCTCAAAATGGCGGTGCAGTACCAGATGGCGCAAAACCGAACCCAACGTACCGAGTTCGCCACCATTCGCGGCGGCTATCACGGCGACACATGGAAAGCGATGAGCGTTTGCGATCCCGTCAACGGGATGCACGGCCTGTTCCGAGGCGCGCTGTCAATTCAGCATTTCCTGTCGCGTCCGAAAATCCAGTTTGACGACGACTGGTCCGAAAACGACGATACCAATGGCCTCAATGAGTTAAAGGAATTGCTGTCAGAACAAGGTGACAAGATCGCAGGGCTTATCCTTGAGCCCGTGGTCCAAGGCGCAGGCGGAATGTACTTCTACCACCCCGAATGGCTGCGGCGCGCGCACGCGTTGTGCCGCGAGCATGACGTCTTGGTCATCTTCGACGAGATCGCCACGGGGTTCGGGCGCACCGGAAAACTGTTTGCGATGGATCACGCTGGGGTAGTCCCTGACATCCTGTGTCTTGGGAAAGCGTTGACCGGGGGGCACATCACGCTGGCAACGACGATAACTACGCGGAACGTCGCACATCGTATCGGACAAAGCGAAGCCGGTGTTCTGATGCATGGACCGACCTATATGGCAAACCCGCTGGCTTGTGCTGCGGCTTGTGCCAGCCTCGATCAGATTTCGACCCGGGATTGGCAAGGTGAAGTTCAATTCATCGCGGATCAGCTGACACAAGAATTGGCCCCCGCGCGAACCCTTCCCGGTGTTGCGGATGTTCGCGTGCTGGGTGCGATCGGTATTATCGAGATGACATCGCCAGTTGATCCTTCGGTCGCACATCAACTGGCTCCGGAAACGGGCGTTTGGCTGCGCCCCTTTGCACGCAACATCTATTGTATGCCGCCTTATGTAATCTCCTCGGACGAACTGAGCCGGGTAACACAGACCATGGTTTCCCTGGCCCGAGGACATTCATGAAAAAGCAATGGCTGGCACGCTCTGGTACTGCAGACTTGGTCCTGATCTTTGGGGGATGGGCTTTGGGCCCTGCCCCGTTTCAACAACTTTCCAGCGACCATGATCAACTGTTTATTGACGATTATACCCGCCTAGACGACCCCCTTCATGAAACCTCCGACTATGATCGGGTCACACTGGTTTCATTTTCCTTCGGAGTCGTTTCGGCCGCCCATTGGGTGAACGATTTTAATGTCAGACCGACAAGGCTTGTTGCTATTGGCGGTACTTTGTACCCAGCTGATCCGCGCCGGGGCATAGCACCCGAGATGATTAGGGCAACTGCCGACAACCTGACCGAAGCGAGCTTTTCCAAATTCTGCCGCCGCGCGGGATTGGGCATGCTCGTCCCCATTCTCGACGTTCCTCAGGCCCGTGCTGAACTAAACGCAGTTATCGCACGGGGGCCAGCGCCAGAGCTTTCGTTCGACCGTATCTGGGCTCCGCAGCGCGACCGGATCATTCCAACCTCTGCACAAGAAGCCGCCTGGAAGGACCAGGCAAGCGTGGTGCGCGGCGTGGATGCGCCACATGTCCCTTTTCATAAGGGTCAAAACTGGACGGAGTGGTGTTCATGACGTTTCAAGCCACAGATCGGGTGCAGCGCAGTTTCAGCAGAAGTTTTCATTCCTATCACGGAGAAGCCAGCCAACAGGCACGAGTCGCGGATCGTCTGGTGACAGCCCTTGGTGCGGCAGGCGCGCCTGAACGATTCAGCAAAACGCTCGAACTTGGATGCGGCACAGGTCACCTTACTCGACGCCTGCTTGAAACCTTTGATTGTGGCGCTTTAACGCTTAACGACCTGACACCCGCCTCCGCAGAAACCGCAAACCGTCATCGCGCCAAGTTTCTGTACGGCGATGCCTCAAAAGTCAGCTGGCCGACGCAGCCTGACCTAATCGCGTCGGCCTCGATGATACAATGGCTACAAAACCCCGCAGAGTTTCTGCGTCAGGCTGCCAACGCATTGTCGCCCGGTGGATGGCTTGCCATTTCCGGGTTCGGGCCATGCCAATACACCGAATTGGCACAGATTGGTTCGTCTGCAGCCGCACCTGGCCTGATGGATCACTCGGATATGGCGTCGGCCGTCACCGAGTGTTTGGAGGTCATCAATACCGGGGAAGCTTTGGAGCGCGTGTTCTTCGCAACTCCAAGAGATGTCCTGCAGCACCTGCGGAAAACCGGAGTAAATGGCCGGGCCCAAAAACCATGGACCAAAGCCACGCTCAGACAGTTCAGCGATGACTATGAAAGGCTGCACCGGACTCCGGAAGGGGTCAGTCTGACGTACCACGCCACGTGGATTGTTGCGCGCAAAGCGCGCTGAACGTCGAATTAGACAAGGAAAGAAACGGGCCGGATCACCAGTTTGGTGACCGGCCCGCCGAGTTTAGAAATGAGCCGAGCGGCTGTTGGCCAGTTTTTCAACGGGAGGCGCAAATCGGGTCAGGTCAATGCCTTCGACCGCGGCTTTGTACTCGTCGATCTTGGGCGTACGACCCAGAATGGCCGACAGCACCACGACCGGGGTCGAGGCCAGCAAGCTTTCGCCTTTCTTATCCGGCGCGTCGGCCACAACGCGACCTTGGAACAGGCGTGTAGACGTCGCCAGAACCGTATCGCCTTTAGCGGCTTTCTCTTGGTTGCCCATGCACAGGTTGCAGCCCGGGCGCTCAAGATACAGGATGTTTTCGTACTCGGTGCGTGCCTTTTCTTTCGGGAACAGGTCGTCGAATTCGAAGCCCGAATATTTCTCGAGCACGTCCCAATCGCCTTCTTCCTTCAACTCATCGATGATGTTGTAGGTCGGGGCGGCCACCACCAGCGGGGCTTTGAACTCTACCTTCCCCGACGCTTTTTCGAGGTTTCGCAGCATCTGCGCAACAATCTTCATGTCACCCTTGTGCACCATGCAAGATCCTACGAAGCCCAGATCAACTTTCTTGTCACCACCGTAGAAAGATACCGGGCGGATCGTGTCGTGTGTGTAGCGCTTGGACACGTCCGCATTGTTGACATCCGGGTCCGCGATCATCGGCTCGACGATCTGATCCAGATCCACGACCACTTCGGCGAAATACTTCGCGTTGTCGTCGGGACGCAGAGCGGGTTTCTCACCGGACTTGATCTCGGCAATGCGGGCATCCGCAATCGCGATCAACTTCTGCAGCATTCCACTTTCATGCTCCATACCCTTGTCGATCATGATCTGAATACGCGATTTAGCCAATTCCAGAGAACCGATCAGAGTATCGTCATCCGAAATACAGACCGAGGCTTTGGCCTTCATCTCGGCAGTCCAGTCAGTGAAGGTAAAGGCCTGATCCGCCAGCAGCGTTCCGATATGTACCTCGATCACACGGCCCTGGAAGACATTGTCGCCATGCTGTTCCAACATCTGCGCCTGCGTGGCGTGTACCACGTCGCGGAAGTCCATATGGTCCGCCATTTTGCCCTTGAAGGTCACTTTTACTGACTCGGGGATCGGCATCGAGGCTTCACCGGTCGCCAATGCCAAAGCCACGGTGCCCGAATCCGCGCCGAACGCCACACCTTTGGACATACGGGTGTGGCTGTCCCCACCAATGATCACCGACCAGTCGTCAACAGTGATGTCGTTCAGAACCTTGTGGATCACGTCGGTCATCGAATGATACACGCCCTTCGGGTCGCGACCGGTAACAAGGCCGAAATCATTCATGAACTTCATCAGACGGGGCGTGTTGGCCTGAGCTTTGGCATCCCAGACCGACGCAGTGTGACAGCCCGACTGATAGGCACCGTCAACACTGGGCGCCACAACGGTTGCGGCCATCGCTTCGAGTTCCTGCATGGTCATCAGGCCGGTGGTGTCCTGCGAACCCACGATATTCACCTTCACACGGACGTCCGAACCAGCGTGCAGGGTCTTACCCGGGGTCGCCCCAACTGCGTTCTTGTTGAAGATTTTCTCAACCGCAGTCAGGCCCTGACCTTCATGGCTGACTTCCTTGGACGGCGCAAAGACCAGCGGGGCCTCGACACCCAGCGTCTCGGCAGCCAAAGTCTGCAGTTTTTTACCAAAGACAATTGCGTAAGACCCACCGGCCTTCATGAATTCGACTTTTTGCGGCGTGAACGAGGCCGACACGTCCACCAGCTCATCGCCATCTTCGCTCAGCAGTTTGTGGCTTTTGGTGTTGATCTTCAGAACGGTACCGGTCGCGACCGAATACTGCTCTTCAAGGATCGGGTTGCCGTCATTGTTCAGGATGGCATTCCCGTCTTCATCGACCTTCTTGACCCAGTTCTTCAGGTCCAAACCAATACCGCCAGTCACGCCAACAGTGGTCAGGAAGATCGGGGAAATGCCGTTCGTGCCTGCGACAACAGGTGCGAAGTTGACGAAAGGCACGTAGGGGCTCGCCTGCTTACCCGTCCACAGGGCTACGTTGTTGACGCCCGACATCCGAGACGACCCAACACCCATGGTGCCTTTCTCGGCAATCAGCATCACCCGCTTATCGGGGTGTTGCAGCTTCAGCGCCTCAACTTCTTGCTGCGCCTTGTCCGAGATAAAGCACTTGCCGTGCAGTTCCCGATCCGCGCGCGAGTGCGCCTGATTGCCGGGCGACAACAAGTCGGTCGAGATATCACCTTCGGCTGCAACATAGGTGACAACTTCGATCTCTTCGTCGATTTCGGGCAGTTTGGTGAAGAATTCAGCCTTGGCGTAGCTTTCCAGAATCTCTTTGGCGATGGGATGCCCGGCTTTGAAAGCCTCTTTCAAGCGATCGGTATCGGCGTCATACAAGAAAACCTGAGTCTTCAGGACTTCGGCTGCCTGCTCGGCAATTGCTGCATCTTCGCCCAAAGCAAGGTCCAACAAGACCCGCACCGACGGGCCACCTTTCATGTGTGACAAAAGTTCAAACGCAAAAGGAACCGAGATTTCGTCGACCACAGTGTGTCCCAAGACGATTTCTTTCAGGAAATCAGCCTTTTCACCTGCGGCGCTCGTGGTTCCGGGCAGGGTGTTGTAAATGAAAAAGTTCAGCGAGTCCTCGCGATGCGCGTTTCCGGCATCTTTGATCTGCTCAACGATCTCTTTGACCAACGCGCCATCATCAATGGGTTTAGGGTGCAGACCCTGTTCTTTGCGCGTTTCAATTTCACTGAGATAATCTGTGTAAAGGCTCATGGCGGTCCCGACGATTAGGCGTTAGAAGAAGCTTGAGACCCGGCAAAGACTGGTTTTCCAGACCCACAGGATGCTCTTTGTATGCGGCGGTATACTATTTTTCACTGAGGATCAATAGACCAAAGCAGTGGTTGTGGCGCTAACGGGTTTTACCGCTTGATTTAAGGGACCGGGCCAGATCACTTAGTTGTGCATACAACTCCCCAGCTGTCGGATGCCACCCGGCCACGACTCTGTTTTGTTGAGCAACGACGTCAGTATCCCCGCGCGCAGCGGGACCAGTCAACGCGACCTGTGGCCCCTGCGCTGTTATGTTTTCGCAGGTTCCGATCAACAGCTTGTCATTCAGGCGTGCTGCCATATCCTCGGAAACGCCCGCTTCGGCCCACGCCTCACGCGCCAAGGCTTGCAGAACTACCGTAAAGTTATTCGAGATGACCGCAGCAGCGTGATACAGGCTTTTCGCATCCGAGCGGATGGAAAAGCACTCGGCGCCCATCGCTTCGAACAACGAGGTAGCGATCCCTGCCGCATATGGGTCACCTTCGATACCACAAGGAACACCGGAGAACTGCGATGCTGCAGTTTCTGGATCTGAAAATGAAAGCACTGGATGCGCGCTTGCCAAACCCCACCCATATTCCTTTAAGGCATTCATTTGGGCGGCCGGGTAAAATCCACTACAATGCAGCGCAACAGGGCGCGACCCCTGCAACGCACTCTCTGTGTGCGAGTCACTCAAGGCTCTGGCGACCTCGGCAATCTTCGTATCGGGAACGGCAAGTATCCAGATGTTTGCTGGCCGCATATCGACCAAGTGCTCAACAACCCGCGCGTTGCGACCGAATGCGGCAGCATCTGTCGCGGCTTTATGACGACGGCTGCTTACATCCTGCAGAACATAAGACTGCGTTGCCGGTAGTAGACGAGCCAGTGTCTGGCCAACCCGTCCTGCCCCGATGAGATTAACAGTCGTAGTGCCCAATTCTGAGCCCCCCTTTAAGACGCACAACAGCTATTAAAATGATCGCCAACTATCTCATAGGAATTGATCAAACAAAATACGTTACAGTTTGCTTGTCATTTTGCTTTTCTGTAACATATTGATCAAGGCAAGCGGAATGGGTTTGAGGAGGACAAGGCCATGTACGCCCAAATGGTAAAATCAACGGGCAAAGGGGTGCAATCTCGTGACGAGATGAGCCCCGAAGATCGGGCATTTCAAGATCGCATCGACCGCGGTGAAAAGATCGAACCCAAGGACTATATGCCTGCAAGCTATCGAAAAACACTGATCCGTCAGATCGGCCAGCACGCGCATTCTGAAATTGTAGGCCAACTGCCCGAAGGCAACTGGATCACCCGTGCGCCCACTTTGGAACGCAAGGCCAACCTTCTGGCCAAAGTTCAGGATGAGGCAGGTCATGGGCTGTATCTTTATTGCGCCGCTGAGACACTGGGCGTCAGCCGGGATGAGCTGGTCGAGATGCTGCACTCGGAGCGGATGAAGTATTCGTCTATCTTCAACTACCCCACCCTGACTTGGGCCGATATGGGCGCGGTTGGTTGGCTGGTTGATGGGGCTGCTATCATGAATCAGGTGCCGTTGCAGCGCACCTCGTATGGCCCTTACGCGCGGGCAATGGTGCGCATTTGCAAAGAAGAAAGCTTTCACCAGCGCCAAGGCTATCACATCATGATCAAGATGGCGAAAGAAGGTAGCGCCGATCAAAAGCGCATGGCGCAGGACGCTCTGAACCGGTTCTGGTATCCTGCCCTGATGATGTTCGGTCCGTCGGACAAAGACAGCGTACATTCCGCTCAATCGATGGCTTGGCGGATCAAGATCAACACAAATGATGAGCTGCGTCAGAAATTCGTCGATGAAACCGTTCCGCAAGCCGAGTTTCTGGGGTTGTCAATTCCCGACGAGAACCTGCGCTGGAACGAAGAAACCGGGCATTATGACTTTAGTGAACCAGACTGGTCCGAGTTTTTCGACGTGATCTCGGGCAATGGCCCCTGCAATGCCGAGCGTCTTAGTGCCCGCCGCAAGGCTTGGGAGGATGGCGCCTGGGTCCGTGATGCCATGCTGGCCCACGCGCGGAAAGCCCAAAACAAATCCAAAGCGGCGGAGTAGTCGATGTCACATCAAAACGAATGGCCCCTGTGGGAAGTCTTTATCCGAGGCCAACACGGCATGAGCCACCGGCACGTCGGTTCGTTGCACGCGGCAGATGCCGAGCATGCCATACGGAATGCGCGAGACGTTTATACGCGCCGCAACGAAGGCGTCAGTATCTGGGTGGTCGAGGCTGCAAAGATCACGGCCTCCAGCCCTTCGGACAAAGGGCCCCTGTTCGACCCATCCCGCGACAAAGTTTACCGGCACCCCACTTTCTACGACATTCCTGACGAAGTTGGGAAAATGTAATGGACGCGGCGCAAAAACCACTGCTCGAGTTTCTGCTGAGACAAGGCGACAACGCTTTGGTTCTGGGGCATCGAACCTCGGAATGGTGTGGGGTCGCTCCGATTTTGGAAGAAGATATCGCGCTGGCCAATATGGCCTTGGATCAGATCGGGCAAACCCAGTTGTGGCTGGGATACGCGGCTGAAGTCGAAGGGGCCGGACGCTCTGCCGACGATCTGGCATTTCTACGTGATGTTTATGATTTCCGAAATTTGCTGATGCTTGAGGTCCCGAACGGCGATTTCGGGCGCACTCAGATGCGGCAATTCCTGTATGACGCCTTTCAAGTACCATGGTTGACGCAACTGCAAAATTCCACCGACACCCGAGTGGGTGAAATCGCCTCAAAGTGCTTGAAAGAGGCCCTCTATCATTTGGACAGGTCTTCTCACACGGTAATCGCCTTGGGGGACGGCACCGCGGAAAGCAACAAGCGCATGGATGAAGCGCTTACCTTCCTGTGGCCGTATAGTGGTGAAGTCTTTGTCGATGACGAAACCGATCACGCCATGGCGACAGCGGGTGTCGCGCCGTTGCCTTCAGAAATAAAACCACTGTGGCTTGAAACCGTACAGACCGTGCTTGCGCAGGCGTGCTTGACTTTGCCGGAAGGCGACTACGCCCAAAAAGGGGGGCGAACCGGATTTCGGCACACTGAACACCTGGGTCATATGCTGGCCGTGATGCAAACCCTGCAACGCTCGTATCCAGGCGCAACGTGGTGACGATGATGGCGGTGACCGAGGCTCAGGTCTGGGATTGGCTCGACACCGTGCCTGACCCTGAAATCCCAGTCATCTCGGTTGTGGATCTCGGCGTGATCCGCGAGGTGCAGGTCGCGCAGGACCATGTGACTGTGACGATCACACCGACCTATTCCGGTTGCCCGGCCATGGCTGTTATCGCGCTGGACATCGAAACCGAACTTGCAAAAAACGGCATCGGCAAGCTGGACATCCAAACCCGGATCGCACCTGCGTGGACGACTGACTGGTTATCCGAAAAAGGCCGCGCCCGGCTGGAAGAATTCGGGATTGCCCCACCCCAAGCCGCGGGTGGCCCCAAACGATGCCCCCATTGCAAATCCAAGCGGGTCGAAAAAATCAGCCAGTTTGGCTCTACCCCCTGCAAGGCCCAATGGCGATGTCAGGATTGCATGGAACCCTTCGACTATTTCAAGTGTATCTGAGGTCCCGATATGACCAACTTCCACCCTCTGAAAGTCACCGATATTCAAAAGACCATCCGCGACGCCGTGGTGGTCACTTTGCAAGCTGAAAACGCGGCAGAGTTTGGTTTCGCACCTGGTCAGTACCTAACCTTCAAACGGGATTTCGAGGGCGAGGAACTGCGCCGGTCGTACTCTATCTGCGCGGCACCGCATGAAGGTATCCTGCAGGTTGGGATCAAAAGTGTGGATGGCGGGGCGTTTTCAACATGGGCCAATACCGAACTGCAGGTTGGGGACGTAATGGACGCCATGCCTCCCATGGGCAACTTTCATGCCGCAGTCGAAGACGACGCGCCGCATTATCTGGCATTTGCTGGCGGCTCGGGTATCACTCCGGTCCTGTCCATTCTCAAGACCGCCCTGTCCGAGGACGCATCGACACGGTTCACTTTGGTCTACGCAAACCGCACACCAAATACGATCATGTTCCGGGAAGAGCTTGAGGACCTGAAAAACCGCTATCTTCATCGGCTGAACATCGTCCACGTTCTTGAGGATGACAGCCAGGACATTGAATTGTTCAAAGGCCGGGTCGATCAAACCAAATGCGCCGATCTGTTTCGACACTGGATCGACATTAAATCGGTCTCGATGGCTTACATCTGCGGGCCCGAGCCAATGATGCTGGCCATTTCACAGGCGCTTAAGGATCATGGATTGCGAAAGGACCAAATTCGTTTCGAACTTTTCGCGTCGTCTCAACCCGGGCGCGCCAGAAAACGCGCTGTCTCAAAAGCCACCGAAACAGGCGGCGTCAAAGGTCGCGTCACGTTGGGCGGTGAAACCAGAAGCCTTGTCATACCTAAAGACACAAGCTTGCTGGAATCGGCTTTGGCCGAAAACTTGGATGCGCCCCACGCCTGCAAAGCGGGTGTTTGTTCGACCTGCAAGGCCAAGGTCCTTGAAGGTGAGGTTGAAATGGTCGCCAATCACGCCCTTGAGGATTACGAGGTTGAAGCCGGTTTTGTTCTGACCTGTCAGTGCTTTGCAGTATCAGAGAAAGTTGTTTGGGATTATGATGAAGCGGGGCACTAAGCGTTGCCTAACACTCCGGGCAAGCCCGCCACGGTGAAACGGGCAACTGTTTTGGCATATCCTTCGCGATCAGCACGTGTCGCCTTTGGATGCCACATGTAATACCAGTTCAGCATTCCAAAAACGGACATGGTCACCTCACGCAGCAGGCTGCCATCGTCTTGCAGTTTGCCACCACTGATCGCGTTCAGAATGTTGCTCATCTGCGCCACCATGTCTTTTTGATAGGCTTTAAGCACCTTCTGCATATGCTCGGGCAGCAGAGAGACACCTTCGCTTTGAATGGTGTGTTCGTAATCCATCCCTTCATAGGCCAGCAGATATTCGCGCAGGATCAAATGCAACTGTTCTTCTGGCGGATACCCGTCCAGATCAACTGCCGAGACGCGGTTCTTCAACTCGGACAGATAAGTATCCAGAATGTCGAACAGCAGTGCTTCTTTGCTGTCATAGTAATGGTAAATATTCGCCTTCGATATACCCGCAGCTTTGGCAACCTGATTCATCGAAGCCCGTGCGATGCCTTCATGGGCGAACACATTTGCAGCCACCGCGAGGATGCTCTGACGCTTCTTGTCATGGTCCTTAGCGATCGTCCGCGCCACGGGTTTACTCCTTTGGCCTGTTGTCAACTACTCGACGGGCTTTGCCCTGACTGCGCTCAACACTGCCCGGAGCACCAACATTCACCGATACGCCGATCCCTATGGTGTCTTTAATCTTCTTGGACAAGGCCCCGGCGATACCTTCGCGCATGTCCTCTGGCGCGCCGGTTTCAACGCGTACTGTCATATCGTCCATCCGGCCCGTGCGGGATAGCTCTATTTGGAAATGCGGCGCCAGATCCGGGGCTGCCAGAACAAGCTCTTCGATCTGGGTCGGAAAGACGTTAACGCCCCTCAGGATGATCATGTCATCGGATCGACCGGTGATTTTCTCCATTCTCCGCATTGATCGCGCCGTTCCCGGCAAAAGCCGCGTCAGATCGCGAGTGCGATAGCGGATCATTGGCATGCCCTCTTTGGTCAGGGTCGTAAAGACCAGCTCACCCAGCTCGCCATCTGGCAGCACTTCACCCGTCTCCGGGTCAATGATTTCCGGGTAGAAGTGGTCCTCCCAGATATGCAGCCCGTCCTTGGTCTCGACGCACTCATTTGCAACGCCTGGCCCCATGATTTCGGACAGGCCATAGATGTCGACGGCATGCATGTCGAAAGCATCCTCGACCTCTGCCCTCATTGCGTTCGTCCAGGGTTCGGCGCCAAAGATTCCCACATCCAACGAGGTATCGCGCGGATCAATACCAGCCGCGTGAAACTGCTCCAGTATGTTCAGCATATAGGACGGAGTGACCATGATCGTGCTGGGCTTGAAGTCCTGTATCAGCATCACTTGTCGTTCTGTCATACCGCCGGAAACCGGAACGACCGTGCAGTTCAGACGCTCGGCCCCGTAATGCGCGCCCAGCCCCCCTGTGAACAGGCCATAGCCATAGGCGATGTGCACTATTCCTCCTGGTTTGGTACCGCTGGCCCGCATGGATCGCGCCACAAGTCCGGCCCAGTTATCAATATCTTTCAGCGTATAGCCCACCACCGTGGGTTTACCCGTCGTCCCGGATGATGCATGGACCCGCACGATTTCTTCCCGAGGAACAGCGAAAAGCCCAAATGGATAGTTGGCACGCAGATCGTCTTTGTGCGTAAACGGGAATATCGACAGGTCGCTTAGAGATCGCAGATCATCCGGATGGACCCCCGCCGCATCGAATCGTTGGCGATACATCGGAACGTTTTCGTAAGCGTTGCTCAAAGACCATCTCAGACGGTCCAACTGCAGGCTTCTGATTTCGTCGATGGAAGCAATCTCTATCGGATCAAGCGTGTTTCGGGCCGGTGTTAGGTCTTTCATGAACTCCTCCGCTATTCCTCGAACACGTGACCGCGCACCGCCCGAGAGCAACCGCGAAACACTGCTACAACTGTGTTGGTCTGATTGACCACGGTCACATCATAAATACCGCTCCGCCCAGTCAGGCTGACCTCGGTCGCTGTTGCGGTCAGGCGATCACCCAACTGACCGGGCGCGATGTAGGAAATTGAGTTGTGTTGCGCGACCGTCGATTGGTTCCGGCTGTTGCAGGCAAACGCGAATGCACTATCGGCCAGCATATAGATCACGCCTCCATGACAAATGCCGTGCCCGTTGGTGTGGTGCTTTTCTACTGTCAGCGTCAGAACCGCCTGCCCTTCATCCACTGCTTCGATCTGCATTCCCACCCAAGGGCTTGCCTGATCATTACCCCACATCGTTCGGGCCGCCTGTTCCGCACGTTCCTTGGGCGTCATAACTGTACCCTTGGGCTTTTGGCCGTATCCGTCACCACTACGATACCACACGCCAAGGCGATGATCGTCTTGTCCTGACAGCCAAGCTGTTTACGGCATAGGCGACTGGTGCAATGCGCTGCTGCCTCGTCTCACTGATCAAAACGTTGTGCGCAGCATTCGCGCAATTCAAGGCATCGCGAAAGATACGGTGCATTTCATTGGTCAAATTGCTCATCTGATCAGGTCGATTCACCGTGAACCCGTTCCAACCTGCGTGTCGCGTGGCAAGCACCGTATACTCCTTGATCTTAAGCAACCTTCAATTTAAACATTTCATAAACCGTCCGGTTGGTCAATTAATGAACGACACCATTGTAGAGGTCCCGAAATGGCAGTTCAGAACGTTGAAAGTTATGTAGCCGGTCAATGGATTGGCTGTGACAGCGCCGCGCGGGATATCCACTCGGCGGTGACCGGAGACTTGATTGCCCGGGCAGGCAACAGTGCTTTGGACACCCAAGCCATGCTGGAATATGCGCGTTCCAAAGGCGGTTCAGCGTTGAGGGCCATGACTTTCCATGATCGAGCCCGCATGCTGAAGGCGCTTGCGCTGCATTTGGGCCAGCACAAAAAGGCACTTTATGACGCCTCTTTCGCGACCGGGTCTACGCACAAGGATCACCTGATCGACTTTGATGGGGGGATCGGCACGTTGCTGGTTTTTGCCAGCAAAGGTCGGCGTGAGATGCCAGATGATACGATCTATCTGGATGGCAATATCGAGCAGCTGTCCCGCAGTGGAACCTTTTTGGGGCAACATATCTGCACGTCGTTGACGGGCGCCGCTATCCACATCAATGCCTTCAATTTTCCGGTCTGGGGCATGCTGGAAAAGCTTGCGCCCACCTTACTGGCCGGGGTGCCGGCAATCGTCAAACCGGCGACAGCCACCTGTTACGTAACCGAGTTATGTGTTCGCATCATGCTCGAAAGCGGCTTGTTGCCAGATGGTGCGGTACAGCTGATCTCGGGCGATATTGGTGCGCTGCTAGACCACGTCGGATCGCAAGATGTGATCAGCTTTACTGGCTCGGCGCAAACGGCTCTTAAACTGCGTAGCACACCGAGCATTTTGCATAACGCAACCCGTTTTGTTGCCGAGCAAGACAGCCTGAATGCCTCAATTCTCGGACCCGATGCGGAAGCAGGCACGCCCGAATTCGACCTATTCATCAAGGAAATTACCCACGAGATGACGGCAAAGGCTGGGCAGAAATGCACTGCCATTCGTCGGATTATTGTGCCTGAACCACAGGTCGAAGCGGTGATTACAGCGTTGCGGAAAACCCTTGAGCGGACAATTATAGGCGATCCCTCGGACACGGCGACGCAGATGGGGCCGCTGGTCTCTCAGGCGCAACGCCGGGACGTTTTGCAGAAGGCCGCCCTGATCGAGCAGGATGCGACTCGCGTATTTGGCCACCCAGAAAAATTTCAGGTTTCGGGTGCGGACCGAAAAAAAGGCGCGTTCGTGCCACCCATGCTGTTTTATTGCGAGACCCCAGATACAGCGCAATACGTTCATGGTGTCGAAGCCTTTGGTCCGGTTTCGACCGTCATGCCTTACCGCGATCTTGATCATGCCCTTCGCCTGACCAACAAGGGCAAAGGCAGCCTTGTTGCCTCGGTCATCACCAACGACGGCGACTTTGCCCGACAAGCCGCCTTGGGTGCGGGCGCGTTTCACGGCCGACTGTACTTCAACAACCGACAATCTATGAACGAAAGCACAGGCCATGGCTCTCCGCTGCCGCACATGGTGCATGGTGGCCCAGGACGCGCGGGCGGCGGCGAAGAGCTGGGAGGCGTTCGGGGCGTACTGCACTACATGCAGCGCACTGCGGTTCAGGGCAGCCCCGATATTCTGACGCGGATTAGCCGAAAATGGACGGCTGGCTCAGCAGAGATCACCCGCGATGCCCACCCCTTTACCCGCACCTTCCATGAACTGGAAATAGGTGAGACGTTACACACCGCGTCCCGAGAAATCTCTTTGGCCGACATTGAAACTTTCGCACATTTCACCGGCGATACGTTCTATGCACACATGGACGAAGCTGCCGCAAAGCGGAACCCGTTTTTCCCGGGACGGGTGGCACATGGGTATCTGTTACTCAGCTTCGCTGCGGGGTTGTTCGTGCAACCAGATGAAGGGCCAGTTCTGGCGAATACCGGGCTCGACAATCTGAGGTTCCTTAAGCCCGTGCAAGCCGGAGACAGCATTCAAGTTCATCTGACGGTCAAGCAGAAAACCACGCGCAACCAAGACTATGGCGAGGTTCGCTGGCATGTGACACTGACAAACCAGAATGGCGACCGGGCAGCCGAGTACGATCTTCTGACAATGAACGCATATTCCCGAGGTTGAGCATCGGTTTTCCGTGGCCACACAAGACATTGGCATGATATCCAATAGGCCAGCCTGCGAACCGGCCATTTGGAAACCTTGATTTGAATTCAGCCGAAAAACTGATTGAAGAACTTGTTGCGTTGGAACCGATCAAGACCTGGTCGCTGATCGTTACCGTATTCGGTGACATGAATGGCAAGGAAATTACAGGCAAAGACTTGGGGCTGCTACTTGGTCGTGTTGGGATCAAAACCGAAGCCATGCGTGTCGCCTTGCATCGCCTTAGAAAAGACGGCTGGATCGAGTCAACAAAATCGGGGCGCGAAGTTACCTATCGCCTTTCTTCACATGGCCTATCAGAAACCCGGGCCGCCTATGAGGATGTATATCGTCAAGATGCCAAATACCCCGAAGGCTGGGTAATCTGCTGGGTTCGTCAGGGATTCGCAGCGCCACCCTTATCGATTCCAATGGACAAAGCGCTGGTTCTGATGCCCGCCTCAGCTGCTGCCAAAGCCGAAAACGTTGTGACGCTAAAGTTTGATGACTACCCTCCGCCCGAGTGGTTCGCGAGCGGTCTTGTGCAGGACAAGGTTCTGCGTCAGGCGTCGCGCATCTTTGACCTTGCAGGTTTTGCCGAAATTCACTGCATGCAATCCTTGCCCCAAGCTGCGATACGACTGATGCTTTTGCACCACTGGCGGAAAATGGCACTGCGCCCTGCCGTATGGGCCCATATTTCCATAAATCCAAATGGACCGCTGGCACTGTGCCACGGTAGGGTCACCGATCTACTGTCCGCGTTGCCCAACTTGTCGCCGGAACGATTTTCCCGATAATTCACGCTCTAATCTGAGCAGCTCTGCTAACTGTAACCGGGTCTTGATTGGTATTTCATCGCCGGTTAGGCCATGTTTTACTGATCAGTTAGGTTTTGGATGCACAGTTGGTTCTCATCGAGGGTAGCCGCGTGACACACATGGGACGATCAATCTTGCGCACTGCGCTTGCGGCAATACTGTCGCTGGGCTCAGTGCCTGCGCTGGCGCAACCCGACATTTTGGTGCTGGGCGACAGTCAGATTTCTTTTGGGGCAGGAAAGGAATACACCCGGTTCTTCCAAGACTTGCCACAACGCTGCAATATGACAGCAGAACGCACTCGGTTGCTGGAAAAGCTTGGCGCGCGTCAAACGGCTGCGATCGGTGTACGGTCCACCTCGTTGCAATCTTGGACATCCGTCAGCGGGCCGACACGCGGTGCGATCTGCGATGTAGACAAGAAATTTGGTGTTAACGCTGGTGCCTATGGGATCGATGGAAACCCTGATCGTGTTTTCATCCAGATCGGAAAAGGTCCATCTTATCAGTTCTGCAAACCCAAACAGACCGCGTTTGAGGCTATGTTTGCCGAAAACTACTATGATCCCGGTTTGTTGGTCCTGACTTTTCTGGGCAACTCGGCCGATCGCTGGGCAAACTCACCAGAAGCGGTCGCACAGGATGTGTCCAAGACTCTGGAACAGGTGCCCAAGGATATGCCTTGCGTCTTTATCTCAAGCGCGCCGGTCTACCTGAAAAAAACAAACGACAAGCGGATGAAAGCTCAAACGGCCATTGCCCGAGCGTTCGAGCGTGCAGATGCCCAGTGTATCGCCGTCGAAGGGTTTAATGCAAAGACGCGCGCGGCCATTGAGGGAAAACCAAAATATTTTCGCCGCAACGACGCCGGTCGTGTCAAAGATCCGCATCATCCAAGTCCGGCTGCAATTCGCCAGTTTTTGAAGATCAACACGGTCGATTTCTGCAATGCGATCTTCGAAGCCCTGAAATAGAGAAACCGCATAAGGGGGAAACATGCAGTTTCTGAACAAAGCCGCGGGCATGGCCATTGCCCTTCTTTTGCAAGCACTTCCGGTCAGTGCCGAGCCGTTTGACTCGCCTGAAATACTGATCATCGGGGACAGTCAGATATCGTTCGGCTCGGGGCCTGCATTCCTGGAGTTCTTCAGTAATATCAAAACTCATTGCAAACCGAACGCCGAGCAAAAGCAGCATCTTGAGCGACTTGGAAAAATGCGGGTCGGTGTAATCGGTGTGCGCTCCAGCTCTATACCATCGTGGACGGCACGATCCGGCAAGGGTAAGGATACGATCTGCAAGGTTGATCCAAAATGGCGGGTTAATGCGGGGGCTTATGGTTTCGTAAACAAGTCCGGCAACAAATACGTCCAGATTGGCGAAGGGCGCGACTACCAGTTTTGTGCAGCAAACACGTCGCCGCTGGAAGAGATGTTGCGCGACGATTACTACGACCCAAAGCTGATCCTGATGTCTTTTCTGGGCAATTCCGCCAAACGCTGGGCCAACAGCCCCGAGGCTGCAATCCGCGATGTTCAAAAGTTGAAAACCCAACTTCCACCTGACCTACCCTGTATTTTCATGACCACCGCCCCGGCCTACAAAAAGAAAATCGTAGACCTAAGGTTGCGGGCGCAAAAGAACCTGATGGACGCCTTCAAAACATCAGGCTTGCGTTGTTCGTTTGTGCCGGGATCCACGCCGGAAACTGTCGCCGCCAATCAAGGGAACAAAGAGTATTTTCGTCTGAACAAAAAAGGCTTGGTGAAAGATCCGTATCATCCGAACGAAGCTGCAGCCAAAAACTTCTTTGCCCTAGAAATGGATCAGATTTGTACGGCGATCTTCACGCAAATTTCGCCGACTAAGGAACAAAGCTGAATCCTAATCGTGCTCTTTAGCACGACAGTCGAGTCAGCCGAAGGTCAAGAGAAAACATGCCCCGCGACTGGATGGGTCCAGGCTTAGGCGTCCACCGATCGCCTCGGCGGTTGCCGTCACAATATTCAAACCCATACCCGTCCCACCACTGTTTCTCCGCGTGGTAAAAAAGGGCTGCATGATCTTTCCTGCGTTCCCATCGCTAACCCCCGTGCCGTTGTCTGCAACGCGCAGGGTGGTCGCATCGTTGCCTTGACCTGCTGTCAGAACAATTTCACTCGCGTCATGTTGCTGTGCATTTTCAAGCAAATGCGTCAGTATAATCCTTAGCGTTTCTTCAGCCACGGGCAGAGGGAGATCTCCGTTTTCGACTTGCACCGAAAGGTTGGGAAAGGTCTCGGTCACGAAGGGAACGACATCATCCAGACGACAACTCCCGGTCAAAGCACTTTGATCGGCAAGGCTGAACGCACGCATATGGGCCAGCAAGTCCTCCATACGCTTGCCGCCTTTATCTACGGTATCCAGAAGCTTGTTCCGTTGTTCCACAGGCAAGCTGTTGTCCCGCAGCAGCTCGGTCGCACCTTTGAGGGCAGTCAGAGGAGACTTCAACTCGTGCGTGACATGGGCGGTATAGGTTTTTAGCGCGTCTTGTTTGTTTTGCAGACGTGTGGTGAGAGACTGAAAGCTCTGACTCAGCTCCTCAATTTCGCGAGTGCCTAAATGCTCTGGTGGCTCCCACGCGTCAACGCCATAGCCTGCCGATTGCGTCCTTTCTATCAAAAGGCGGATGGGCCGTGTGATAAAGCGCCAGAACACAAACCCGATCAACGCAGTGGACAAAGCGACGAATACGGCCGCTTTAGCCAAGTTAAAACGCTCGCCATAAAGAAATCGGAAGATATGGTTTGGGGTCCGGCTCAGATAGACAGCCCCGATCTGCGCCTCTTCTACGAACACCGGCATCGCAACAAACACGCGAACACGGGCCGCCCTGCTGAGTGTATAGACCGCAGGCGTTCTGTCCTCGCGCAGACGCGTTCGAGCGACCGACGCGATGTTCCCCTGCATAGCTTCCTGTACTTCGGCCACCTGCCCCAGATTCTCTCCGAGTTCGGCGGTTCCGGCGAAGACATTTCCGAACGTATCCAGAAACCGATACCCCACGAGCGTTTGCGTCTGTGCTCCAGCCGCGATCCGCGATAAAGGAGCCGCTATTTGCTTATAAACGCGGCCGGGGTCCAGTTGCATCGCCTGCGCATCGGGGCGCGGAGGCAAAACTGTTTCCCGGTTTACAGACAACGCTGGAAAAACCGCCCGATCGACCGAAATCGCGCCGCGCTTGGGCGGATCAAGCCCTGCTGCCTCAGCATATAGCTCGGAATAGGTCGCCGAGAGGACAGCGGCTTGTGTCAGCAGGCTTTCTTCGGTTTGCTGGACCAACTGGCTGTCGTAAAATCGAAACAGCGCCAGCCCAGCAAACGGCAGACAAAGAACAATCCCCAGAACAAGCAAGACAACAGTCCAAAGCTTGGGACGTTTTCTAGGCTTTACCCCGCCTTGCATGGTCCCATCCTCAGGCCAACACCATGCACGGTGACAATTCCGTCGGTGCAGCCGGCTTGTGACAACTTGGCGCGAATATTGCGAATATGACTGTCTATTGTTCGGTCCGACACGTGGATGTTGTAGCCGTACAGCGCATCCACCAACTGAGGTCGGGACATAACGTGATCCGGTCGGGACATCAAAGTTGCCAACAACCGAAGCTCTGATCCTGTCAATACCACCTGCTCTGCGCCGTACAGGCACGAATGGCGCCGCGCATCCAGAGTCAGCTTCCCTTGCACGAGGACTTGTTCGGCCGGAGTGGCCGGCGGGACGCTGCGTTTGAGGATGGCTTTGATACGTGCTACCAGTTCGCGCGGGGAAAAGGGTTTGGTCAGATAGTCGTCTGCTCCGATCTCAAGCCCGACGATCCGGTCAACCTCATCATCCCGAGCCGTAAGAAACAGGATCGGTACATCCGAGGACTTGCGAATTTCGCGACACACTTCAAGCCCGTCACGTTCAGGCAAGCCGATATCCAATACAATCAGTTCAGGTTGCTCTTGTCGAGCAGCGTCAAGTGCGGCCAAACCGTCACTGGCAAACATCGTCTGAAAACCCGCGTTTTCAACTGCAAACCCTGTCACTTCAAGAATGTCCGGATCGTCGTCGACGATAAGAATACGTGCGGGCATCAAATAGGGTCCTCAGCTCTGAGCCTGATAATAGGCTTGGATGCGCCACCTGCGAAAGCCCCATTCTCGCCAGTTGGAAATGGCATCCTGGGACATGAGATAGTCCAGTCTTTTACCGCAAATACGCTCGCCGGTTTTGGCTTCAAAAGCGTGTATGGCAGGGTATGCATTGGGACCTAATCCGCAGATGTAGTAGGTATCGCGAAGCGCCAGATCCCGACCGTGCGTCAGGTTGTAACCAGCGATCTGGTGCGCGAAATTGACAAAGCAGCAAACATAGACTGTGACGACAACCGTGGCCAGGCACCGTCGCAATAGCCAATCAACTCCCAACCCTCGATGAACTTGAATGACCGTCAGCACCAAGCCGATCAATACAAGGCCCATCCAGATAAAGGCCGCGACGCGCAGATACGTCAGTGCATATGCCCCGACATACAGCTGTAGGCGGAAGGCCGCGGTCATCACCAAAAAGATATTCTGAGCCAACCAAAGATAAACCAGATTCCGCAGCACCCTATCCTGCGCGATCATGCTGCGTGTCAACAGGACGAATACCCCTGCTAGCAATGCCGTCACGACCAAAGGATAGGCTCCGCGATGGGCATAGGAAGCATAAGTCATACCATCGGGCAAGGCGACACCGCCGGTAAAAATCCCGATGTCCATACCTGTCTGCACAAAGAACAACAGGTTGAACAAAAACAGCGAATTCCGAACAGAAAGAGGGTTGATCAGAAATGTAACCCGCCCGGGCCCGGCCCTCGGGAAAGAGGGTTTTTGCGCCTCGGAACCCAACCACGACTTACTAAGGTTCAAACACGCCCAAACTTGAGACCCGATCAGACACCAGAACAAGACGCGCAACCAAAAATCGGCTGTGAAAAAATGAGTTGGGTCCAACCCTTTCAGGTAGCCTTCCAGAACTGGGTTTGCGGCGGCCAGCAGTATCAGGAAAATGATACCCATCATGAAGGGAAGCACGGCCGAAGATGCCTGACGACGAATGCCCATGCCCATATCTGCCTCAGGCAAATCACGCAGCGCGGCCCAACTCAGCAACAAGTTTCCGATTGTGGGCAACCGCACTGCAACCCTAAAAAGCAAGCGTTCGTTCAACGGCAATCCGTAGACCGACCACGCCACCAGCAAAACCAAACCGGCCAGACTAAATAACACCGACAAGAATTGTAGGTCGATGCACAACGGCAAATTGCACACTAGGGCAAAGCCCATGGCCCCGACCCATTCACGCCGAATGGTCCGAGGGGTCTTCAATGCCACTATTGCTGCCGAAAGGATCATCGCAAACACGGCAAGAGAGATTCCAATCGGCTGGTGCCAGAACAGCCAGTCTGCCAGTGTCACCAAAACGCCAAGCAATGGTATCTTGTGCCGCATTCCAAGTGAGGAAAACAGCGATTTATCGCTTTGCGCCCGTGGGGTTGTTTGCGCGGATGTTGTCTCTGACATGCTTAGCCACCACGCATCTCGTTTAAGGCTATCCGGCACTCCGTGGATTATCAGCTCCTGCCTCATTTCGCGCCTCCTGATTGCGGTTGTTCTTCCCGTCAGGTTGACAGACGCAATTGCAGAGCTGGGGCGGGTCCTGAACAGGTTTTGAAAGGCTATTGTGCAGATTTTGCGCACACCTTTGAGGAGACCACCCAGTTGACCAAACGGTCAGGCCCAGCGACGGTCGCGTGTCGACCACCAGACACAAACCAACAGTAGGACTTGAATAACCAGGCGTAAGTTCAGCTGCCATTCGGCTACAAATGGGTAAAGCTCAGGGTTCAATGACATATGAATGTTGGCCGGGGTCACGGCTAATGTCAGTAAAATCAGACAATTCCCAGCCAGTTGGCGGACCTGCGGCAATAGAATGCCAATCGCCCCCAAGATTTCCAAAACTCCTGACACGTAAACCACCGCCAACGGCCAAGGAACATAAAGTGGCGTAATACTTAGGAAGAACTCTGACACGACAAAATGCCCGATCCCGCCGCAAAAAAACCAAAGGAAAACGAGCAAAAGACCCAAGTAATAAAATCTGACCATGTTCCCCTCAGACTCGCAAGCGCATTGGTTGTCGGGAAACCGCCAGGCATTGGGGAACTCCAAGCTGAACCAAGTCGGTTTGAGGCAACGTCATTGTAGGTCCAAGCTGTTTGCGACAATGGCACAGGACCTATTTTCATCGATAAATGTCCGCAACCGGAGGCCACAGTAAATTGAACACCGAAACCACTGAACAAACGACACTTGGCAGAGCTTTTTATCGCATGAAAACCTGACTACCATGCTGCCTGAGCAACCACTACCGCGGGACTGACCAATGAAAGCCGTTCTCTACGAAAATTTCTCGCAGCCTCCTAAGCTGGTCACAATAAGTGACCCCTCACCGGATGCAGATGGTGTTGTGATCCGCGTTGAGGCGTCGGGTGTATGCCGCTCGGACTGGCACGGTTGGATGGGGCATGACGACGATATTGAATTGCCACATGTCCCCGGCCACGAACTGGCCGGCGTTGTGGAAGCCACAGGCGTAAACGTCAAGAAATGGAAACCAGGTGACAGGGTAACAGTCCCCTTTGTCGCAGGCTGCGGCTCTTGCCCGGAATGCCACGCGGGACACCAACAAGTGTGTCTGGATCAACATCAACCCGGCTTTACGTACTGGGGCTCATTCGCCGAATATGTTGCGGTTCATCAGGCCGATCTAAACCTTGTTGCTTTGCCCGAGCGCATGGAATTTGCAACCGCGGCCAGCCTTGGTTGCCGCTTTGCGACGTCTTTTCGCGCTATTGTCGACCAAGGGAAAGTCGGCGCAGGTCAATGGGTCGCAATTCACGGGTGCGGCGGGGTCGGTCTGTCTGCCGTGATGATCGCCAGCGCGTTGGGCGCTCAGGTCATAGCCGTGGATATTGATGACCGAAAGCTTGACCTGGCTCGGAACCTGGGCGCGGCCACCGCAATCAATGGCACCGGGACAGATGTCGCAGCAGAAGTTATCGAATTGACCCGTGGCGGTGCTCATGTCTCGGTTGACGCACTGGGACATCCGGCGACCTGCTTCAACTCCATCCAGAACCTACGACCCCGAGGGAAACATGTGCAGGTGGGGCTTATGCTGGGCGAACAAGCGCAACCTCAGGTGCCAATGGCAAAAGTTATCTCGAATGAGCTTGAAATCTTGGGTTCTCACGGAATGCAGGCCCATCGGTACGGCGCAATGTTGGACATGATCGCTTGTGGCAAGCTGGCGCCAGAAAAACTGGTAGGCGAAACGATCAACCTGTCTCAGGCACCGCAGGCCTTGATGGAAATGGACCGCTTTCAATCCATCGGCGCGACAGTCATCACTGATTTCGACCGTTAACGCGACTAGCTCTTGTCGATAAAAACGGATTGTTATCACCAAGATTCTTGTGTGATCAGATAGATATAGGCCATAGTCTTGCTCAACCCGGTTGCGAACGCAGTGGAACCGAGTGGGAGGAGTTTTGAAAGAAAGGCATTATACAGCCGCAAAATTGAATGCGGCGCTTCGGGTATTGGATCGCTATCAGATTCAATCTGATGGTGTATTCGAACGAACCGATATCGACAGAAGTCGCTTAAAAGACACAGAGTATCGTGTCTCGCTGCGTCAGATCATCGATGTGCTGAATAATATCGCGCAGCAGCGCTGGCACCCGGAATTACCTTACGATATCGGAAGAAACCTCCATATCTCGGATTACGGGCTTTATGGATATGCTGTTCTAAGCAGCACAAGATACCGGGATACTGTAGATTTCGCGCAGAGGTTTCACTATCTTGCGGCGCCTACAGCTGAAATGTCCTTTGACTTTGATAAGGACAACCCCGGTTGGGAATTTGAACCGGTCTCGGTGATCGAACAATCGCCTGACTTCTATGCCTTTCTGACAAATCTGCAGGCCGGAATATTTGCCTCACTGCATCAGGACGTGATCGGTCAGGATTTCCAGTGCAATTTGCTTGAGTTGCGATACCCTAGGGACAGTTATTACACCATTCCGGCACACGCCGCAGATGTCATCAAATTCTCGGCTGAGAAGAACCGGTATAGTGTTCCTCCCAAATGGATGGACCAAAGACTGGAACTGGGAAACCGGATGACCTTTCAGCAAATCGTCCAGATTTGCGAACAAGAGTTGTCCGAATTGCTCAGCCGTGATGAGGGGCGCGTGTCCGGAGAAGTTCGAAAAGCGCTTGTTCAAAGCCTCTCTTTTGGGGCCAATATGGAACTGATTTCACGTCAGATTGGATTGACTAGCCGAACCCTGCGCCGCCATCTGAAACGAGAAAACACGACGTTCAGCGATATCGTCGATTCCACGCGGTCTGAATTAGCACTTCGGTATCTTAGGGATGCCGAACTCAGCACACAGGAAATCGCCTATGTGCTAGGTTTCTCAGATTCTGCCAGCTTCGTACGCGCCTTCAGACGGTGGACAGGAAAAACACCGAAACACTATAGGGTCGGTTTCTGAAGGTGGAATCTGACGCTACGTTGTCCTCGATTGTCAATCTTATGACCCGATGTGGGGTTTACGCACTGGGGTCGACTGGCAATATTTTTCACTAAGTCGAAACATCCGCAGATCAGTCTTTCTGTTGGGTATCGAGTTGCTGCTGGCTAGGAGAGAGGCTGGGGCATCCGAGAAACGGCCGGAGGATAACTATGTCATTGCTGCGAACGAAACCCCATCCGACAAACTCGTTTGGCTTTAAAGTTTTGTTCTTGCGAGAAAATACAGACTGGCGGGCGAAACTTGGTCCGAGCCGGATCAGCTTACGCACTAATCCTCGCACCACATATAACCCGCAAGAAAGCAGGTAAACTGGAAGGAAATCTATGCAGTTCGATTACGTCATAGTAGGTGGCGGCTCCGCCGGGTCGGTTCTTGCCGCACGCCTCAGCGAAGATCCGAAAGTTTCGGTTTGCCTGCTCGAAGCCGGCGGGGGTGGCAACGATATATTCGTACGTATGCCTATGGCAGTCGCAGCCATGGTCCCAAGCAAGCCGATAAAGATCAACAACTGGAGCTTTGAAACGGTCGAACAACCCGGCTTGAACGGGCGCAAGGGCTATCAGCCGCGCGGGAAGTGTCTGGGCGGGTCCAGTGCGATCAATGCCATGCTTTATGTCCGCGGCCAGCGCGAGGATTATGATGCTTGGGCCGATCTGGGCTGCGAAGGATGGGATTGGGACAGTGTGTTGCCCTATTTCCGAAAAGCCGAAAACAATGAACACGGCGAAGACGACATGCATGGCGGCAGCGGACCGCTGCAGGTGTGTGACCAGAAATCCATCCATGTTTTATCTGAAGCCTTTGTTGATGCCGCCACGCAGTTGCAACATCGCAGAACTCGCGACTTCAACACGGGCGACAACGAAGGGGTTGGATTTTATCAGGTCACACAGTTCTTTGACGAAGACAAAAACGGTGAACGCTGCTCGGCGGCTGCAGGCTACGTGTTTCCCAATGCCGACAGACCCAACCTTACGATTGTGACCCGCGCTCGTGCACGTCGCGTCACCTTTGAGGGGAAACGTGCCACAGGCGTGATTTATCAACACAAAGGCCAGGACATTGCGGTTACCGCAAAACATGAAGTCTTACTTTGCGGGGGGGCTTTTCAGTCGCCGCAACTATTGCAACTGTCAGGGATCGGTAATGGTGCAGATCTGTCCAAGTTGGGCATTCAGGTCAGACATGATCTACCGGGCGTCGGCCAGAATTTGCAGGACCACCTGGACTTTATTCTTGGCTACAAGACCAATCGGCACGACAACCTTGGGATCAGTTTGAGAGGCGGTATCCACATCGTCCGCGAAATCCTGCGGTGGCGCAAAGACGGAGTTTCTCTTGCCGCGTCACCCGTTGCCGAAGCTGGCGCATTCTTAAAGACCGATCCGGCGCTGGACCGGCCGGATATTCAGTTTCACTTTGTGCCAGCCTTACTCGACGACCACGGGCGCAAACAACATCTGGGACACGGCTACAGCTGTCACGTCTGCCAAGTACGACCGTACAGCCGCGGCTCGGTCTTTTTGCAAAGCACGAACGAGCTGGCTGCACCGGGTATTGATCCAGCTTTCCTGTCCGATCCTCGCGACATAAAAGTCATGGTCAAAGGCGCGAAGATGATGCGCGACGTCCTTGAGACCAAAACTATGACCCAACACCGCAAAAAAGAAATGTTTGGATCTGATAAATTGAGGACTGATGAGGATTGGGAAAACCACATCCGGTCTCGCGCAGACTCAATCTATCACCCCGTCGGCACGTGTAAAATGGGCGTAGATGAGATGTCGGTCGTAGACCCTGAACTACGCGTGCACGGGATTCAGGGGTTACGTGTAGTTGACGCTTCGGTCATGCCCAATCTGGTGTCCGGGAACACTAACGCCCCTACGATTATGATCGCCGAGCGCGCCTCGGATCTGATTAAGGCTGCCCGCGCAGCCTGATATCTGAGTCCAAAAAGCACTGGTCGAAACGCGGACCAGTGCCGGAACTCACTCGTGCATAATTCTAACGCTGAACCGAGACTTTCACGTCATAGGCCGTCTTGAATATCTCGGGCATTCGTGTGGGGCGACCGGTGCTCAGTTTGGTGCATACGTAGTGGGATTTTGCCCGCAGGATCGTTTTCATGTCTTGCAGCCGGATCACTTGAAAAGACCGGCTGGCGCGCAACCGTTGGTCGTTGGCAGAGATCCAGTTGTAAACAACGATCTCATCTCCCAGAAAAGCAGACGCGATATAGTCGATTTCGTGACGCGCGGCCGCCATGCCGCGGTCTAGCTCCAGGCAGGCACGTTCACCCAAGCCCACGGCCCGTGTGTGCTCCCATACTGTCGCGTCCAGCCACTTCAAATAAACGGCATTGTTAACGTGGTTAAAGCCATCGAGATCGTCTTTCGTTACGACAAAGCGTTTCCAAAACGCATCAGGACAATCGGACAAGGTCGACAGGTCTTGGTCGTGACGGGCATTCATGAAATAGCCTTTGCGTTCAAATAGGGTTCCAGACTTTTGTGGTAGAACACGTCAGGAAACAAGACCCAGAACCCGATAGTTTTGATACTTCTTAGCTAAGCAGCTACACGATGCCTTTACCCAGTCAAAACGCAGGTTACATCTCGATCACGCGCTGCAATTGCGCATAGCGATCGCCCAGTTGATGGTCGATCATTACCAAACGTTTGGCATAATGTGATCCCGGGTATTCCCATGTCATTCCGATACCCCCATGCAACTGAATGCTTTCTTCGGCGATCATGGTGCCTGCACGTCCAATGAGGTTTTTCGCCATGGCGACGTATTTTTCAGCTTGATCGGTTTCCAGCTTACTGGCAGCCAGAACAGTGATCGACCGACACTGTTCGATCTCGATTGCCATATCTACAGCGCGATGCTGCAACGCCTGAAAGCTGGCGATTGGGCGGCCGAACTGATTTCGCTGTTTCAAGTATTCCACAGTCATGTCTACGAGAACCTGCATAACGCCAACCGCCTCGGCACAGAGTGCCAGACGGCCCGCATCCAAACTCGCTTTGATACTCTGGGTTGCGTCTTCGACCAGACAGATGGCCGGAGTATTCTCCAAAATCAACTCGCCTGCACCGCCACCGTCAATCATGGCATAGTCGGTGGTCTCGGGCGTCTCGACCAGAAACAGCCCGATTTCCGCATCGATACGCGCTGCCACCAATACGCCGTCTGCACCGGGCAAGCCGTATACCACCGATTTTCGACCGTTCAGAACCCAGCCGTCACCGGACTTGTCAGCACTTGCCCGGATCAAAGAAAGACTATCAGCATCCGGCTCGAACACCGCAAAGGCGAACCTTCTGGTGCCCATGATCATCTCATCAACCAACGTCTGCGCCCCGCAATCGGCAGCGACACGCGCGCTCATCAACGCGGCCAGCATCGGCTCGGGGCATAGGCCCCGTCCCAGTTCCTCGAAAACGGTGGCTATATCGAAACCAGTACCACCGAAACCGCCTTTGTCTTGGGCCACAAAAGCGGCGATCAGGCCCAGTTCGGACAATTCCTCCCATTTCGCAGCAGAATGGTACGGTGCGGACGCAGTCGCCGCGGCCCGGACTTTGAAATCATATTGGTCCGCCAAATAGCGGCGCACAGTATCGGACAGCATCTGGCGGTCTTCGGTCAGGTTGAAATCCATGGGTCAGCCTCCGAAAAGGTCTTTGGCGATGATGTTGCGCTGAATTTCGTTTGACCCGCCAAAGATCGACAGCTTGCGGTTATTGAAGTAACTGGCTGCAGCACGCGCTGCTTCTTCGGGCACGGACAGCACGTTTTCTGGCAACTCATCTGCAGGGAATGGGGCCGCCGCAGACCCAAGCGCTGAACGGGTCAGGCTTAGAATTCGTTGGCGGATCACGGTTCCCTTGATCTTGAGCATCGAGCTTTGTGTTCCGGATGCAGCACCTTCTTTGGCCGCCGACAGCATACGCAGGTTCATAATTCTCAGCGCCTCGAGGTCGATTTCGACCTCGGTCATTTCCGCCGCAAACAACGGATCCTGACACAATGGCCTGCCCCCCCGAACAAGGGTTTGGGACAACATTTTCAGCTTATCAAGGTCGCGGGTGGAAAACCCGACACCCGCAATATTTGTCCGCTCATGTGTCAAAAGGTATTTGGCGATGGTCCAACCTTTGTTTTCCTGACCGACCAGATTGGTCACGGGCACATGCACGTCGGTAAAGAACACCTCATTCACCTCGTATCCGCCTTCCAACAATCGGATCGGGCGCAGCTCAACCCCCGGTGTGTCCATATCGACCAGAACGAAGCTGATACCCTCCTGAGGCTTCCCTTCATTCGACGTCCGCACGAGGCAGAAAATCTTGTTGGCATACTGCCCCAGCGTCGTCCATGTTTTCTGCCCGTTGATTACATAGGCGTCACCTTCCCGCACAGCGCGGGTCTTGAGGCTTGCAAGGTCCGAGCCCGCGCCGGGCTCGGAATAGCCCTGACACCACCAATCTGAGCCATCCAGAATACGCGGTAAAATTTCAGCCTTTTGGGCTTCGGTTCCGAACTTGATCAGAACCGGCCCTAACATGTTCAGGCCGAAGGGAACCGTACGAGGGGCATTGGCCAGAGCGCATTCTTCTTCGAAAATATGGCGCTCGACCGCACCCCAACCGGTGCCGCCATATTCCGAAGGCCACGTCGCGGCCAACCAGCCTTTTGTGTTCAGCTTCGCATGCCAATCTTCCATATCCGCCTTGCTTAAAGCTGCAGAATTACGGTTTTTTCGGACAAGATCATCAGACAGGTTATCGTCCAGAAACGCCCGTACCTCGGCACGAAAAGCTTCTTCTTCCGGGGTAAAACTCAGGTCCATGTTCACGCCCCTTTGTTAAGATCGCCGAAGGTTTTACCCGCTTCGGCCAGTTCGCGCAGCAGGTCTGGAACCTGCCAGTAGTAAGGGTCTTCTCGCGCGTATGTCTCAATGCGTTGCACCAGAACATCCAGCCCCGTCATATCGGCATATTGCAGAGGTCCGCCCCATACGCGCGGAAAGCCGTAACCGAATAGAAATACAGCATCTACATCAATGGGACGCAGGGCTATTTTGTCCTCAACAACCCGAGCGGCTTCAGACACCATCGCCGCCATATATCGGTCAACGATTTCCTGATTGGTAAAGCTGCGCCGGGTGATCCCTTTGGCATCACGTTCAGCCTGCGCAAATTCGGCCACCGCTGGGTTAGCGCTGCGGGCTTTGCCGTCGTACAAGTAGAACCCTTTGCCTGTCTTGCGTCCGAACCAACCCTGTTCGCAAATGCGGTCGGCAATTTCGACATATCGTTCCTGCGCCGGACGGACGGCAGCTTTGCGTTTACGCGTGGCCCATCCAATATCCAAACCGGCAAGATCCGAGACGGCGAAAGGTCCCATCGCGAAACCGAACTCTTCCAACGCTGTGTCGATTTGATCAAACGGCGCCCCATCAAGATGCATGTATGACGTTGATTTCAGGTAATGCGCCAGAATTCGGTTTCCGATAAACCCGTCACACACCTCGGCCCGAACCCCAATCTTTCGGAGTTTCTTCGCAAGTCTGAAACAGGTGGCGACCGTCTCGGGCGCGGTTTCTTTACCAATCACAACTTCAAGCAATCGCATGACATGAGCAGGTGAGAAAAAGTGCAAACCGATGACATTCTGAGGCCGCTTGGTCCTTGATGCGATTTCATTGACATCAAGATAGGAGGTATTGGTGGCAAGGATGGCACCGTGTTTGCAAACCTCATCAAGTTTTCCGAAAACCTCCTGCTTGACCTCCATGGATTCAAAAACGGCCTCGATCACAACGTCCGCATCTGCCAGCGCGGCCATATCCGTGGTACATGTCAATGCGACCAAGGCCGTGTCCCTTTGCGCCTCGGTCAGTTTGCCGCGCTGGACGGCACCGGCAAGATTTTTGGTGATCGTATTGCAAGCGAAATCCACACGATCCTTTTCCATCTCAACCAGCGTAACGGGCATCCCGGCCAGAAGCATCGCCGTAGCAATGCCCGAGCCCATGGTACCACCCCCAATCACCCCGCCCGAGGTCAGCTCTCGTGCTTCGGCCTTGGCCTCGGGAATATGGGCAACTGCCCTTTCCGCGAAGAAGGCATGCTTCAGCCCTTTATGTGCGTTGCTACCCATCGCTTCCACGAAAAGCTCACGTTCAATCTTTAGGCCCTCGGCGAGCGGTAGGTTACTTGCTTCAGCAGCCTTTAAGGCGCGTTCAGCGACCTCACCGGTGATCTTGGCGCGAAAGGCGTCGATTTCATTAGCGCTGAGGCGGTTGTCCTGATCGGCAGTTACGCGGGTTTTCAGGGTGCCGTTCAACACCTTTTGCCCTGCAGCCAACGCTACCGCTTCGGGATCACCCTCTTGCAGATCATCCAGCAACCCTGCATCCAGCGCGACGTTTGCCGATACCGGTTTACCAGAGGTGATCATTGTCAGCGCTGTTTGCCCATCAACCAGGCGCGGCAGGCGTTGCGTTCCGCCCGCACCGGGCAACAGGCCGAGGTTAACTTCCGGTAGACCCAGTCGAAGACCCTTTATGCCGACCCGCGCGTGACAACTAAGCGCGATCTCAAGCCCTCCACCCAGTGTTGTTCCATGCAGAACGCAAACAATAGGCTTGGCGCTGGCTTCCAGTATCTCACACACTTCGGGTAAACCCGGCTGCTTCGGCGGCTGGCCGAACTCGCGAATATCGGCACCGGCGACAAAAGTCCGCCCCGCAGCATAAAGAACTATAACGCGAACGGTTTCGTCCCCGGCCAGATCACGGACTGCGTTCACCAGCCCGATACGCACACTATACCCCGCCGCGTTGACCGGCGGATTGTCGATTTTTACGAGCGCTAGGCCATTTTCTTTGCGTGTTTCAACTGACGCCATGGGTTCCTCCTGATTTCACTCGCATACGCCCAAAGCCTCCGTTGCCTTAGGTGCTGTCATCGCGAGCTGTCAGCCCTAAACTTCTGCTGCATTCTGTCAGCACCCACAAAACAAGTTTTGGAGTTTCGGCACCAGAGGGTTTCTCGTCAGTCACTGATTTAAGAAATGCAGAGCAGCGTGGCCAAAGGCACGAAAGAACCCGTGTTAATCGTGATCGGATTCAATACACCTTCAGTAGCTCCAGCGATAGCTGAAGCAGAGTAAGCAATTTTATCCGCGCAAAGCGCCTTGGGATAGTCCGGAAAAAGGGCCTATAATCGTCCGATGTCATCCTTTTGCGGGCCAGTCAAAGAAGGGCCCGCAAACGTGAATCGGCTTCAAAAGCGCCAGCGTGCGCCCAAGACGACTGTGGACAGGTCATCAAACTCATCGGATGAGTCGTCATAGGCATAATCCTGGTACGAGAAGTAAGCTTCCATATTGTACTGGTCGATTTTTTGGACGACACCAATGCCCCAGACCTCAGAATCCGAACCATCCGCGTTAAAATCTGAGCCGTCCCAGTAATGAAGCCCGACACCGGTTTTGCCAAAGTTGAACCAGTCGCCCTCGTAGCCGATTTTGAGATAGTAAAAACTGGGATCTGCCGAGGCATCATCGTCCACATCCCTCTCACCGATGGCGACCGCGAAGCTTAAGCCATTATCCAACAGAACCGAGGCCGATCCAACAACGTCCTCACGCTTTTCGCTTTCACTGCCGCCTGAACCGCTGTTGCCGGATCCACGTACCTGATAGGCCAGTCCGGCGGCAACTTCGACACCGTTGGCAAACGTGTTTCGATAATAGGCTGCAAAGTCATAATAGTCGCGGTCATCGTTGAAATCTTCTTCCAACACGTTCTGGCCATAAGCCAGACTGAACGAAAACCCATTAAACGACGGCGTGTCATAGCGCACCCGTGTCCGCCGCGCGCCATCAAAGTTATCGGTTGTTCCCGAGACCGTCGGCCCGCTCAGAATGCCGCCATCGTCACGGAACAGGAAGGATGCGTTTGAATCCGCGGTGAACGAATACAAGACCAGAGCAACCAGCGACAAATCCTGTTCGGCGACACCGTCAGCGGCCATGCTGCCCTGCCCGGCCGAGAAAGTGCCCCAGTCTCCCTCTAGGGACAAATCTACATGTCGAATGTCTTCGCGTGTCCAGCCGCTGAAGTCGTTGCCGTTCTGATCCGTTTCGGTCGAGTTTGGCAAACCCAGCGCAGTTTCAAAGCGGAACCGGAACGTGTTGGCGCCATAGGGTTGTTCGAGCCGCAGTCCAACACGGCTGTTGGAGGCGTCGAAGTCGCGAACATTGGTTTCGGTCTCTTCTCCGTCATCAACCGATATGATAGCGGGGTTCAACTGTCCATACAGCACAACAAAACCGCCCGAGTTGTTGTCGTACTTTAACTCGGCCGTGGCCGGCAGTGCAAAACCCAGAGCCAGAACGGCAGCCGAAGATATCAATCTGGTTTTCTGTTTCATCTGTCATTCCCTCATTTTTAAATATTGCAACGCGCCCGATCACCTCTGCGTTTGTTGTCCGGTCAGTGTCAGAAAAAGGTGCGCAGCGGATGTGCAGATATGTCTTGTCTGAATTGCGGCTCCTCCGTGTTTCAATGAAACACCGTGCCTGCTTCAGAACTCCACTCGTTGCCGAAGCCCCAGAGTTCCTGATACAGGCAACAGCTTAAATGCCGTGGCCCATTGCGCTGCTCCTGTGGGAATTTCCTCAGAGTCCCAACGGGCGACCGCACGTTATATGCCTTCAAGTATTTACGTATTATGTTTTTTAGTTTCGTTTTGAGATAAGCTAACCCAAGCGCTTCCGGTGTGTCACGTGATTTTTCGACACGCCACGTCTGAGAAAATCGGACTTTGAAAACAAGCTACCGCTCGCCATGACCAGACATGCCCCCGAGCTAGGCAACCGGGGGTTTTCGTGGCCCGCTTTTTCCGTGTAAACGCAAGACATGATCAGGAAGAATCCCGTTGGGACGCACATACTATTGGACCATCATGGCGGGTCGAGGCTTACGGACGCCTCGTATCTAGAGAGCGCCCTGAAATCTGCGGCCCACGCTGCAGGGGCGACAATCCTTTCAAGCAGCTTTCACACTTTCGGTGGCCATGGCGGCATCACGGGCGTTCTGTTACTGGCCGAGTCTCACATCTCGATTCACACATGGCCCGAGAAATCGTATGCCGCGATCGACATTTTTATGTGCGGGGGCACCTGTCCCGAACGCGCCGTGGACTGCCTTGCAGAATTGCTGCACCCCGTGAGTGTGGACATCACTCGTATTCACCGAGGTGCCTTAACGGAACCAGAAATCCCACCCGTCCAAATAGTAGCCGACCAAAGCATGTGACTGCAGCGTATTCGGATCAGCCGCGATACGCGCGGTATCGGCTCCGAATACCTGCGTTGCACGCCAAACACCTTCATCAAGATATCGCAACCCCCGCGGCAACAAGATCTTTCGGCCTGACACAGGCTCTGGCGAAGCCAACACAAACCCCCACTCACCGAAACTGGGCACATAGCTGTGATAGGGCAAAACACTTAGCCCCTGCCCAGGTCGCTGAGGATTCCGGCTGGACTCGATCGTTCCAACAACGGACCAAAACGCCTGTCGTGCAAAAAAAGGTGAACCGGCTTGTGTCACAAAAATTCCTTGCGCACTTAGGCGTTCAACCAGAATGGAATAGAATTGCCTAGTATACAGGCGCGACAAACTTATGGATTTCGGATCGGGCAAATCGACTATGATCACATCGTAAATCTTGTGATCCTGTTCCAGGAATTTCCACGCATCATTATTTACGATCGTTACGCGAGGATCACTTAAAGCAAAATCGTTCAAACTCGATAATGCTGGATGGTCGCGGAACAACTCGGTGACTCGTGGATCAAGGTCCACCAAAGTGACATTGTGAGCATCTGGGTAGCGGAGCACCTCTCTGACGGCCATTCCATCCCCCCCGCCCAGAACCAGCACCTGAGCCCTGCGCGGTGCCAAAGCCATTGCAGGATGCACCAAAGGTTCGTGATACCGATGTTCGTCAAGGCTGTCGAATTGGATTGAGTGGTCCAGAAACAGCCGCACTCTGTCTCGATACCGCGTAACAGTAACCTGTTGATATGGGGTGTTTTCCGACAGGACTATGTCATCTTCAAACAACTCAGCCTCGGTTATGGAGACCAGCCGTTCGGATTCCCATAGGCCCGCAACCGTTGCCAGCATGGCCAACGTCCAGACTGTGACTTGCCTGCGGGTCGCCAGCTCCCGAAACACCAGCAACGACAGCCCCGCCACCGCAAGATTTAACGCGCCGAATGCAAGACTTGCGGACATCAATCCCAAATGCGGAATAACCAATAACGGAAATGCCAGTGAGGCCACCAAAGCCCCCACGTAATCCACGCTCAACACGTTTTCGAAACGGAACTTTAGCGCCCCGATCTCTTCCAATACACGCGCGATCAAGGGCAATTCCATGCCCGACAAGATTCCGATAGCAACCAGTGCCGCGTACAAAGGCAAGGCCACCTGACCTATCCACGCGTAGTTCAGGAACAGAACCGGGGCCATGAAGCCACCGACAATGCCCAACAGAATTTGCGCCCAAACAAACCCCGAAAAAGCATGAGTAACAAAGCGCGACAGCCACGCGCCAACCCCCATTGCCGACAGGAAAATCCCGATAACCAGCGAGAACTGGCGCACCGAGTCGCCCAGCAGATAACTGGAAAGAGTTGCGGCAATCAGCTCGTAGATCAGGCCAGCCACGGCCACCAGAAAGGTGGCCGCCAGCAACCAAACCGCCCGTGCCTGAACCGCCGGAGCGGGTGTCATGACACGATGACAGCTGCGATGATAATTGAGACGGCCACGAATAGCAGACCGATCAGAATTGCCAGCGCAATGTTCTGGTCCTTCTCGATCTCTCGCACGATGGAAAACGGCGTCAGCCAGTCGATCACTTTCCAGACACCCCACATCAGCGAGACACCAAGAACAGTGTAGAAGATGGTGCTTACAATCTCGGCGATCTGAATCGCTGCCAGATATTCCATTGGTTTTCCCTTATTTTACACGACCTGTTCGATAATATCCGCCGCCACTGCTACCGACGCGAACCGAAGTATCCAAATCGCGGCTCTCGGCGCCATAGCCGTGCCATGCGACGTAACCCACTGAAGCGATTGCGGTGGTTGAAATGACAACAAAAATAGCTCGGAACAGGTTCACGTTAATCCTCATCCACCCAATCGGTTCCGGACCAACGGGCGCGCTGGTGCAGCCACTTACGTCCGAATTGCAACAAGAACAACAATCCGAAGCCTCCGGCCAACGCAAGCGTCCACAAGCCGCTGGACAGACCGGAACGCACATTGATCGTGAGTTTGTTGAAAGGATAACTCGGAACCGAGGATGCCCCCTGCCCGGTCCAGACCCCTTGGTCGGGCACGTCCACTGTTAGTGTGTAATCGCCTGTACGTTCTGGCCGAAACGACAGGTTGGCGCGTCTTGATCCTTCGCTCCATGATCCGTCGGCGTCGCGGCCCGAATAATACTCGATGGTCCGGCCTGCGAAGAAAACAGGCGTGTCGTCTGGATCCAGCAATTCCAGATCCAGATACGCCCAACTGTTGCGAACATCGGCCGAAAAAGAAATACGCGTAAGCTGACTGTCGGCTTCCAGCGGGAACGTGATTTCTGCGGGAAAATCCGCCCGCGTCAGGACATGCGCGTCCAGCACGTCTTCTCCCGTGCGGCTGGCAAAAACAAAGGACATGACAAGGCAGATGATCGCAAACACGCACGAGGCAACCAGTACAAAGCCATAGTTCGGTCCGGCAACAAATGGCTCTAGCGGGTGAACGCGAAAAGGTTTCTGATCAAGCTGAACATCGAATGCGTCTTCGACTGTTTTTCTGGGGACGTAAATCGAACGGTAGCTCTCGCGTTCAGAGCCAGTCGTAGAAAATCCCAGCATCGCCGCATCAGACATCGCTGAGATGGTTGTGGTTTGCTCGCCTATTTCTGGCCGCCACGTGAATTCACCTTCGACATAGGTGATCGAGCTTGTCGTCGTTTCGAAATAGACAAACCGCTCTCCATTTACGCGGACAATCGGCGGATATTCTGATATTTCCACTGCCCGCTCAGATATCCATCCCGGCCCACGGTGGCGTCGGGTAAACACCAAATGGCCAGCTTCCAGCGTTAGCCACGCATACCCATGTGTGGGTGAATAAAGCTGGTGATCAATCCAGGTGTAAAACCGCCCGCCCCACCGTTCTGAGTGCTCGATCATCCCGATAATGGTGAATTCGACCCCATAAAGCGCGCCGGTCATCCCGATCGAAAACGGTGTCTTGGGACGCGTAAGTCCCTTGAACTGCCTGAGAGTTCTGTAGTTGTCCTGCGCATCCAGTTCGCTACCGCAATAAGGGCAGATTTGTACCACGACACGACCGCCACCCAACACGTCCAGTCCCGCGCCGCAGCTCGTGCAGTTGATCGACAGTATCTCGGGGTTTCTGGTCATTACTGGCGCCCGACCTGTATGTCGAAAGGATCGTACCAGCGACCATAGAACCAAGCGGCGGACTGACCCCAAAATTCACCGGACAGCAACGCTTCGTCACCGGCAGACGCGTTTACGAATTGATAGGTTTCTCCCACGTTCAGGGCTTCGTCGAACTGCCCGCGCAACGCGATACACTCGGCACTTTCCACTTCTGTCACCGTAAACGTCGCCGAGTCGAAGTATAGTGTTTCGCCGGGCTTGAAGGGCGGTTGGTTCTTTGGTGCGTCGTCCGCCTGCAAACGGGTTTGCCGCACGACGTCACCCTCGTCGACCGAAATCCAGCAGGTTTCTCCGGCTTCATCCACACCGCAGAACTCATCCCAAAACCCGCGGCCGTAAGAATATCGGGCGTGACCTAGAATTCGGGTCGAAGTCCGGCCCATCACCACCCGATCGCCAACCCCGAATAAGAGTGGTGCATCATGCATCACGCCCTGGTCACCCGCGACCGAGGCCGTTTCATCGTTCAGCATCAGCGTGGTTCCGCAGGACGGACACACAACGACCTTAATCAACGTCAATGAAATCGGGCAGTCCGTCCCGCAATTCGGACAGTTCAAATTCTCCATACCGTCAAGTTGCTTATGGGTTGCCAAAGCGCAAGAACAGTTTGACAGAGCAAGATGCCGAGTGTTGCTTTTTGATCAGGTCAAGAAAGCAGAGCCGGAATTCTGCTCCAAAATCTGCTGCACCAAAGGATTCACAAACCGCCGTCGTAGAGTGACCGCATAGAACGTTTCCTTGATCCGGGGATGCTCTTTGGCCTCTTTCAATCGGCCCGAAGTCAGTTCGTCTGTCACAACGATAGGCGCCACGAGTGCAAGGCCAATATCCTCGCGCGCGAGCAGTCGCATCATCGCCATATCATCCACCTCGGCGGCGATTTGAGGACGGACCGATAACCGGCTGGCCAGCGCGTCAAAGGCCGTTCGAAGGCTGCTGTCGGTCGTCGGCAGAATAAATGGCTGTTTATGCAACAACTCGCGCAAAGGTGCATCAGACTGCAACCGCCCCGGAGTGCCCACAATGCTTACCTCTTGCTCACCGATCGAGTGAATTTCGAAAGGGGTCAGACTGTCATCAGGGGGGGGCCTGTTCATCAAGGCAAGGTCCAGATTGTGCGCCTCTAACCCCTCTAACAATTCGGTCGGGCTGCCCGATCTCAGGATCACCTCCACATCCATACGAGACAAGATGGGCCTTAAAAACCCAATCTGAAAGTTGCGTGACAGGGTCGCCAGCGACCCCACCCTAAGTGCCTTTCGGTTCTGAACTGTTCCTTCCATCGTGGCCACAAGCTCTTGCCCCGTGGCGAAAATCGCGTCTGCATGGTCCAGTGCGATGCGACCGGCCTCGGTCAATTGCAACTGTCGACCGCGGCGTTCAAACAAGGCGTGACCCAGACGTTCTTCCAGTTGTTTGATTTGCACAGAAAGAGCCGACTGAGACAGATTCAGACGCTGCGCCGTGCGGGTCAGGTTACCGTCATGCGCAACGGCCCAAAAATATCGGAGATGATGATAGTTCAATGGCATATTGTTCTATTTATTAGAACGTAACTTTGCAAACAATGAATTTTTATTGTCATAAATTCTGTCCTATCTGCCGCAAAAGGCCCTTTGGCCGCGACACAGAAGGAAATGGACTATGGCTTACGTTTTTTTGCCGCTTCTTGGCCCGCTCACCTTACTTGGGGCAGCATGGTTTGCGTCGCGGCAACCGGGAAAACGGCCGGGAAACATAGCAGGACTGACTGAAGTTGCCGCATTCGCGGCCTTTGTTTCCTCGATCCTCGCAACCATATTTTTGGTGATAAAGGGGCCCGGCACATCGGCATTGATCGGGATGTCCGGCGTCGGCCTCTCGGTTCACCTGGATGCGGTGAGTTCCGTGATGCTGTTGCTAGTCAGCTTCATCGGCTGGATCGTGATCCGCTATTCCAGGACGTACATGGATGGCGAAGACAACCAAGGTGCTTTCGCTGGCTGGATGTCGGTCACACTAGCGTCGGTTCTTCTATTGGTCATGTCCGGCAATCTTGTGCAGTTCTTTCTGGCTTGGGTCGCGACCAGCCTGGCATTGAACAAATTGCTGCTGTTCTATCCGGAACGCGCCACCGCGCAGCGCGCAGCACGTAAAAAAGCCCTCGTTGCACGGCTAAGCGAGGCGACCTTGGCATTGGCTTTTGTGCTGATCGTTGTCGCCACCGGGACCACAGACATAAAAACGATCCTTTCGGTCGCAGAACCGAATTGGCTGACGATGTCCGCTGCCTTTCTGATTGCCGTGTCTGCTGTCCTGGCTTCGGCGCAGTTCCCGCTGCATGGATGGCTGACCGAGGTTATGGAGGCCCCAACGCCCGTTTCGGCCCTGCTGCATGCAGGCGTCATCAATGCTGGCGGTCTGCTGCTAATACGTTTCGCCGACGTAATGTTGCTTGCGCCGGGTGTGATGGCGTTGTTGGTCATGTTGGGAGGGTTCACTGCCTTGTTCGGCGGGTTGGTGATGCTGACTCAACCAGCAGTAAAGACGTCGCTTGCGTGGTCGACCATTGCCCAAATGGGCTTCATGGTCATGCAATGTGGCTTGGCGCTGTTCCCGCTGGCATTGCTGCACATTGTGGCCCATTCGCTGTATAAGGCACATGCGTTCCTCAGTGCTGGCGAAGCAGTGCGAAACGTCGCGGCAATTCGCCGCCCCGGGCCGATTGCCGTCCCAAGCGCGCGTAACGTGTTGTTGTCTTTTGTGATCGCGATAGCAATCTACGCACTTGTTGGCATGGTCGTTGGGTTTGACGGAAAATCGGTTCAGGCCATTGCACTGGGAGTCATCCTGATTTTCGGCGTTGCTTATCTGTTGGCCCAAGGGTTTGCTGATGCTGCCCCACGGGCGTTGATGCAACGCACTGTCGCCTATGCTCTGATCACTTCGGTCAGCTATTTCGCCCTGCAGGTCATCGCACAGAAACTGACTTCGGGAACCCTGCCAGCTACTCCGGCCCCCGGCCCGCTTGAATGGGCTTTGATTATCCTCGCATTGATCAGCTTTGGCTGTGTTGCCGTGGCACAGGCGACATTCCCGTTATGGGCCGCGCACCCAGCAGCGGCAGGGCCACGGGTTCACCTGACCAATGGTCTCTATGCAAATGCAGTTTTCGATAAGGTGCTGGACGGTTGGTCCAAGCGTTCGATCGTGTGAAAGGAACGTTCCTCATGTTTGCGAAACTTGAAACCTACCCCGCCCCTTTGTTGGAACTTGTGACCGAGGCCAACGACGCCTCCAAAGCGATCCCGCCGCTATTCCCGCTTTCCTCTAGCGTTGCGGTGAACCCCTTTCTTGGCCAGATTGATGAGCCACTTTCTGTCACCGCGGCACGCCTTGCACGGGTTGCCGGCACACGGATCACCCCTGCTCGCGAATACTGGAAAGCAAAATATGAGGGCGACGAGATCTCGCAAGAAGATGTGTGCGCCGCTGTGTCGGCTGTAGAAGGGCAATTTAACGCACCAAGCCTGCAAGACGTACTGAACGCATTAGACACACCTCAGGACACGCCGCAGCCACTGGCAACCGTCGCCGAACTTGCTGCCGATGTTTCTGGTATTGATTGGCCTGGCTTGATCGAAGATCGCATCGGCGCCTGGGCTGCGGGTCATTTTGATCAGGGTCAGGCGCTCTGGCAGCAAGCCGATACAGGCGGCGTATTCCAGTCGTGGCGGGAATTCGCCACGCGTGACCTGACGCCTGAAATCCACGGTTTGAAAGGCTTTTGCGCCTTTGTCACTCGAACCAACAGGTCGCATTGGCGCGCCATAGGACGGGCGTCCGAACGGTTGGGCGTCGACACTGAGGCCGCCAAAACGACGTTCCATCGCTGGTTGATAACCTTGGGCGGTTGGGCTCAGTACGGCCGGTATCATTTGTGGCAAGCCGAATTGGACGGACGCCCAGACAGCACTGTCGCTGAGTTGCTGGCCGTTCGCATGGTGTTTGATGAGGCGCTATTTGACCTTTACCAAGACCAAATCGCCGCCCGTTGGGCCGAGGTCGTGGCCAAGCACCGCACACCCGTCACGCCGTCCAAATCCGAGGTGATCGACGCTGTCCTGCAGGATGCAGCTGAACGCGCACAACAACGCGCTTTGGCGATTGAACTGAAAAAAAGCGAACCCGTTGCCTCCAATGGACGCCCTGACATACAGGCAGCGTTCTGCATCGACGTCCGCTCTGAGGTTTTCCGCAGGGCGCTGGAAGCGCAGGACGCCAAAATCGAAACCATCGGCTTTGCCGGGTTCTTCGGTTTGGCCAGCGCACACAAGGCCGCAGGGTCGGACGTGACCGAGTTCAGGGGTCCGGTTCTATTGAAAGCCGGGGCAACCTCGGAAGCTGTTGAACCTGTCAAAGCGGACCTGAACCGCCGCTACGCAGCGCGGGCTAAACGCGCGTGGGGCCGGTTTAAGTTAGCCGCCGTGTCATCCTTTGCCTTTGTCGAGGCCACCGGCCCGGTCTATGCCGGTAAACTTGTGCGGGATTCGCTTGGTCTGGGTGACAAGGCCAAACCGGAACCGGCGCCCAGACTTGACCCTTCCCTAAGCTTTGAAACGCGCGTCAGTATGGCCAAGTCTGTTTTGTCGGCTATGTCGCTGACCCATAACTTCGCACGAATTGTCATGTTGGCAGGCCATGGGGCCGACGTCACAAACAACCCCCATGAAAGCGCATTGCAATGTGGGGCCTGTGGTGGCTACGCCGGAGATGTGAACGCTCGCCTTTTGGCTGGGCTGTTGAACGATCCCGACATACGAAGCGATCTTCAGGTTCACGGGATAGATATACCCGAAGACACCGTGTTCTTACCTGCGTTGCATCACACGACGACTGATATGGTCACTTTGTTCGAACAGGATTTACCATCAGGCACCGCAGCGGCAGAGATTGCGCAGCTCAAAACCTGGTTGAATGCTGCAGGGGATCTGTCCCGCGCAGAACGCGCGCAACGCCTGCCGCGTGCAAACGAGTCTGCAGCAGTTCTGCGTCGTGCACGTGATTGGGCTGAAACGCGGCCCGAATGGGGTCTTGCCGGGTGTCGTGCGTTTGTCGCCGCTCCACGTGACCGGACCAATGGCGCGGACTTGTCCGGGCGGGCATTTCTGCACAACTACAACTGGCGACAGGATGATGGGTTTGGCGTCCTTGAACTGATCATGACAGCTCCGGTTGTCGTGGCCAGCTGGATCAGTTTGCAATATTACGGTTCGACCGTTGCGCCCGACTTGTTCGGTGGAGGCAACAAGCTTCTGCACAATGTGGTTGGCGGGATAGGCGTGCTGGAAGGCAATAACGGCGCCCCCAGGCCGGGCTTGCCATGGCAGTCCGTGCATGATGGCAACGGATTCCAGCATGATCCTTTGCGCTTGACGGTGGTCATCGAAGCCCCTCGCGAAGCGATGTCAAACATCCTGGCACGTCACCCTGACGTCAAAGCGCTTTTTGACAATGGGTGGCTTCATCTGATCGCCATGGATGACAGTGGACAACTGGCTTGGAGATACGACGGCGACCTTGAGTGGTCCCCAATCCGCGAAATTCCAGACACCTCGGGCGCAATCGCAGCAGAATAAGAACAGAGCAGCAAGGCACAGTAATTTTGGCGGCTAGGTCTAATTGAACTTGGACTTAGCTAGCCTGTCTATTTTGCTTGGCTTGCAACAAGACAACGAGGACAAAGAGGCTAAATATCCAGAGCACTCTTGGCCAGTCTCTGCCGGTTTCCCCTCTTATTTGCATTGTTTCCCTTGCACCTTGCCCGCTTAAGGTTTCTGGTGCGGGTAAATATTTGCAAGAGGTTCCAATGCCCCAAACATCCGACACCAACCGTCGTATCGTTCTTGCTGAACGCCCTGTTGGTCAGCCCGACGAAAACACGCTTCGGCTTGAAACCACAGATATCCCGTCACCGGGCGCTGATGAGATGCTGGTGCGAACGGTCTTTATGTCGCTCGACCCCTACATGCGCGGCCGCATGAACGACGCAAAGTCCTATGCCGAGCCCGTCGAAATTGGCGGCGTCATGACCGCTCAGGTTGTGGCCCAAGTGCTCGAGTCGAACCTGGATGGGTACGAGGTCGGTGACTATGTCTTGAATATGAGCGGCTGGCAGGACTACGCGATTTCGAACGGAGAGCAGGTGGTCAATCTGGGCAAAACACCAGACAATCCATCCTGGGCTTTGGGTATTTTGGGAATGCCCGGCTACACGGCCTATGCAGGTTTATTAAAAATTGGCGAGCCCAAGCCCGGTGAAACCGTCGTTGTTGCAGCGGCTGCGGGACCGGTCGGGGCAACTGTGGGACAGATCGCCAAGCTTAAAGGATGTCGCGTCGTCGGCATCGCAGGCGGGCCGGAAAAATGTGCGCATGTTGTCCAGAACCTTGGCTTTGACGCCTGTATAGACCACAGATCCGACGATATGGCAGCTCAACTGCGCGATGCATGCCCAGATGGGATCGACGTCTATTTCGAGAATGTTGGCGGTAAGGTGCTTTATGCAGTTCTGCCGTTGCTAAACCCGTTTGCACGGGTCCCTGTCTGCGGAATCGTAGCGTGGTACAACCTGCCCGGTTTGCCGGAAGGGCCGGATATGGGCCCTGCGATCTTGGGCACCTTGCTGCGGATGAAAGTCAAAATGCAGGGGTTCATCATTTTCGACAATTTCGGCCCCGAGGTTTATCAGGAATTTGTCCGGGACATGGCAGGCTGGCTTAAGGACGGCTCGGTATCGTACAAAGAACACGTAGTGGATGGGCTGGAAAACGCGCCAGCAGCCTTCAATCAACTACTCGCTGGGGGTAATTTCGGCAAAATGGTTGTGAAAGTCGGCTGATTGGCATTCGAAAGCAGGCGTTGCGCCTTTGATGCGCAACGCCAGTAAACATTCGGCGAATTGTCGGCCGATCGCCGTTTTGGCCGCTCACGTTTCCGCCAGTCGATATGGCGTCAACCTAACAGATGCGTGAGTTTTCTGGCGTTTAGCAAAGCAACCTTTGCGCTTGGCAAATTCTCAATCCAATACTGCTTTACCGGTCATTGTTGTGGAGATGTGATGCGGATAAGTGTAGGCATCGCTGTATCTATCCTGGTCGCCCTGTCCATTGGCGTGTCAACTTTTATTGTTCATACGCTTTGGTGGACAACGGCACGGGACAACAGCCGTATGCTGGCTGCTGAAATCAACACTCAGATCGCCAATACCGTCCGGATCGAGGTCGGCGCGACACTCAGCTCGGCCGAAGCAGCCTGGGCCGCAGTGCGCACCATTTTCGTGCAGAATGTCATCGCCACGCGCCAGGCAGACAAGCGAGAATTCGTATTCCTGTCGCAACTACAAGCGCAGCCCAATATCTCGTGGATATTCTTCGGCTGGCCTGATGGTAATTTCTTCGCCTCGCACCGCCTTGGAGATGGCGGCCTTGAGATGGTCGAAATCGATAAGAACATCCGCGATCGGCAGTTGCGAACCGACCAATACATTTTCATTCCAGGTGACATCCAGTTCGAAGAGCGAAAATTCCGGGAAACAGACTATGATCCACGGGACCACGCCTGGTTCAATAACTTTATGAGCCTGAACTCATCGGGATGGATCGAAGCGCGGGATCTGCCAGGAAGTGAAAAAACGGTCTATGCTTATGCCGGTCCCATTGACGTCAACCGCGGGCGACAGGGTGTTCTAGCGGTCGCAATCGAAACCGACCGTTTGTCGCGGTTCCTTGCGACCTTACATCCGGGCGAATTCGGAGCAGCCTATATTCTGGATGCTGATGGCAAGGTGATCGCCGTTCCTGACGCCATGGCAGATGAAACGACACCGGCCCGAATGGGCGAAGGCGAGTTGTACGAGGCCGCCATGATATCGGGCGAACGGCTTTTGGGTGACCCTGCCAAAAATCCTGCCGGCGGGGCAACGACCCGGGTTGTAATAGACGGCGTTCCGTATGCAGTTGCCCTGACCCCGTTGGGATTTTATGGCTGGCGCGTTGCCACCGTAATCCCGGAATCCGCATTCCTGTCTGGGATCGACAAAACTCTGATCAACCTTCTTTATATTCTGATTGGAGTAGTCGTTTTCGCCACCGGGTTAGCCATCTGGCTGGTCCGTAGGGTTGTGGCGAACCCTTTGGCGCGGATCGCTGAAGACCTTAATAAGATCGAACGTTTCGATGTTGAGCGTATTTCACGCAGGCCCTCAAAGCTGTCGGAACTGGCGAACCTGTCTGCGGCAACGGCCAGTATGGCGGCGGGTCTGTCGGCATTCCGAAAATATGTACCAACCGATCTGGTTCGCATGCTGGTTGCCGAAGGCATCAAAACGCAGCCGGGCGGTGATATGAAGCAAATCTCGGTTCTGTTTTGCGATGTGACTGGCTTTACCGGACTTTCTGAGAAACTGGGCCCAGGAATTGTTCAATTGATGGAGCCGTTCTTCACCGCCGCTTCGGCCGCAATTGCAAGGCATGACGGCACTATCGACAAGTTCATGGGCGATGCAGTCATGGCCTTTTGGGGGGCACCACGTCAGGATAAAAACCACGCGGAAAACGCCTGTCGTGCGGCGCTGGATCTTGTCAAAACCGTCGACGCGGCAGGCATCAAGGACAGCCAGGGTATTCCTCTGCGGCTACGGATCGGGGTGAACAGCGGCGAGGCGCTTGTGGGGAACATAGGATCCGAACAGCGCCTGAACTATACGGCGATCGGCGATGTGGTGAATGTCGCAAGCCGACTGGAAGGCGCGAACAAAGTCTACGGCACCCTTATCCTGATCGGCCCAGAGACCCGACGCGAAGCTGGCGATTCTGTAATTGTGCGCGAATTGGATACCCTCACAGTGTTCGGCCGCAGCGAAGAGCTTGTGGTCTATGAACTGATTGCAATGACCGAAGGATATAACCCCTCACGCGATTGGATCGACGCATATGAACGCGGCCTAGCGCTTTATCGCGCCGGGCAATTCGAAAATGCCCTGTCAGAATTTGAAACCGCCGACCAAATCCGCGGCGGGGACCTTGCCTCGCTCGCTATGGCCGACAAAATGCATGAGCTTCTGGCAAGCCCACCTGCTGAGGGATGGAAGCCCGTAACCATCACTGAAAAATCTTAAATAAGTCAGCTGGTTCTACAGAAGCTGCAAAAAACAGCATATTTTCCTTTATTGACTGGTGTTCAATATAAACGAAATACGATAGTCAGAGCGCCAAAAGATTGTAAGGCAGAAAAACAGCCCCGTGTTCGACCTACCTGCGCAGCGCGCGCATCTCTCCGAAAAATATGACCTGACCCCGTCGCCCGAGCTTGCCGCAAGCATGAGCGATATCTACGACCGCATGTCGCGTGTGGTCTCACCAGCGGATTGGGCGATTTATGCGCCATATGTAAAGGCGATCAATGAACTCAAGGTAAACCGCAACGCGGTCATCTTGGGACACAACTACATGACGCCCGAGATCTACCACGGAATTTCCGATTTCGTCGGTGACAGCCTGCAATTGGCGATCAAGGCCACCGAGGTCGAGGCCGAGGTGATCGTTCAATGCGGCGTTCATTTCATGGCCGAAACGTCCAAAATTCTCAGCCCGGAAAAAACGGTTCTGATGCCGGATATGGAGGCAGGGTGCTCTTTGGCGGAATCGATCACCGCCGAAGGCATCGCGGAAATGCGCCGCCGGTATCCCGGTGCACCGGTTGTGTCCTATGTGAACACAACAGCCGAGGTAAAGGCAGCCTCGGACATCTGTTGCACCTCGTCGAATGCAGCACAAATCGTAGCAGCACAGGACAGTGAGACCGTCATCATGACGCCCGACCAGTATCTGGCGCAGAACGTGGCACGCGACGTTCCACAGAAAAACGTCGTGTGGTGGGAGGGCTCGTGCATCGTTCACGAGCAATATTCGGCCAGTGACCTGCGCGACTTTCGCGAATGGAACCCCGGAACTCGCTTGATCGCGCATCCCGAATGCCCGCCGGACGTGGTGGCCGAGGCCGATTTCTCGGGTTCAACCAGCGGCATCATCAAATATGTCACGGACGAAAAGCCAGAGAAAGCGCTGCTGATCACCGAATGTTCGATGGCGTCCAACATCGCGGACGAACTGCCCGAAGTCGAATTTGTCGGCCCATGCAACATGTGCCCCTACATGAAGAAAATCACGCTGGAGAAAGTGCTGTTCGCGCTGGACACAATGACCGGTCAAGTCGACGTCGACGCACAGGTCGCCGAAAAGGCACGTCTTTCGGTTCAGCGTATGATCGACCTGTCGCGCCAGTTGGGCATTTGACACAGCAGATGCAAACCATCGAAACATCGCGCGTGGTCATCATTGGCGCTGGTTTGGCCGCCGTGTATGCGGCTCTCAAGCTGGCGCCCTGCCCAGTCGTGATGATTTCGCCTGAACCGCTGGGCTCTGGCGCAAGCTCAGCCTGGGCGCAGGGTGGCATCGCCGCCGCCATGGCGCGGACAGACAGCCCAAAGGCCCATGCGGACGACACGATGCGCGCGGGTGCGGGCTCGGTTTTGCGCGAAGTGGCCGAGTTTGTGACGCAAGCTGCGCCAGAGCATATCCTTGACCTTTCTGCGCTTGGCACCGGATTCGACCGTACTGCAAGCGGCGGGTTTGTTCAGTCGCGTGAGGCCGCTCACTCCGCTGCTCGGGTTGTGCGGGTCAAAGGTGATCAGGCCGGGGCCGAGATTATGCGCGCGTTAATCAAAGCCCTGCGCGAAACACCCTCAATCCAGGTTATCGAGGGCGCGCAGGCCGTGGCGCTGGAAAGCGACGGCGCGCAAGTAACAGGCGTCTACCTGACAAGTGCGCTTGGGTCTGGCCCAGCGCAGCTGCTGCTGCGCGGGGCCGCTTATCTTTTGGCAACGGGTGGGTCTTCGGGCCTTTATGCGCAAACCACCAACCCAACGCGCATTCGCGGGCAAGGGATTGGTATGGCTGCCCGTGCTGGTGCGCGCATCGCGGACGCAGAATTTGTACAGTTCCATCCCACCGCAATCGACGTAGGCTCTGACCCCACCCCGTTGGCAACCGAAGCACTGCGCGGCGAGGGGGCCGTTCTTGTCGACAAGAACGGGCATCGGTTCATGCCCGATTTCCACCCCGATGCCGAGCTTGCCCCCAGAGATACGGTTGCGCGGGCCGTCTATCTGCAAGCCAAAGCTGGCATGCGGCCAGCGCTGGACACGCGGGGCGCGATCGGTGCCGACATCGGCATTATTTTTCCCGGTGTAACACGGGCCTGTATGCGTCATGGCGTTGACCCAACGCGGGACCCGATCCCTGTGACCGCGTCAGCGCACTACCATATGGGCGGCGTAGAAACAGATTTGTTCGGGCGAAGTTCGTTGGCCGGGCTCTGGGCCTGTGGCGAGGCGGCGTCCACCGGGTTACATGGCGCCAACCGGTTGGCATCAAACGGGTTGCTTGAAGCTTTGGTGTTCGCCCGATCATGTGCCCGGGACATTGCGGGCCAAATCACCGTGAAGAGCGCGCCCGAAGTCGAAATCCGTTTGGCACCCGGCACAACTGACAATAAGCACGATTTGATGCAGTTGCGCCGCATAATGACGGAACATGTCGGCGTGGTAAGGGAGGCAGCTGGCCTGAGCCAAGCCCTATCCGGAATTGCCGCGCTTGAGGCCCAGCACTTTGGGTCAGACCAGTTTCTCAACATGACCGCTACGGCCACCCTGATCGCCGCCGCCGCGCTGCAACGCCGCGAAAGTCGCGGCGCGCATTACCGGTCCGATTTTCCGGGTCCCAATCGTGGCCCCGGTCAACGATCCAGCCTGACACTGACGCAGGCACTCACCTTGCGAGATCGCATAGCAAAGGACGCAGCATGACCCACCCCGCTTTGCCAGACATGATCCTGGAACCTCTGGTCCGGTCCGCGCTAACTGAAGATATGGGTGCCTGTGGCGATATCACAACTCAGACCGTGATCCCCGCGGACGTCACCTATTCCGCACGGTTGCAGGCACGTGAAAATGCTGTGGTTTCAGGTATGCAAGTGGCTGCGCTGGCGTTCCGTCTGGTCGATCCCTCGTTGCTCGTTACAACCTACACCGAAGATGGCCAGAGCTGCGCCAAGGGCGACACACTGATGAAAATCCAAGGCCGAGCCGCCTCAATCCTGTCAGCCGAGCGCGTGGCATTGAATTTTGCCCAGCGGATGACGGGCGTTGCAACGGCCACTTCGGAATTGGTGGCTGAAACCAAAGGCACCAAGGCGCGTATCACCTGCACGCGAAAAACGACGCCCGGGCTACGTCTGGTGGAAAAGCAGGCCGTGCTGCACGGCGGCGGTTTCAACCATCGTTTCTCGCTATCGGATGCAATCCTGATCAAGGACAATCATATCGCAGCCGCTGGCGGTGTGCGGGCTGTACTTGATGCAACAAAAGCCCGCGCGTCGCATATGATGAAAATCGAAATCGAGGTCGATACGCTGGAGCAACTGTCCGAGGTGATCGAGGTCGGCGGTGCTGACGTCGTACTACTTGACAACATGCCGCCAGACATTCTTACGAAGGCAGTCAAGTTGGTGGACGGCCGATTGGTGACCGAGGCATCGGGCAATATCAGCAAGGCCACAGTTGCAGCGGTAGCCGCGACTGGGGTTGATTACATCTCGTCCGGTGCTTTGACGCATTCGTACCGATCAATTGACATCGGGCTGGACTTCTGAGCCGTTCGACGCCCCCAAAACGACCAAAAATTGTTTTTCAGCGCGCGCAATGCCAACCACATTCGTCGCGCTGGCCCCAGCGCAGGGGCCATCATTAACCGTACGAAACGGCGATTAATGCCGACTCAAATACGCTTGGAATACGGAAGATTCTTAACGAACACGCCACCCGTTTTGCATGTAAAACGGTCGGTCAGGCGACCTGCAATCGTGGAAATGGCAGAGTTTATGGGTCTATAGAAAATCGTCTAAGTTCATATTTTTAAACACCTTATTTGAACTCCATCTTGCCTTCAAATTCAAATTCAAAAATACCTCTTGACGCTCTGTAGACCTACGTGGTTTCGTATATAAAACCGTTTTGCGGTAAATCGTTAAGATCAACGAAGGGAGGCGTTGTGATGGCGAAGCAAGAATCTGCTCTGCGCGCACAACAGGGAACGGAAAGCCAGGTTACGGTTTCCCTCAATGGCATCGGTATGTCGTTTTCTGGTGTATCCGTTCTAAGGGATGTCGACCTGGTCATTGACGGTGGTGAAATTCACACGCTGATGGGCGAAAACGGCGCGGGCAAAAGTACGTTGGTCAAGATCATCAGCGGCGTGCAAAAACCGACATTCGGGACATTTCAGATCGACGGCGAAACCGTGGAGTTTGATGCGCCAAGGGACGCTGAAAAGCATGGTATCGTCATCATGCATCAGGAACTCAGCCTGATCCCGGAAATGACCGTGGCCGAAAATGTTCTGTTGGGCCACGAGCCCCGGAAATTTGGCACGTTCATCGACCGCAAAGCCCTGCGGGAAAAGGCCAGCAAAGCGTTGGCCCGCTTTGGCTTCACCCTGGATATCGACACGCCGGTCAAAGATTTGCGTGTTGGTGAGCAGCAGTTGGTAGAAATCGCCCGTGCTCTGCTGATGAATGCGCGCCTTCTGATCATGGATGAGCCGACCTCGGCTTTGTCGCAAGCCGAAGCTGATATTCTCATGGAAGTCGTCCGCGATCTGGCGCTGCAGGGTGTTGCGGTTGTGTATATCTCGCACCGAATGGACGAAGTGTTCGAGATTTCTGACCGCGTTACAGTTCTGCGCGATGGCAATCTGATCGGGACCCGGCTGGCCTCGGAAACAACTTCCGCCGAACTGATCAACATGATGGTAGGACGCACGGTTGAAATCAATCCGGTCGAACGCAACGCACCTGCGACCGACGAAACCGTTCTGCAGGTGGCAAACCTGTCCGCGTGGGAAGGCAAGCGCAAGGTTCTGGATGATGTGTCCTTCGAGCTTAAGCGCGGAGAGGTTCTTGGGGTCGGTGGCCTGTTGGGCGCAGGCCGGACCGAACTGCTTGAAACTCTGTTCGGCGCGCGTGGCGCCAGCTATCAGGGCGAAATCACACTTGAAGGCAAGAAACTAAGACCAATCAAACCCCAGGACGGGGTGCGCAACGGGCTGGCTTTGATCACAGAAGACCGTAAAGGCAACGGCTTGATCCTTGACCGCTCGATTGCGTCCAATGTTGCTTTGCCGCTGATGCCGCTGCAATCGCGTTTTGGTCGGTTTTCCGAAGCTGAACAACGCAAGCAGGCTCTGACCGCGATTGAGACCTTAAAGGTTGCCGCAACCGGGCCCGAACATCCGGTCGGCAAACTCAGCGGCGGCAACCAGCAAAAGGTCGTGCTGGGCAAATGGCTGGCCACGCAACCGCAAGTATTGCTTTTGGACGAACCCACTCGTGGCATCGATATCGGTGCCAAAGACGAAATCTACGATCTGGTCGGACGACTGGCGGATCAGGGCATCTCGGTCCTGTTTGCCAGTTCGGAACTGTCCGAATTCATCGCTGTCTGCGACCGCATGATCGTTTTGTGTGAAGGCCAGATGGCCGGAGAGCTTTCGCGCGATGAGATGACCGTTGATTCAATCAAGGCCCTGGCGATGCAGTTCCGCTGACTGCACACACCGTTAGAACTGGCCCAACCAGAGAAAAGACATGACCGTTATGGAACCCAATAGCCCGACAGTGAAACCCGAACGCCCCGGCGCGGCGACGTTAATGCGCCTTTTGGGCAAGACCAAACTATATTGGGGCCTGTTCGCTCTGATCCTGTTTGGGGCGTTGACCTCGCCGCTGTCGTCCAAAGGCAACAACATCTTTCTGTCGTTGGGCAACCTGACCGACATTCTACGTCAGGTTTCGGTTACCGGGATTGTCGCCGTGGGCATGACCATGGTGATCTTCATTGCCGGGATCGATCTGTCCGTGGGTTCGGTCATGGCGTTGGGAACCGTGATCTGCGCCATGCTGCTGACGCAGGAAGGTTGGACGGCTGCCAGCTATTTCGGGGTTCCGGCTACCGGAATCGTACTGTTCGTCTGTATCGCAGCGCTGATCTATTTCGTGCAAAACAACCTGAGCCGCAGCTCGGACAACCCGACCGAAAGCGCGCCCTCGCGGATGCTGAGCCGTCTGGTCGCCGCCGCCATTTCCATCGGAGTAATGGTCTGGCTGGCCGGTCAGGTGATGCCCAAGTTCGGTGTGCTGGCGGTACTGATCGTAGTGCCCTGCATTGGGGCCGTGATGGGCACAGTGAACGGTGCGCTGATCGTATATGGCCGTCTGCAGCCCTTTATTGTGACACTGGCCATGATGGTGGGCGCGCTGGGTCTGGCCCGCGTGATCGCCGGGCAGGATACGGCCGTATATCCGGTTTATACCGGGTCGAATGCGACTGAAAATTTTGAAGTGCTGCGTGAACTGTTGTGGGGCGTCGTCCCTGTACCAGGCCTGTTCTTCCTGGGTGTGTTGCTGGTATTCTTCCTTGTCACACGCTTCACCACATTCGGCAGCTATCTGATGGCCATCGGCGGCAATGAAGAGGCCGCGCGTCTGGCGGGCATCAATGTGGGCCGCAACAAGATCATCACCTATGCGCTGGCGGGTGGCCTGTCGGCGCTGGCCGGGGTGCTCTATGTGGCACAGTTCCGTCAGGGTAAACCGGATGCGGGCCTCGGTCTGGAACTGGACGCGATTGCGGCCGTGGTCATCGGCGGCACCAGCCTGATGGGCGGGCGCGGCGCAATCATGGGAACGTTCGTTGGGGTGCTGATCTTTGGCTTCCTCAGCAACATCCTGCAATTGAACAACATCGACAGCAACACGCAGCTGGTGCTGAAGGGCATCATCATCGTGGTCGCCGTCCTGCTTCAGGAAGGGCGATTTGAAGAGATCTTTGTCATGGCGAAAGAGCGCCTGGGCAGAGGGAGGAGGCTCTGACCTGAAGGTCTTGGTGGACAATAGGTCAGAGCAATCAGAACGCGGGAACACTGGAGAAACCCGCATCATGACTAAGGAGTAGACTATGAAAAGAAGAACATTTGGCAAGGGCCTGATGGCCGCCACCGCGCTCGCAACCTCGTTTTCGGCCTCGATGGTACTGGCGGCTGACAACTATGTGATCGGTTTCTCGCAGGTGACAACCGTTGAACCCTGGCGCGTCCAGTTCAACAAAGACCTGCGCGCCGAAGCGGACCTGCACGACAATGTCGAGCTGATCATCGCAGACGCCAACGACCGCACCGAAAAGCAGGTTGCAGACGTTGAAAACTTCATCCGTCAGGAAGTCGATGCGATCCTGATCTCGCCGAAAGAATCCGCTGGCCTGACCGGTGTGGTCGAGCAGGCAACCGACGCGGGCATTCCCGTCTTTGTTCTGGACCGTAACGTCGACACTGACAAATTCGTTCAGTGGGTTGGCGGCGACAACGAACTGATCGGTCGCGAAGCCGGCAAGTTCGCGGTTGAGCAGCTGGGCGGCAAAGGCAACGCCAAGGGCACCATCGTTGAAATCTGGGGTGGTCTGGGCACACAAGCCGCGCATGACCGTGCCAACGGTTTCCACGAAGCCTTTGAAGGCGAAGACGGCGTAACCTTCCTGCTGGATCAGCAGTCGGGCGACTGGAAGCAGGATCAGGCCTATGACATCATGTCGACCGCCCTGCGCAACTACGAAGACATCACCATGGTTTATGGTCACAACGACCCCATGGCCTATGGCGCATATCTGGCCGCCAAAGATGCTGGTCGTGCGGACGACATCATGTTCATCGGTGTTGACGCTCTGCCCGGCGAAGGCGTGACCTGGGTTGCAAACGGCGAACTGTCGGCCACCTTCCTGTACCCGACCCCCGGTGCAGAAGGCCTGCGTCAGGCACTGAAGCACTTGAAAGGTGAAGAAGTGCCGAAATCGGTTGTTATGGGCACCGAGGCAATCACTTCTGAGAACGCGGGTGAAGTCCTGAAAAAGAACGGTCTATAAAAGACTGTTCAGGTCGGCACCCTTTCTCCTCCCTGTCGGGATGGCCGACCGGACACGCAGGGGCTTGCGCCCCTGCGGTTTTTTTTGAGAAAGCACCGGTAAAAAGGAAACCCGATGTCCGAAGAAAAGACCAAGCTTCAGAAATACTCGGCCCCCGCCTTGGAAAAAGGGCTGGATATTCTGGAGTTTTTGTCGCTTTCGGATGTCTTTCCCACCCTGTCACAATTGGCGCAGGGAATTGGGCGTTCAAAAAACGAAATTTTTCGCATGATGATCGTGCTGGAAGAGCGCGGATATATTGAACGTCAGGAAGGCGACTTGTTTCGCTTGACCGGCAAACTGGCGCTGTTGGGCGGAGATCGCACGGATAACAGCAAACTCGCCGAACTGGCAGAACCCTATATGGAACGTCTTGCAGAAGAAACCGAACTGTCCAACCACCTATGGGTGCCCAGCGGCTCCGGCGATCTTGTCGTTATCAACAGTGTTTCGTCTTCGCAAAACTACGGTGTGACCGTGCAGGTCGGGTATAACAGCCCAATCTTCCCAACCTCAGCGGGGGCGTGCTTCTTGTCAGAACTTGAAAGTGAAAAAGCACGGCTGGAACTGCTTGAGAAACTTGCCCCGAGCAATGACGTGGGTCACCTGAAAGACTTCGCGGATCAGGCCGCAGAATGCAACGCTCAGAACTACATCTCGTTAAGCAGCCCTGAAAGTCAGGCCATCAACGAGATTTCGGCTCCGGTGAGGCATGCTCCGGGCAAAGCTGTCATTGCAGCCCTGACAATTCCTCATTTCGCAACGGCCCTGATCGACAACCGAAGAGAAATGGTCATTGACGCCCTGAGGTCTACGGCAGCACAACTGCAGGAAAGCATCGCGACCCGAATGCCATTGCCCCGATCGTCCTGGCATCAAATGATCTAAAGTAGTCTTTCGAGGCTTCACCGGACCTTGTCCATGCTTCTCAAGAACAAGCGCTGGAACATCAGCGGACGGCAGCTTCGCGGATTCCAAAGCGGAAAATTCAAACTATCTAAGACCGAGTTTCGACAGCAAACGATCGCGTTTCATCAACCACCATCCTGACTCAATCGGCCACAGGGTATGGTCAGCGTTCCGCCCAAGCTGGCTTGCCGCGTGCAAGGACCAGTTCGGATCATCCAGCAACTCGCGCGCGAGGGCGATCATGTCCGCGTCTCCGCGGTCGATCAACGTGTCGCACACAGCGGCATCCCAAAGAAAGCCGACTGCCATAGTCGGAATGTCGGCCTCTGACCGGACCTGCGCTGCGAACGGCACCTGAAATCCGTGTTCGATGGTCATACGTTGCGGCCGGTCTTTGCCTCCGATCCCGCCCGAGCTGCAGTCGATAAGGTCTACCCCAGCTGACTTCAGCGCTATGGCGATACCCACCGTATCTTCTGGAGTAAGCCCATTGTCCATCCAATCAGTGGCAGACAACCGAAAAGCAAGCGGCAGATCATCCGGCCAGTTCCGACGGATTTCACGCGCGACCTCGACCGCAAAACGCGCCCGGTTCTCAGTGTTGCCGCCCCACTTGTCTTGCCTTTGGTTGGTGATTGGAGACAGAAACTGGTGCACCAGAAAGCCATGCGCGGCATAGACCTCAATGATTTTAAAACCGGCAGTTTTGGCCCGCTTGGCTGCTGCACCAAAAGCTGAAATGACGGCCTGAATATCGTCGTCCGACATTTCGCACGGCGTAGGCCATCCCTCTGCATAAGGCAAAGCAGACGGCGCCATAGCTGGCCACGCATGTTCGCTGCGAACTGCCGCGTCTTCATCGTCCAACGGCGTTTCACCGTGCCAAGGTCGCCGCTCTGACGCTTTTCGCCCTGCGTGACTAAGTTGGATACCCGGAACTGCCCCTTCGCGTGTTATAAAATCAGCGATCTTTGCCAAGGGCGCGATTTGGCTGTCGTCCCACAACCCAAGATCGCCAGGTGTCCGGCGCCCATCGCGCGTGACCGCTGTCGCCTCGGCATAAACCAGCGCTGCACCACCCATCGCAAACCGCCCCAGATGCACAAGATGCCAATCGTTTGCGAGACCATCTTGCGCCCGGTACTGACTCATCGGAGAAACCGAAACACGGTTTTTGAACGTCACGCCTCGCAATTCAAAGGCGCTGAAAAGTGAAGGCATTTTGGTCACTCCAACGGGTCGTAAGTTATCATAGCTTCGGCCTTTGCCCGCATCCTAAGTAAATCTCCGGCCAGCGAGGTCACATCTCTATGAGATCGCAAATTGGTTCAAACCGTGAAATCACTCCTCAGCCAAATCGGAGAGGGTTTGGGTCTGCCCATATGTTCTCTCTCGCAGCATGGCATTCGAAACCGACAAAAGATGCGACTGCATGATTTCTGCTGCCGCCTGACTGTGGCGTGATGCAATGCTGCTGAACAGTTGCTCGTGTTGTTCCCCCAGACGGGTAAGGGTCGACGGTGAATATTGCGTTTCCCGCTGCCGCGTCCATTCCGCTTGCTTCCTGACCGCTCGGATCGAGTCGTACACAGTCAGAAACAACGGATTGTGGGCAAGTTCCGCGATCTTGTAGTGGAACACATCATCCGCAACCCCATAGGCTTGCGTATCTGCCGCATCCAACGTCGCGCGCATCAATTGTTCCAGCGTTCGCAGTTCTTTCACCGAAGCGCGTTGCGCTGCCAACGCCGCCAGCGCAGGTTCGATTTCCAAGCGGACCTCCATGACATCGCGCGGCATCACCTTGGCCGCAACAGCCCGGAAAGGGCTCGCTCCAACAGCAGGTGGCGGCGACACGAACGTCCCCTGCCCGTGCCTGCGAAAGACGGTACCGTCTTCCTCCAACCGATCCAGAATACGCCGCATACGGGCTCGCGTTACGGTCAGCGCCTCGGCCAAGGCTCGCTCGGGCAGCAGCTTTCCGTTTTTCAGGAAATCGCCAGTTTCGATCCCTGCGCGCAATGCTGCGGCCAGCTCTGTATCTGTTGGACAGGTCTCCAAGGTCAGAACGCTCCGATCAAATCGTAAAACATGCGCAGGGACGTAAGCATCAGGAACGCACCAAAAGCAAGCCGTAACGCACGTTGCGAAATGGTGTGCGCAATGCGGACTCCGACATGCGCAAAGCTGGTCGTCAGCGGAATGATCAACGCGGCGGCGATCAAATTAACGTAGCCGATGGAAAAAGGGGGCAGTCCCGTTTGTCCCAGGCCCGTGCCCGCATAAATCAAAGCTCCGGGCAGACCTATGACAAATCCGATCGCGGCGGACGTACCGACGGCACGACGGATATCGTAACCCAGAAAGTTCAGCACCGGGACACAAACCGTACCGCCGCCAATGCCCATCATCGCCGATATCCCCCCTGCGGCAACGCCCGTGGCAGCCCACACGCGTGGTGAAAAGCTGCGCGGATGTCCATCCCCACCGGGCTTGCGAAAGATCATGTCCAACGCAACCAACGCTGCCACAGTGGCAAACACAGCAACAAGGATGTAGCCACTGACCACTCCACCCAACAAGCCACCAATAACCACTCCGATCAAAATGGCGGGGGCCCAGCGTTTCAGCAGCGCCATGTCCAGCGCGCCGCGTTTGTAGTGGCCCCAACTTGAAGACAGCGAAGTGAAGACAATGGTGGCCAGCGATGTACCAACCGCCACCTGCATGGTTAGCGCAGGATCACTGCCTGTCAGCGACAGCGCAAAGTAAAGCGCAGGAACGATGACAATCCCGCCTCCAACCCCCAACAGCCCGGCCAAAATACCGCCGAACACACCGGCCGCTGCAGCAATTGCGACCAGTGTTGCCAATGTGGAAAGGTCAATCCCGCCCATGCATCACGCCGGATCGGTGGCCAGTGAACGGCTAACCCGTCCTTCAGCCTGACGTTTGGCCTCGGCCTCGGCAATTGCGGCGTCCAATGCGGTGCGATCAGGATTGCCCGAGAAGTTCCGTTCACTCGGCATCGCCTCGGCGAAATGCAGATAACGCTCAGCGGCGACGTCATAGAGGCGCCTCAACTCGGCCAGCGGATCGGCATGGTCATCGCTGCGCATATCCAACCAGGAATGTGCCTCGCCCCGATTGATGACCAGACCGGCGGCTTGCTTGCCACGCTTGTCGCCACCTGCGCGCTCTCCTGCCTCCATTGCGGCCATCAGACGTTCGGGAAACGGCAGAGCGGTTTCAGAGGCATAGGTTTCAAAGGTCGCATCCACAACCTCTGGCCCAACCAGCATGTTGCCGGCGACTGAATGTGTTTGACCAATCCGGTGCCCCGCCCATTCAACACAGGCCGACCCGGTATAGGCTGCAAAATTGCCCTGCGCATCCATCAGATGCGCTTGTCTTGCATCGCGGCCGGTATCACGAGCAACCAGATCATCCAGTACCGATTGCGCGGCCTCTCCGGCTTCAAGACGCCGCAACCCCTCGGTGCCCCAAACCGGGTTTGAGAATGCTTGCGAGGCGATGGCACAGTGCGGACCAACATTGGGCACACGCGCACCACAGGCGAAAAAGCGGCTGGCTACGATCAGGCCTATGGCGCCGGTTTCCGGGTCTTTTGCAATCAAAGAATAAGTCATTTTAACGTCCTACCGCATAGGCTTGCATCAAACGCGGCGTTGCCGCCGCGCGCATTGATCCGTCTTTATCCCGCAAGGCCGCTGTCAGGCGTCCAACCGTCCAGGGATCAGCCACGGTGATCTTGTGGCCACGTGCGCGCAGATCCTCAATTACGGCATCGCCAAAGGTTGCCTCGATCATCATCTCACCGGGCGCTGCGGCGCGCGGGTAGAATGACCCCTGAAAATGCATCGAATGGAACAGCGGCGCGTCCATGCATTCCTGCAATTCCAGCCCGAAATGCACGAACCGCAGGAACCAGATCAGTTGCCATTGATCCTGTTGATCTCCGCCAGGCGTCCCGAACACCAGCTGGACGCCGTCCTTTTCAGCCAAACTGGGCGTCAGTGTCGTTCGGGGCCTGCGCCCCGGTGCCAGTGAGGTCGGCAGGCCGGGTTCTAACCAGAACATCTGTGCCCGGCTATTGAGCGGAAATCCCAGACCCGGAATGACCGGAGAGCTTTGCAACCATCCCCCCGATGGCGTGGCCGCAACCATATTACCCCAACGGTCGATCACATCCAGATGCACCGTATCGCCGCGTTTCTCGGACAGGTGAGACATCGTCGGCTCACCCGCGCTCGCTCCGGTTCTGGCCGAAAAATCCTGCGCCGCGCGTGCGACATAGGCATCTGCCAAATGTTCAAACCCGGGGACGCGACCCGGGCGGTGGTCTTGCGAAGCATCTACGCCAATCATCGCACGACGTTCTGCAGCGTATTCGTCGCTCAGAAGATAGCCCATTGGAATATCACTGTGATCGGGGTCGCCGTAATAGGCCTCGCGATCGGCATAGGCGAGCTTCATCGCCTCGATCACTGTATGGACGAACTCGGACCCGTTCGGGTCCATCGCGCCAAGGTCAATCCCTTTGAGGATCGCCAAAGTTTGCAAAAGGACCGGACCCTGGCTCCAGGCGTGTGTCTTGTGGACCGTCCAACCGTGGTATTCATAGGTCAGCGTGTCCTCATAAGTTGCCTCCCAATTCGCCATGTCAGCACGGGTCATGACCCCTGCATTGCGTTGGCCTGATACATCCATGACCTTGGCGTCGCTCAGGTAGTCGAAAATACGATCGGCGACAAATCCTTCGCGCCATGCCTGTCGGGCGGCATCAATCTGTTCAGTGCGATCACCATGCGCGGCTTCGGCATCAGTCACTATTCGCTCATAGGTCGCCGCCAGATCGGGATTGGCGAAGATACTGTGCGGCTCGGGCGCTTTACCATCGGGCATCCAGGTTTCCGCCGAACTGGGCCATTCGTCTTCAAAAAAATCTGAGAGCCCGTCGATTGTATGTGCAACACGCGGCAGCACGGGATGACCATCCCGCGCATAAGCGATGGCAGGTTCCATGACGTCCCGCAGCGGTAGCGAGCCGTGATCGCGCAGCATAAGCATCCAGCCATCGAAAGCTCCGGGGATGACTGTGGCCAACAGCCCCGACCCCGGGATCAGGTTCAGGCCCAACCCTGTGTAATGTTCAATCGTGGCTGCCGCAGGTGCAGGCCCTTGGGCGCACAGAACCTGCGTTTTGCCAGTTTCGGCCTTGTGGATAATGGCAGGCATATCGCCTGCGGGCCCGTTCAGATGGGGTTCGACCACTTGCAGTGTCATCGCGGTGGCGACGGCAGCATCAAAGGCGTTGCCGCCCTTTTCCAGAATGCCAAAGCCCACAGCCGAGGCGATCCAATGGGTCGAGGTGACGACGCCAAACGTGCCTCGGATCTCGGGGCGGGTGGTGAATTCAGTCATTCTTAGTCTCCGAAATCAATGTTCGCGCGGGTCCAGCGCATCGCGCAGCCCATCGCCCAGAAGGTTGAACCCCAACACCACAAGAAAGATTGCAATGCCCGGCCACATGGCCATCCACGGGGCCTGATTGAGGAAGTTTTTCGCCGTGTTCAGCATCGAGCCCCAGCTGGGTGCAGGTGGCTGTTGCCCAAGGCCAAGGAAGGATAGCGACGCCTCGGCAATGATGGCGGTGGCGATGGTTAACGTGGCCTGCACCAGAACCGGCGGCAGCACGTTGGGGAAAATGTAGCGGCTGAGGATTTTCGAGGTCGGCAAGCCGATGGCACGGGCTGAGGTGACGTAATCCTCGGCCCGGACCGATAGCACCTGCCCTCGGGTCAGGCGTATGAAGACAGGGGTCGCAGACAGGCCGATTGCAATCATAGCGTTGGTTAGGGACGGCCCCAGAAACGCCGCCAGTGCAATCGCGAGGATCAGGAATGGAGCTGCCAAAAGCGCCTCAGTGCAGCGAGAGATGATGGCGTCGATCCAGCCGCCGAAATAGCCCGCGATGATGCCAAGTGGAACGCCCAGCAGCACCGCAATCCCAACCGAGACAACACCTGCCAGCAGCGACGCCTGCGCGCCCCAGATCATGCGGGACAGTACGTCTCGGCCAATTTCATCGGTGCCGAATGGATGCGCTGCGGTGGGGGGTTTTCGCACCGCACCCCAGTCGGTGGCTGCTGGGTCGGGCACAGGCAAAATTGGGGCCAAAAGGGCAATCAGCACGAAGAACGTGACCAGAAAACCGCCCAACATGGCGCTTTTATGCGTGCGGAATTTCTTCCAGACCCGATTTTCCGGGCGGCGCGAGAGGATGGGATCAGCTAGGGCCATGTCACGCATTCCTCAGACGGGGGTTCAGCAGCACATAGGCCACGTCAGCCAACAGGTTCATCACGATGAACCCCACGGCTGTGACCAGCACGATGCCCTGCACCACAGCGTAGTCGCGGTTGAACACAGCATCGACGACCATCTTGCCGAAACCGGGGATGGTAAAGATCTGCTCGGTCAGAACGGCACCTGCTATCAGCTCTCCGAACAGCAGGGCGGTCAGCGTCACAATCGGTGTCAACGCGTTGCGGAAGGCGTGTTTCAAGACCACGCGGCGTTCATTCAGACCCTTGGCACGTGCAGTGCGGACATAGTCGGATTTCAGCACACCCAGCATCGCCGACCGGGTATGTCGCATCAGCGTTGCGGCCAGCGCGGTGCCCAACACAAAGGCAGGCATCAGCATGGTGGTGATGGATTTCACAGGATCCTCGGACAGGGGTACATAGCCTGAGGCTGGCAGCAGGTTCAGCTTTACCGAGACCAGCAGGATCAGCATGATCCCCAGCCAGAAATTCGGAATGGAGAGCCCGGACAGTGCCACGATATTGGCAATGTAGTCTGTAATAGTGCCTTTCTTGACCGCCGACAAAATGCCCGCCGGTATCCCGATCACCAACGCAAACAGGATCGCCATAATGGCAAGCTGGATCGTCACCGGCAGCTTTTCTGCAATCAGTTCGGTCACGGGCTGATTGGTGCGCAGCGAAATGCCCAGATCCCCCTGCAATGCATTCCCGACCCATGTCAGATATTGCACCGGAATAGGATCGTTCAGGCGGTATTTCTCGCGCAGGAATTCCAGCACTTCGGGGTCGCGTTCCTCGCCTGCCATGGCCAGAACCGGATCGCCGGGCAACAACTTTTGCAGGCTGAACACGAAGATCGAGATCAGCAGGATCGTGGGGATCGCAATCAGGATGCGACGCAGAATGAAAGACAGCATGACAGGGGCTTTCGGTTAAAATACCCGCCCGGTTGGAGGACCGGGCGGGCCGTGAGTGGCTTATTTCTCCAGTTTCACGCCTTCCAGCCGGATCATCCCATCCGGATAGGGGGTGAAGCCCGAGAGGCCATCATCAAGCGCCCAGATCCATGTCTGGTGATACAGGTACACAATGGGCATATCCTCGACCAGAATATCCCGCGCGCTGTCATAATCCGCCTTGCGCGCATCGAAATCGGTCGAGGCGCGGGCGTTGTTCAGCATCTCGTCCACTTTTGGGTCCGAGTAATGGCTGTCATTGATGCCGCCACCGGTGGTCATGAATTGGTGAATGTTGCCATCGGGGTCGACGCGGCCCGACCATCCGATCTGGCTGGCCTGATAGTCGCCAGCGCTTTGATCGGCCAGCAGGGTGGCGAATTCCTTGGACGTGATCTCGATTCTGATCCCGGCCTCGGCCGCCATGGCCTGAACGACCTGCATCAGTTGTAGCGGAACGGTGGTGTTAGGCACCTGAACCTCAAGGTCGATCCCGTCGGGGAAGCCCGCCTCGGCCAGCAAAGCCTTGGCTTTTTCCACGTCACGCGCGGGCACAGGGTGATCAGCGTCATACCACGGAGACGTGGGCGGGAAGGGCTGGTTGCCCGGCGCAAAGGCGCCTTCGAACACGACCTGGTTGATCGCATCGCGGTCCAGCGCATAGCTGAGCGCCTGACGCAGACGTTTGTCATTGCCCCACGGGTTGTCGCCCTTTTCGCCATTGTTCACATTGATGGTAATGCCTTGATATCCAAGCGAAACAGCACGTTCAACGTTGATCCCGCCATCGCCTTCGGCCTGCGCCAGATCCGTCGCGGCCAGTCGTTCCAGCATGTCGATGTCACCCGATTGCAGGTTTGCAAGACGAACGGTGGTGTCCGGGATCGGCAGGAAGGTGACGCTGTCGAAATGAATCTCATCCGCGTTCCAGTAGTCAGGGAAACGCTCGAGCGAGATACGATCCTGAGCAACGCGTTCCTTGAACTTGAACGGGCCCGAGCAGACCGGGTTCAGACCGAAATCCGCCCCTGCCGCGTTGGCCGCTGTCGGCGACACCATCATGCCCGAGCGGTCGGCGAATTGCGCCAGCAGGGTCGCGTCGGGCGCGGCCATGTTGAAACGAACGGTATAGTCATCGACCACATCGACACCGGTCACGGACTTCAGCTCGGACTTGCGGCGCGACTCCTCAAGGTTCTGCGACCGGTCGATATTGTCGGCCACGGCCTGCGCGTTGAACGGTGTGCCGTCATGGAACACCACGCCTTCGCGCAGGGTCATGGTCAGAGCTTTTCCGTCTTCGCTCCATTCCCAGCCGGTGGCCAGCTGCGGGATCAGCTCAAGGTCGGGGGTGATGTCGACCAGCTTGTCACACATCGAGGCATAAACGATACGGCCAACAAATGTGCGCGACTGATCGGGGTCCAACACGTCGGCGTCGGATTGCAGGGCGATGCGCAGGTCGGCGGCCTGCGCGCTCAGCGCGGTTGCGCCGAGCAGTCCGGCCAACAGACCGGTTTTCAAGACATTCATGTTGTTTCCTCTCTGTTTTCGGCAGAAGCCGGGGGCGTTTGGACAGCCGCGCGATACAGCGCGAACCGCTCTTCTGCTCCGGCGCTGCGGCGTCGGGGCGGGGCCGGTTTTCCGGCCTCTGGTATGGTTTTCCAATGATGGCAGGCGACGTGATGGTCGCTGCCTGCGTCCTCCAGAATTGGGGGCGTCGTCCGGCAATCTTCTTGCGCAAAGGGGCAGCGCGTATGAAACCGGCACCCCGCTGGCGGTGCGGACGGGCTGGGCGTTTCCCCATTCAGCGCCATGTGATCGCGTTCGCGCCCCGGCTCGGGTTCCGGGATGGCTGACAACAGCGCGTGCGTATAGGGGTGGCGCGGTTCCTCGAACACCTGATCGGCTGGACCTGTTTCAACCACCTGACCCAGATACATCACGGCGATGCGGTCGCTCATGTGCCGGATAACGGCCAGATCATGGGCGATGATGACCAAAGTCAGATCCAGATCCTCTTTCAGATCGTTCAGCAGATTGACCACCTGCGCCTGTACCGACACATCCAAAGCCGAGACCGGTTCATCCCCGATCAGCAGCCGGGGACCCGAGGCCAGCGCACGGGCAATTCCGATCCGCTGGCGCTGGCCACCCGAGAATTCGTGCGGATAGCGGTTGGCGTGATCTGGCAGTAATCCGACCTGTGCCAACAACGCGGCAACCTTTTCACGGCGCGCTGTTTCGTCTAGTTCGGGCGCATGAACCTCCAGCGGTTCGCCGACCAATTTGCCCACGGTCATACGGGGATTCAGGGACGAGAACGGGTCCTGAAACACAAACTGCATCTGTTGGCGCAGCGGGGCCATATCGCGGCGGGGCAGGTCCTGAACCTCTTGCCCGTCAAACAGAACCTGACCCGAGGTCGGGCGGTCCAGACGCATCAATAGCCGCGCAAGCGTTGACTTACCGCAACCGGATTCCCCGACAATGGCAAAGGTCTCACCCTTGTGGACCGACAGCGAAACTCCGTCTACTGCGCGCACTTTGGTTTTGCGCTCGAACAGGCCAGTGCCCAGTGTGAAATGACGGGTGAGGTTCCGTGCCTCAAGGATTACATCGCGCATCTGACCCCCTTGAGCTGTTCCAGCGGGGCGTAGTGGCAGGCCACCGCGTGGTTTTGACCCATGCCGGACAGGTCAGGACGCGTGGCGCAATCCTCGGTCGCAAAGGGACAGCGTGTGCGAAAGCGGCAACCTTGCGGCATGTCCGCCAGCGCGGGTACGGTGCCGGGTACGGTGATCAGCTTGTCGCGCGATCCGCTCATGCGCGGGACCGAGCTCATGAGGCCAATGGTATATGGGTGTTGTGGATCGTCGAACACTGCATTGACAGGGCCACTTTCCACGATCTGCCCGCCATACATCACCGCCACATTCGTCGCGATTTCGGCGACAACGCCCAGATCGTGAGTGATGAAGACCGCGCCCATTCCAGTTTCGGCCTGAAGTTCCCGGATCAGGTCGAGAATTTGGGCTTGGATCGTGACGTCCAGGGCCGTAGTCGGCTCATCCGCAATCAGCAGCGAGGGGTTGTTGATGAGCGCCATCGCAATCATCACCCGCTGCCGCATCCCACCAGACAACTGATGAGGATACTCGTTCAGCCGCTGCTCAGGGGCCGGGATACCTACGCGCCGCAGCATGGTCAGAGCAGCTTCATCGGCCTCGGCACGGCTACAATTGCGATGGTGCAGAACGGCCTCTGTAATCTGATCCCCGATCTTGAAGGCGGGGTTGAGCGACGTCATCGGTTCCTGAAAGATCATCGCCATCCTGTCGCCCCGGGTGGCGGCATCAAGCTGCTCCGAGCGCAAATCATAGCTGCGTCCTTCGAAGTCCAACCGCCCTGATGGAATTTCGATGACGTCCCGCGGCAACAGACCCATCAAGGCCATGGCGGTTACGGACTTACCGCAACCGGACTCGCCGACAATGCAAAGCGTTTCACCCGCTGAGACACTCAGGTTCAAGTCGTCGACCGCAGCAGTAGGCTGGCCACGAAACGACAGGCTGAAGGCGGACAGCTTCAGGATTTCGACGCTTGTGTCAGGCGTGGTGCGGACACTTGGTGTGGGCACAGGCGCAACCTTTTCATTTAACCAATGTGTAATTGGTTGCATCTTTGAAAAATACTTGTCAACGCATTGATGCAGTTTTTCCAGCCGTCAGACGCGATCCACTAATGTGCGCCCGCCTTTTAAGCACTCATAACTCCCACAAAACGGCGGACTGAAAACCCAAACTAATCTATTTATTAAATTTGAACCAAAGGCCGTACCCCGGTCGTTGGCTTCACACGACAAAAGGGTGTGGCCTCGCATTCAGTTTCAACGCCACACCTCGTGGTTAGGGATTGGCAACCCTATACCTGTTGCAACAACAAGGTTAAGTCGCGCCCTGCCATGCAACACCGGGGCCCAAACGATACCCCCATGGCAATCCCGCATTGCGCCACCCATTAAGCGCACGTACGCCCCGAGCGTCCTTGTCACCCTCAAACCCTTCGATCAGATTCCAGACATTTGTATAACCCGCCTTGGCCAGTTGACGGGTCGCGACAGCAGACCGCGCCCCTGACCGGCAAGTGACAAAAACGGCATCCTGCCGGGTTCTCCCCCGCTGTTTCAACAGAGCATCAAACTCGGCCACCAGATTGGGATTGTTTTTCATCCGGTACTGACCGCTTTGCGGATCGACTTGGTGGGTGACAATGCCCAGTGGGATGATCTTGTCCAATCCCTCGGGGTGGCCCACAAAGGAAATTTCGATCGGGTCGCGTACATCAACGAACAAGATGTCGCTATCCCGCTGCAGGGCCGCAAATGCGGCCTGCGGTGTCAAATACAATCCCAATGGAGTCCGTTGCCGGTCTGATAGGCGCGCAGGATCGACCGAAGTTTCAATCGAACTGGCCCCTGAAACCAACGATGGTGACGCCAGCGCCGTCGCGATCCCCATACCCAGAACGGCCCTGCGTGACGGAGGTGTGTGCGAGGTCATTGGCCGACCTTTCCGCAGGTGCATAGGCCCAGCATCGCATAGATCGGGCAGAACTTGACGAACGCAGTAACGACAAACACCGCGCCCAGCCAACCCCACACGCCAACAGTGCCAGTTAAAGCCAAGAGGATCAGCGCTGTCCCCAGGATCAGACGCAATGCGCGGTCGATAGAGCCTACGTTGGATGTGAATTGCATGATCGAATCTCCTTGATGATCTGGGAAGAGATTCGCAGCTTTTGGCTTGGCTATATGTGACGAGGTCACACAGATCCGGATTTTGCGTGCAACTGCAATGCAGAACGATTCTGCAGGTGGATTACACCCCGTTCTAACGCGACCCACCCCCGGTGTTCGAAATCCTTGAGAATACGCGACATCACCTCGCGTGCGCTGCCCAGTTCAGTGGCAATTCGCTGATGAGTGGTGTGAATGTCGGGGGCATCTTTGCCCTGATCCAGCAACCACTGCGCCAGCTTCTGATCCATACGGTTCAGCAAAAGGTCGTCGATGACTTCGGACAGTTCAACGATCCGTTGTGAAAATGCCATGAAAACCGCAGCGCGAAACGCCGAGTCCGTAGCCAGTAGCGCGTTGAACCGGTCCCGGCCAATCGCCAGCGCGGTAACTGCCCCTTCGGCATAGCCAAAACCGGAATATGGAATGTCGGACAACATACAAGATGTCGTCATCACACAGCTATCATTGGGACCAACGCGGTACAGCACCACCGTACGACCAGACGGGCTGGTTTGTTCAACGCGCACGATCCCCGACCGGACAATCAAAAAAACCTGTCCGTAGGCACCCGGAGCAAACAACTGCGCTCCGTCAGGGATTGTCATACGCGTCCCTTCAGCTTCCAGCCGGTCGAGGATGGCTGTGCTCCAACTTTGATGCGTCACGTAGGTAGCTCCGATTTGCGATGACTCGAACTTAAGCGTTGGCCGCTTTGGGAAAAACCCACACCGCCTGTGACAAATCCACGTCTGGCGGGGCAAGTGACTAAAATTCCCAAACGGGACTGCCCTCGCGAGCCCTATTTCCGCTGCGCCACCAAACCGGCAAAATTGTCAGCCAAGGCTGAGGCATCATTCCGATCCATTTTCACAGTCGGCAAGGCCGAGAGATCAAGCCGGGTTTCGCCGTCGAACAAAGCCATTATATCAACATCAAATGCAATTTCGCGCGCGCCGCTTTCAAGGCTCAAAGCAAGGTCTTGCTCACGCATATTCTCATCAAACCCGACATGGTAGACCAGCGGGATAAGCCCATCCGCCCCGCGCAGAGCGCCTTCGGCCAGTACGAACTTGTAGCCGATCTCCCAGTTCCAGGCCATGCGGCTGTTCGGGTCTACATCTCCGCGCGGCGCTATCGACCCGTTGGTCTGAGCATCCAGACCGATGGCGAAGGTGATTTCCGAGACGGTCTGCAAGGGCATTTCCGGGATAGTCACCTCATATGTTTGGCTACGGCCATCAAACCTGATCAGGTAATAGCTTTCGGGAACCGCAAATTGCCGGGTGCCATCGGAAAACACCACATTGCTTAGAAAAAACCGAAAGTCGCGCAGGCGAAAAGGTTCACCCCCAATTGGATCGGAATGGACAAATTCATCGAAAATGAAAGGCGCGTCACCGGCCATCGCGTGGAATTCAAGCGTCATCGGAGATTGAGCCGCAACCTGCGCGCCCCACAAGGTCAGGCCCAACCCTGCCCCCATCAGCTGTCGTTTTGCCGTTAGAAGATTAATCATGAACAGCACCTTAAAATGGGTTTGAAAACTTTGGATTGGACAAGAATGCCTCGTCCGTGAGCGTGTGCAGAAAGGCGATGATTGCCTCTATTTCCACGTCAGTCAGTTGCAGCCCCAATGCCTGTGTCGGGTCGACCACTTCATTATCTGCCTCAAGGATCAGCGGGCTAAGCGTGCTGCTGAGGACGATACCTTCATTGTAGTGGTTCAACACCTCTCGCAATGTCTCGAAACGCCCATCATGCATATAAGGACCGGTGACTGCGATATTGCGCAGACTGGGTACTTTGAACTTTCCATGGTCACCATCGTAGTTGGTCGTGGCGCTCAAGCCGGGCTTTAGATCTGTATCGGGGTCCAAACCGTTGTTGCTGAACCCATCAAACCCTTCGGCAAATCCGGCTGTGACAAACTGACTATGGCAATCGATACAGTTCCCTCCGCGTAGTGATGTTTTCACATCCGGATGCGCCATGAACAGTTTGCGCCCATGCTCTTCCTGATCGTTCAACTTGATTTCACCCTGAAGATAACGGTCATATTTGCTATCGGCGGAAATCAACAGTCGCACAAATGTCGCCAGTGCTTTGGAAACGGCCTGTTCCGAAATTTCGCCGTACGCAGCGTCAAACATTTCTTGGTAGTGGGCTGAAGCTCTCAACTCATCCAACAACGCGTCCAGAGGCTGGTTCATTTCAATCGGGTTAAGCAAAGGTTGCAGGGCTTGATGTTCAAGGCTTGGGCTGCGTCCATCCCATAGAAACAGTTGCGGCCCCCACAACAGATTGCCCAGGGCCATTGCATTGAAGTCCAGTTCTTCACCGTTTTGCCCAACCGACCGCGCGCGGCCATCTGTGAACCCACGAGCCTGTTCGTGACAAGTTGCACAAGACATCGTGTTGTCACCCGACAGGATCGGATCGTAAAACAGATGTCGACCCAGCTCAAAGGCTTCTTCCGTCAGCGGGTTATCGGCGGGTACAGTGAACCGGCCAAATACAAAGGGCGCTTGAAAGCCCTCTATCGGCGTAGGATCAGCATGGCCCTGACCATCAAATGAACCAAAAAGCACCCAAGCCAAAATGGCCGTAAGCACGGTGCAAACGGCCTTTATGGGCTTGGAAGAACGCAATTTAGTGGTGATGTACGAAGCCCGAGCCAAACAGGCCTTCGACATTTTCGACCCCTTTCCGGTACGTTTCTTTGAAATTCACCGTGCCCAGGCGCTCTCCGGTTTCCAGATCATGAACGGTAATTGTGTTGGCATTGACCGACGCGATAAAATCGACATCCGTCGGATCGTTCGCTTCAGCATTCCCAAGGTTCAAAAGGTTGTTCTGAACGGCGATCAGATCGCGGCCAGACGCCGAAGTGAAAAAGATCATGTGATGCGCACCTGGATCGGCGACGATATCAGGACCAGACGAGACAAGCTGAGGCAGCTTCGACAAGTCATAGCGCTTTACGACACCCGGCAGACCGTGACTGATAAACAGTTCATCCTCGGTACCATAAAACTCAAGTGGCACGCCTGTGCCGTTTTCAGTGCCGGAATAGATCACTTTGCCTTCGCCAAACGTCTTAGTCGCCGCATCGTAAGGGATAGACCAGGTTTCAAAGCCAAACATCGTATTCACCATGACCGCTGGTTCGATCTCTGGGTGGATCGACGGACGTGCAAAAAGCACCTCGACCGGAGATGAAGGAAAGCCGATCGGTGTCTCACCTTCGACCGTAATTGTCTGGATAGGTTCTAGCGTATTGAGATCGATTACCGTGATTGAATTGCCAACTCCTGTCGCCAGATCAGGATGGATTGTTGACGAGATCACCATACGATCTTCAAACGCCGAAATCCCGTGGGGATACATGATGTAAGGCGCACCCTCAGCGACCTCGCTCTTGCGGGCCTCAATTACTTTTACGACTTCATTCGTCTGTGGATCAAACACACCTAATGACCCACCGTCGTCGCCGCCTAGGCCACCCATGAACGTGACAAACATGTACTCGGACCCGTTCGACGTGGTCCACATGATGTCTTCGCCGACCATCTGGCCTGCCGTGTCCAGACATTCAAAACCTGAGACCTGCGGCGCACCACTGGAATCGCGGACAAGACCGATTTCTGCCAAACTGCATGTCGGGTCCAGCCCGGTGGCATACAGGCGACCATTCGGGCTGTAATACAAATGATGAAAGGGCTCAGCCATATCAGGCTGTTCGGCCTCGCTGAGTATCTTCCCGAAGTTTTCGGATTCCGGATCAAGTTCGACAATCGCGACACTGTGCGACGTGTCCAAAGTTGGCAGTCCGCGCAGCAAAACCATACCCTGACTTTCCTCGCGAGCACTTTCAGCCAGTACAGATGTTCCGCCCGCAGCGATTACAATCGGCAAAGCAAACGCGCTAAGTATCCCTGCTGTTTTCATATTGATTTCCCCCCAGTATTTTCACGACTACAAAACGTAAAACCCTACCTATAAGGGCTGCACGGAACATTTGCCTGACCGTCAGTTATCTCATCTTCAACACACCGAAAATGCTGGCACGTTTCTAAGACGATAGCGTCTTGCGACTATTCTGTGCACACAAACCTTAACGCACCTCACTCAAAATTTCGAGGTTACCGCGTGAACGATGGCTGTTTTAATGCAAACCTTAGCTACCAAATCGCGAGTTTTGCCCGAAATGCACGGGCTGCGCTTACTCTCAGGAATTGGGTGTCGGCATAGAACTTGAAAGCATACGTCGTTTCTCGGCCATTGTCTCTCGCCGACGTCTTTCAATTCCCAGGCGGAAAGACTCCTCTACAAAATCAATATGGTCGAATGCGGCCTGTTCGGCTCGCGCCTCGTCGCCCGCAATGACAGCCTCACCCAGCTCTTTATGCTGTTGTACCAATCGCTCGCCGGTTCCATCGATCGTTTTCAGGAATTCGCGGTTGTAGAAAACGCCTTGGCGAGTCAATTCATAGATTGAGGCCATCATGTGAATGAGCGTGGCATTCTGGCTTGCGTCGACAATTGCTGCGTGCAACGCAAAATCAGCTTCACGAGAAGCAGCCGGATCATTCGCGCGCCAAGCCCGGTCATCTTCGGCCAGAATTTCCGTGATCCGTTCTTTGTCGGCCTTAGTCGCGCGGCGCGCGGCTAGTCGCGCAGCAAAGCCTTCTTGTTCGCGGCGATACTCAAGATAGTCGAAAAAGGCCGGCTCGTGGCGTTCATACAACGCCAGCAAAGCTGGCATCATTGCCTGGCCTGTCAAAGCGGCGACAAAAGTGCCTTCGCCGTGTTGGGTTGTGACCAGACCACGCTCTTCCAGAACATGTAGCGCTTCACGTAATTTAGGCCGGGACACACGCAACATCTCTGCCAAATCGCGTTCGGAAGGCAGTTTGCGACCCTGCTTGAGAATACCTGAAGCAATAAGATCCTCGACCTGGGCAACCACCGCATCTGCAAGCGATTCGTGGCCGATTGGTTCAAAAATCGCAGTTGGTGTCATCACGCGCGGCCTTTTGTGGTTTGGGCTCAGTCGTTCTTACTGGTAAACTAAAATAACCTTTGAGACGTCAAACTTCAACTAGTTTCTGCGCGCACAGGTTCACCTGACGAATTACCTTAATAGACTGTTTTAAATTATTTTATTATGGATTTCTGAACTTCTCGCACAAAGTCAGAAATTATCTACCGATCGAGACGCAAGGCAGTTTGTGCCTGCGACCACATGATCCAGTGGTAAATAAAGTTGTTGACTGGATATGTTGGTAAACTTTATTGACCACTCAAGGCGCCAGATAACCTTGCGTCACAGATTGATTGGACGTTGCGTCCGAAATATCCCGGAGGAGAACTTATGAAAAAGACCCTGACCAGCCTTGCAGTCGCTGCCAGCTTGATCGCCGCACCTGCACTTGCCGCCGACAAGCTGCTGCTGAAAACACCTATCGCCTTCTCGACCGAACTGCCGGGTCTGGGCTCGCCGATTCCACGCGTGGCCGAGCAGCTGCAGCTGATGTCGGGCGGCACGCTGAAGATGAAGGTCTATGAGCCGGGCAAGCTGGTTCCGCCATTTGAAATTCTGGATGCGGTGTCGACCGGCAAGATCAACTCAGGTTACACCACCGCCGGTTACTGGGCCGGTAAAATCCCCGCCGCACCGCTGTTTTCGGCCGTTCCGTTTGGCCCCGAAGCCGGCGAATACATGGCCTGGATGTATTACGGAAACGGGCGCGCGCTGTATCAGGAAATGTACGACCAGGCGGGCTATAATGTGCACGTCATGCCCTGCGCCATCATTGCCCCGGAAACCTCGGGCTGGTTCGCAACCGAGATCAACAGCCCCGAAGATCTGGACGGCCTGAAGATGCGCTTCTTCGGTTTGGGCGGCAAAGTCATGCAGAAACTGGGCGTTGCAACCTCGTTGCTGCCAGGTGGTGAGATCTTCCCCGCGCTGGAAAAAGGCGCAATCGACGCAACCGAGTTTTCGATGCCCGCGATCGACGCTCGCCTGGGCTTCCACAAGCTGGTCAAGTACAACTACTTCCCCGGCTGGCACCAGCAGGCAACCGTGTTCGAATTGATGATCAACAAGGACGTCTGGAACGAAGCCAGCGATCAGCACAAGGCGATCATCGAAAATGCCTGCAAAGCGTCGATGACAGACAGCTTTGCCGAAGGCGAAGCCATTCAGCACGCCGCGCTGCTCGACAACGTCGAAAATAACGGCGTCACCATCAAACAATGGTCGCCCGAGATGCTGGACACCTTCCGTGCCACTTGGGAAGAAGTTGCTGCTGAAGAAGCTGCAAACGACGCCTTCTTTGCCAAAGTCATGGCCGACATGACCGAGTTCCGCGAAGGCTATGATCTGTGGAAAACCAACGCGTTCCTCCCTCGTCAGTAAATTGAACGACTGACGCGTCCGGGGCGGCGGGCTCCTCCGCCCCGGATATTCACAGGACTACTGCCTGCAAAGCCTTGATCGCGCCGACGCCGATCAACCGAGGGAGGATTACCCATGGCCACGCCAAAGAACGTCAATGATCCGGTCGAAGCCTATGAAGGCCTCCTGGAACATCCCGATACAGACCGCCAGAAAATTGCTGTTGCCATAGACACCAGCGTAAAGGCCGTTGGCCATGTGGTGATGTGGGCCAATGTGCTGCTGATGGCCGCGATTTTCACTCAGGTTTCACTGCGCTATTTGTTCAGCCAGAACTATCCCAAACTGGACGAGATCCAGTGGCATTTCTACGGCATCGTGACGATGATCGGTATATCCTATGCCCTGATCACCGACAGCCATGTGCGTGTGGACGTGCTGCATATGCAGCTTTCCCGCCGCGCTCAGCGGGTGATCGAGGTGATCGGCATCCTGACCCTGCTGACCCCGTTCATCTATCTGATGATCGACCAGGGGTATGACTATTTCTACGAAAGCTTCCGCGTCAACGAACGGTCCGACAGTCCGACCGGCCTTCCGGCACGGTGGGCGTTCAAAGCGGTCATTCCTATCAGCTTTGTGCTGCTGGCGCTCGCCGCCCTTGCCCGGCTGATCCATGATGGCCACGCGCTGATCTACGGACCCGAGAGCGAACGCGAAGGCGCGCCGCTGCGCCGTGTCCTGCTGGTTCTGGCCGTCTTTGCCGCGATCTGTGTCGGCCTGACATTCCTGGTGGAAACCACCGAGGAAAAGCTGGTCATCGCCATGTTCCTGACCTTCATCGCGCTGCTGTTCACTGGCTACCCGGTGGCATGGGTGCTGGCGGGTGTGGGTGTGGCCTATTGCGGGCTGGCCTATCTGTTCGACAACGACCTGATGCTTTGGACGGGGCTGGAAAGCACCTTTACCGGGCTGGACTATCTGACCTTGGGTGCGGTGGTGAACCGGGTTTATGCCACCATGTCCAACGCGGTTCTGGTGGCCTTGCCGATGTTCATCTTCATGGGCCTGATGCTGGACGAATCCGGCGTGGCCGAGCGCCTGATGTCCTCGATGCAGCGCCTCTTTGGCACCGTGCGTGGGGGACTGGCGATCACCGTGACCCTGATCGGGATCATCCTTGCGGCCTCAACCGGGATCATCGGTGCGTCTGTCGTGTTGCTGGGCGTGCTCTCGCTGCCCTCGATGATGCAGCAGAAATATCAACCGACACTGGCGGCAGGCGTCGTTTCCGCGTCCGGCACGCTGGGCATTCTGATCCCGCCCTCGATTATGCTGGTGATCATGGCCGACCAGATGGCCCTGTCTGTGGGAGATCTGTTCATGGCCGCCGTCTTCCCCGGTGTGATCATCGGCGGGCTGTACCTGAGCTATATCTTCATCCTTGCGCTGGTGAAACGCGACGCCGCCCCTGTCCCCGAAGGCGCCAAGGCCCCCGACTGGGCCGCCGTCAAGGACGTGCTGATCGCGGTCATCCCGACACTGATGCTGATCCTCGCCGTGCTGGGCTCGATCTTTGCGGGCCTGACCACGCCGACCGAAGCGTCGGGCATCGGGGCACTGGGTGCGACCCTGCTGGCCTTGGGCTATCGCAAGCTGACCTTCCAAAAGCTCTGGAACGTGCTGGTGTCGACCTTCAACACCACCGCCTATATCTTTGCGATCTTCCTGGGCGCGACCGTGTTCTCTTATGTACTGCGCGAACTTGGCGGTGATGAACTGATCGAACATGTGGTTCAGTCCACCGGCTTTGGAGCCAACGGCACGATCCTGTTCATCCTGTTCATCGTTTTCCTACTGGGCTTTGTGCTGGACTGGATCGAAATCACGCTAATCGTCCTGCCCCTGATGCGCCCTATTGTGAATGGGTTGGGCATCGACATCCCCGGCTTTGGCGTTCTGGACGAACCCGCGCTGGTCTGGTTCGTGATCCTAGTGGCTGTCACGCTGCAAACCAGCTTCCTGACACCTCCGGTTGGCTTTGCCTTGTTCTATCTCAAAGGCGTTTGCCCGCCCGAGATTAAACTGACCGACATCTACAAGGGCATCATCCCGTTTGTCCTGCTGCAACTGACCGGGCTGGCGCTGGTCTTCCTGTGGCCCACATTGGCCACCTGGCTGCCATCCGTCGCGTATTGATAGGAGGAAGAGACATGCGTCTGAAAGATTGCCATAACTTCCACGATTTCCGCCAACTGGCCAAGCGCCGCCTGCCGGGACCGATCTTCAACTATATCGACGGCGGTGCCGATGATGAGGTGACGTATCGCGAAAACACCAACGCCTTTGATCGCTGCGATCTGCTGCCATCGGTGTTGCGCGGGGTGAAGGACGTGGACATGTCCGTCACCGTCATGGGGCAAAAGCTGGACATGCCGATCTATTGCTCTCCCACCGCACTGCAGCGCCTGTTCCACCATCAGGGCGAGCGCGCCGTGGCGGCGGCGGCCGAGAAATACGGGACGATGTTCGGCGTATCCTCGCTGGGCACCGTTTCGCTTGAGGAACTACGCCAGAAACACAAAAACCCGCAGGTCTACCAATTCTACTTCCACAAAGACCGGGGCCTGAACTCGGCCATGATGCAGCGCGCCAAAGAGGCGGGTGTCGAGGTGATGATGCTGACCGTGGACAGCATCACTGGCGGCAATCGCGAACGTGACCTGCGCACAGGGTTCTCGATCCCGTTCCGGCTGACGCTGGGCGGCATGATCCAGTTTGCGATCAAGCCGATGTGGGGCATCAACTATGTCACGCACGAGAAATTCCGCCTGCCGCAACTGGATGAACACGTGGACATGAGCGGCGGGGCTAGTTCCATCGGCGGCTATTTCACCGAAATGCTGGACCCGTCGATGAACTGGGACGATGTGGCCCAGATGGTGCGCGAATGGGACGGTCAGTTCTGCCTTAAGGGGATCATGACCGTCGAGGATGCCCGCCGCGCGGCCGAGATCGGCTGCACGGGCATCATTCTGTCAAACCATGGTGGCCGTCAACTGGACGGCTCGCGCACGCCGTTCGATCAACTGGCCGAGATCGTGGATGCGGTGGGCGACAAGCTGGACGTGATGATGGACAGCGGCATTCAACGCGGCACGCATGTGCTGAAGGCGCTGTCGCTGGGGGCCAAAGCCGTTGGTGTCGGACGGCACTATCTGTATCCGCTGGCGGCTGCTGGACAGCCCGGCGTCGAACGGGCGCTGGGACTGATGCGGGCCGAGATCGAGCGCGACATGAAGCTGATGGGCGTCACGCGGGTTGATCAACTGTCGCGCGCCAATCTGCGGTTTCGCGACCCGGTGACGGTTCAGGGACAGGCGCATCGGAACGCGGCATGACCAACGATGCCCTCATATCCGACTTCCGCGCAATCGTCGGGTCACGCCATGTGCTGACCGGCGCACGCGCGACCGAGCGGTTCCGCCGTGGGTTCAGGTCGGGTGAGGGCGAGGCGCTGTGCGTCGTACAACCCGGCACCCTGCTGGAACAGTGGAAAGTTCTTCAAGCCTGCGTCGCCGCCGACAAGATCGTCATCATGCAGGCCGCAAATACCGGCCTGACAGAAGGGTCAACACCCTCGGGTCGCTATGACCGCGATGTGGTTCTGATCAATACCCGTCGCATGGATACTCTGGTTCCGCTGAACAACGGCGAACAAGTCATCAGCTTTCCCGGCGCCACACTCTTTGCACTGGAAAAGTTGCTGGCCCCAATAGGGCGTGAGCCGCACTCGGTGATCGGATCTTCGTGCATTGGGGCGTCGATTGTTGGCGGGGTCTGCAACAACTCGGGCGGTTCATTGGTCGAACGCGGGCCGGTTTACACCGAGCTGTCGGTCTATGCCCGCATCACTGCAGACGGAACGCTGGAACTGGTCAACCATTTGGGCATCGATCTGGGTGAGACGCCGGAACAGATCCTGTCAAATCTTGATGCTGGTCAGTTCGAGCGCAATCCGGGGGCCACGAATAAACGCGCCTCGGCCAGTGACTATGCGCAGATCGTGCGCGACGTGGATGCCGAAACGCCCGCACGATACAATGCGGATAAGGCCAAGCTGTTTGAATCTGCGGGTTCAGCCGGAAAAATGGCTGTGTTTGCCGTGCGTCTGGACACTTTCGCCAAGAACGAGGCCGAACAGGTTTTCTATATCGGCACCAACTCTCCGGATGATCTGGCGGATCTGCGCCGGCATATCCTGTCGCAATTCGCGTCCCTGCCAGTCTCTGCCGAGTACATGCAGCGCGACGTGTTCGACATCACTAAGGCCTACGGTAAGGACACGGTGTGGATGATCGACAAGCTGGGCACGGACCGCTTGCCGATGTTCTTTGCGTTGAAGGGCGCAGTTGATGCACGTTTGCGGCGCATCCCGTTTTTGCGCAATTTCACCGACCGGTTCATGCAGGCCGCAGTCAGCCTCCTGCCGCAGGTCCTGCCCAAGAGGATGACCGAATACCGAGACGCCTATGAACATCATCTGATCCTGAAGATGAAGGACGAGGGCATCGAAGCGATCCGCGACTGGTTGCCCGGCTTCTTCGAAGGGCGCGATGCAGGTTTCTTCGAATGCACCCCCCGCGAAGCCAAGATCGCTGGCCTGCACCGGTTTGCAGCCGCTGGTGCTGCGGTGCGCTACATGGCGATTCACGCAGATGAGGTCGAGGACATCATCGCGCTGGACGTCGCCCTGCGCCGCAACGATCGTGATTGGCTTGAGGTTTTGCCGCCCGAGATCAGCAATCAGATTGTGCACAAACTCTACTATGGCCACTTCATGTGTCACGTGATGCACCAGGACTATGTGGTGCGCAAAGGGGCAGATCCCAAAGCACTGAAAGCTGCGATGCTAGAGCTGTTCGACGCGCGTGGTGCCGAATATCCGGCGGAACACAATGTCGGGCATCTCTATAAAGCCAAGCCCGACCTAGCGGCGCATTACACGTGTTGCGATCCGACAAACTCTTTCAATCCGGGGATCGGCAAGATGTCAAAATCCCGCAATTATGGCGAAGGGATCAAGTGAAAATTCGAAGTGGGAGCGGCGTTTTCGGGATAGTTTAACGTTAAACTTTTCCTGAGGTGCATAGCTGGTATTCCCCTCAGGCCTATCGGTACACTGAAAATTACGCTACGTAACAAGACAAGTTAGGTCAAGGTGGCTGACCAATTGGAGGAATTGAAAATGACACGTACTGCACTTGTAACCGGTGGTAGCCGGGGTATCGGCGAAGCGATTTCCAGAAAGTTGAAGGCTGAAGGATATAATGTAGCCGCGACTTATGCTGGCAATGATGAGAAGGCCGCCGCTTTCACTGCCGAGACCGGCATCAAGACTTACAAGTGGAATGTCGCCGACTACGAAGCCTCGGCCGCAGGTATCGCGCAAGTCGAAGCGGACCTTGGCCCCATCGACGTGGTCGTGGCCAATGCAGGCATCACCCGCGACGCCCCATTCCACAAGATGAACCCGGACCAGTGGAAAGACGTGATCGACACCAACCTGACTGGTGTGTTCAACACCGTTCACCCAATCTGGCCCGGCATGCGCGAGCGTAAGTTCGGCCGCGTCATTGTCATCAGCTCGATCAATGGCCAGAAAGGTCAGTTCGCTCAGGTGAACTATGCTGCGACCAAGGCGGGCGATCTGGGCATCGTGAAATCGCTGGCCCAAGAAGGCGCACGCGCGGGCATCACCGCCAACGCGATCTGCCCCGGCTACATCGCAACCGAAATGGTGATGGCGGTTCCGGAAAAGGTCCGAGACTCGATCATCTCGCAAATCCCGGCGGGACGGCTGGGCGAGCCTGAGGAGATCGCCCGCTGCGTGGCCTTCCTGGCCTCGGATGACAGTCAGTTCATCAACGGCTCGACCATCTCTGCCAACGGCGCGCAGTTTTTCGTCTGACGCCCGGACACACACAAGAAAGGACCCTGCCACATGAAAGACCTTGAACCCGACATCGACCCAATCGAGTCTCAGGAGTGGCAGGACGCCATCGAAGACGTCATCGAACGGGACGGCGCCAACCGCGCGCATTTCCTGCTGGACAAAGCGGTGCAAAAGGCGCGCGCCGCCGGGGCGACCCTGCCGTTTTCGGCAACGACCCCTTACCAGAACACCATTCCGGTGGATGATCAGTATGCCTTCCCCGGCGATCAGGACATGGAATGGCGCATTCGTACGATCAATCGTTGGAATGCGATGGCGACCGTGGTGCGGCGCAACAAGGTCAGCAGCGAGTATGGTGGCCACATCGCCTCATTCGCGTCGTCGGCGGTGATGTATGACATCGGCTTGAACCATTTCTGGCGGTCGAAATCAGCGATCCATGGCGGCGATCTGGTGTTCTTTCAGGGCCACGTGATCCCCGGCATCTATGCCCGGTCATTCATGGAAGGTCGCATCAGCGAAGAGCAGTTGGAAAACTTCCGCTCGGAAGTCAGCGGGGGTGGTCTGTCCAGCTATCCACACCCGTGGTTGATGCCGGATTACTGGCAGTTCCCGACCGTTTCGATGGGTCTGGGCCCGCTGATGGCGATCTATCAGGCGCGGTTCATGAAATACATGCACAACCGGGGCCATATCGACATGTCAGACCGCAAGGTGTGGTGCTTCCTGGGCGATGGCGAGATGGACGAACCTGAAAGCCGGGGTGCGATCGATCTGGCCGTGCGCGAGGGTCTGGACAACCTGATCTTTGTCATCAACTGCAACCTGCAACGCTTGGACGGCCCGGTGCGCGGCAACGGCAAGATCGTGCAAGAGCTTGAGGGCGACTTCCGCGGCGCAGGTTGGAATGTCATCAAACTGCTCTGGGGCAAAGGCTGGGATCAGCTGTTGGAGAAAGACACCACCGGTCGTCTGCGCCAGTTGATGGATGAGACGGTCGATGGGGACTACCAGACCTTCAAGTCCAAGGACGGTGCCTATATCCGCGAGCATTTCTTTGGCAAATACCCCGAGACCGCCGCTTTGGTCGAAGACTGGACCGACGATCAGATCTGGGCGCTGCGTCGGGGCGGGCATGACCCGGAAAAGGTCTATACTGCGTTCAAGCGCGCAACCGAGAATGAGGGCACGCCAACCTGTCTGCTGGTGAAAACCGTCAAAGGCTATGGCATGGGCTCGGCTGGTGAAGGTCAGAACACCACGCACCAGCAAAAGAAACTTGCCGAAGATCAGCTGCGCGCTTTCCGCGATCGGTTCCAGATCCCGGTCAGCGACGAAGACCTGCCCAACGCGCCGTTCGTGTCGCTGAACAATGCGCAAAAGGCCTATCTCGCGGACCGGCGCAAAGCGCTTGGGGGAGAATTCCCCAAGCGCGACAGTACTGCACCCGCGCTGGATATCCCGGACCTGTCCAAGTTCGAAGCGCAGCTCAAAGGCACCGGGGATCGCGAGATTTCGACCACCATGGCCTTTGTCCGCATCCTGACCACGCTGCTGCGCGACAAGGGCATCGGCAAGAACGTGGTTCCGATCGTGCCGGATGAAAGCCGCACCTTCGGGATGGAGGGGTTGTTCCGTTCGGTTGGCATCTACAACCCGGCGGGTCAGAACTATACTCCCGAAGATGCCGATCAGATGATGTTCTACAAGGAAACGACCAACGGTCAGGTTCTGCAGGAAGGCATCAACGAAGCCGGGGCCATGGCCGACTGGATCGCGGCGGCGACGTCCTATTCCAACCACGGCGTGGCGATGATCCCGTTCTTCATCTACTACTCGATGTTCGGGTTCCAGCGGATCGGCGATCTGGCCTGGGCAGCGGGCGACAGCCGCGCGCGGGGCTTCATGCTGGGCGGCACGGCCGGACGGACCACGCTGAACGGCGAAGGGTTGCAGCACGAGGATGGGCACAGCCATATCCTTGCGGGCACCATTCCGAACTGCATCACCTATGACCCGACCTTCAGCTATGAGGTCGCGGTGATCATCCAGCACGGCCTGCAACGGATGTATGGCAATCAGGAAGATATCTATTTCTACCTGACCCTGATGAACGAAAACTATGCCCATCCCGATATGCCGATGGGTGCAGAAGAAGGCATCATCAAGGGGCTCTACCGGTTCCAGGAGGTCAAAAAGCCCGGCAAGAAGCACGTCAATCTGATGGGCTCGGGCACCATTCTGGTGCAGGCGATGAAAGCCGCCGAGATGCTGAAGAAAGATTTTGGCGTGACCTCGGATATCTGGTCGGCAACCTCGTTCAACGAACTGGCCCGTGATGGTCAGGACGCGGCGCGCGCCAACCGTCTGGACCCGCTGGCCGAAGAACGTGTGCCTTACGTGACCGAGCAGCTGTCAAAGGCAAAGGGTCCGATCATCGCGGCCACCGACTATATGAAGAACTACGCCGAGCAGATCCGCGCCTTTGTGCCGGGCCGCTACACCGTGCTGGGCACGGATGGCTATGGCCGCTCGGACAGCCGGGTGAACCTGCGCCGGTTCTTCGAGGTCGATGCCAACCACATCGCGGCGGCCGCCATGGTCGATCTGTACCGCGAAGGTGCCGTGACCAAGGCCGAGCTCGAGAAAGCGCTCAAGACATATGAAATTGACGGCGACAAGCCGAACCCCCGGTTGGTTTAAGGCCACGGGGCACGAGGAGACATAGACATGGCAATCGAAGTAACAGTCCCGGATATCGGGGATTTCTCGGACGTTCCCGTCATCAGCATTCTGGTCTCGGTCGGTGACACGATCGCCGCCGAAGATCCGCTGATCGAGTTAGAAAGCGACAAGGCCACGATGGAGGTTCCCTCCCCGGCGGCCGGTGTCGTCAAGGAAATCAAAGTGGCCGAGGGCGACAACGTGTCTGAAGGCGCGCTGATCCTGCTGCTGGAAGGCGAAGGGGCCTCTGCCGCCCCGGCCGAGACTGCGCCCGCCCCTGCTGCCGCTCCGGCACCGACCGCAGCGCCTACTGCCCCGGCACCCGCACCCGTTGTGGATGGTGGGTTCGGCAAGGCCCATGCCTCGCCATCGGTGCGCGCCTTTGCTCGTCAGTTGGATATTGACCTGTCCAAGGTCAACGGCTCGGGCCGTAAGGGTCGGATCCTGCGTGAAGACGTCACCAAGTTCCTGAAGACCTCAACCGCGGCGGCCCCGGCTGCTGCCGGTGCGGCGGGCGGCATGGGCATCCCGCCGATCCCCGTTGTCGATTTCTCGAAATTCGGCCCCGTGGAAGATGTGGAAATGCCGCGGATCAAAAAGCTGTCGGGCCCTGCCCTGCACCGGTCCTGGCTGAATATCCCGCATGTGACGCATAATGACGAGGCGGACATCACTGATCTGGACAAGTACCGCAAGGAAATGGACACGATGGCCAAGGAAGAAGGCTATCGCGTTACCCTGCTCAGCTTTGTCGTCAAAGCCTCGGTCAGTGCGTTGAAACAGCATTGGGAGTTCAACTCGTCCATCCACCCCGATGGCGACAAGCTGATCCGCAAGTCCTACTACAATATCGGTTTTGCGGCTGACACACCCAACGGGCTGGTGGTTCCGGTCATCAAGGATGCCGACCGTAAGGGGATTGTAGACATCTCCAAGGACCTGATGGAGCTGTCCGGCAAGGCTCGCGCAGGAGAGCTAAAGTCGAACGACATGCAGGGCGCAACCTTCACGATCTCGTCGTTGGGGGGTATCGGCGGCACGCATTTTACGCCCATCGTCAACGCACCCGAGGTGGCTATCTTGGGCCTGACCCGCTCGAAAATGGCGCCGGTCTGGAATGGCGAGGACTTTGTGCCGCGCCTGATGCAGCCAATGTCGCTTAGCTATGACCACCGTGCCGTCGATGGCGCCTTGGCTGCGCGCTTCTGCGTGACGCTCAAGACGCTGTTGGGCGATATGCGCAAGCTGATGTGGTAAGGAGAGATCAGATGGACGTCAAAGTACCCGATATCGGTGATTTCTCCGATGTACCCGTGATCAGCATTCTTGTCTCGGTCGGCGATACAGTCGCCGCCGAGGATCCGCTGATCGAACTGGAATCCGACAAGGCCACGATGGAGGTCCCCTCCCCCGCCGCAGGCAAAGTGGTCTCGATTGCCGTGTCCGAAGGCGACAACGTCTCGGAAGGTGCGCTGATCCTGACATTGGAAGCCGCCGATGGGGCCGCGCCCGAAGCTGCCCCGGCAGAAGCACCCGTCGCCGCGCCTCAAGCCGTGGCCGCCACCGGTACGGCGACTGGCCAGGGCGATGTACATGCCGAGGTGGTTGTGCTGGGCTCTGGCCCCGGTGGTTATACAGCCGCTTTCCGTGCTGCTGATCTGGGCAAGAAGGTTGTCATGATCGAACGCAACCCGACACTGGGCGGCGTTTGCCTGAACGTGGGTTGTATCCCGTCAAAAGCGCTGCTGCACGTGGCCAAGGTCATCACCGAAGCCGAAGAGATGGGCGCACACGGGGTTAGCTTCGGTAAACCGAAGATCGACCTGGACGAGCTGCGCGCCTTCAAAGACAGCGTTGTCGGCAAGCTGACCGGCGGTCTGGACGGTCTGTCCAAAGGCCGCAAGGTTCAAATCGTGCGCGGCTATGGCCGTTTTTCGGGCCCCAACATGATCGAAGTTGTGGGTGATGATGGCATGACCACCGTTTCATTCGACCAGTGTATCATCGCTGCGGGCTCTGAACCGGTTGAATTGCCTTTCATCCCGCATGACGACGACCGCGTGATCGACTCGACCGGGGCGTTGGAGCTGGCGGATGTACCCAAGCGAATGCTGGTTCTGGGCGGCGGTATCATCGGCCTGGAAATGGCCTGCGTCTATGACGCTTTGGGGTCGAACATCACCGTGGTCGAACTGATGGACCAAATCATCCCCGGTGCCGACAAGGACATCGTCAAACCCCTGATGAACCGCATTAAGGGCCGGTACGAGAACATCTTCCTCAAGACCAAAGTGACCGCGATTGAGCCTCAGAAAAAGGGCCTGAAAGTCACGTTCGAGGATGACAAGGGCGAAAGCTTCACCGACACGTTCGACAAGGTTCTGATCGCCGTGGGCCGCAAGCCAAATGGCAAGCTGATCGACGCCGAAAAGGCGGGTGTTGTGGTGGATGAACGTGGCTTTATCGCGGTGGACAACCAGCAGCGCACCGGTGTGCCGCATATTTTTGCCATCGGTGATCTGGTCGGCCAGCCCATGCTGGCGCACAAGGCCGTGCATGAAGGTAAGGTCGCCGCCGAAGTGGCCGCTGGGCACAAGCGGTTCTTTGATGCCAAGCTGATCCCCTCGGTCGCTTATACCGACCCCGAGGTGGCATGGTGTGGCCTGACCGAGACCGAGGCCAAGGCCAAAGGGATCAAGGTCGAAAAAGGTGTGTTCCCTTGGGCTGCATCCGGTAAATCCCTGTCGAATGGCCGGTCCGAAGGCATCACCAAGCTGCTGTTCAATCCCGAAGACCAGCGCGTCGTGGGGGCATGTATCGTGGGCACAAACGCGGGTGACTTGATCGCCGAGACAGCTCTGGCCATCGAGATGGGCGCTGATGCGGTCGATCTCGGTCACACGATCCACCCTCACCCGACGCTCAGCGAGACGGTGAACTTCGCGGCCGAAATGTTCGAAGGCACGATCACCGACCTTATGCCGCCCAAGAAACGCCATTAGGACCAGACCCATGAAGCTAGGCACACCAAAGGAAATACTGGACGGTGAGAACCGGGTCGCGATGACGCCCGAGTCCGCTTTGCAGTTGCAGAAACTTGGCTATGACTGCGCCATTGAGAAGGGGGCTGGTCTTGCGGC